>NZ_JBFAQM010000018.1:0-166092 GCF_040677315.1 Actinoplanes sp. NPDC049316 | reverse complement strand
CGCTCCCGGCCAGGGCGGCGGCGCTCCCGGCCAGGGCGGCGGCGCTCCCGGCCAGGGCGGCGGCGCTCCCGGCCAGGGCGGCGGCGCTCCCGGCCTCGGTGCGGCGGTCGCCGGGGCGGAGCGGGCGGTCGCCGAGGCCCGGACCCGGCTGAGCGCCGCCAAGCCCGACCCGATCGCGACCGTCGCCGTCCTGCAGACCGCCGACACCGCCCTCGACCAGGCCCTCGCCGAAGCCCGCGACGCGGCCGAACGCGCGGCCCGGGCCCGGAGCGTGCTGGCCCAGGCTCTCCCGGTCGCGCGCGCGGAGGTGGCGGCGGCGACCGACTTCATCAGCACCCGGCGCGGTGTCGTCGAAACCGACGCCCGGGCCGCGCTGAGCGAGGCGCAGCGACACCTCGCCATCGCGGAGAGCCTCGCCGGCTCGGACCCGGCCACGGCCGTCGCCGAGGCGCAGCAGGCCCAGCAGCACGCGGCAGCGGCCCGCCAGGCGGCGCACGCGGATGTGCAGCGCTGGGGCGGCCACGGCCCGGGTGGCTACGGCTCGGGAGGCTACGGTACGGGCGGCTTCGACCCGGGGGCGTTCGCCGGGGCGGTGCTCGGCGGGATCCTGGCCGGCGGCGGCCGGTCGCACGGACGGTCCGGTGGATTCGGCGGCGGGTGGTCCGGCGGCGGCTTCGGGGGCAGCGGCAGCCGGGGACGCCGCACGGGCGGCGGCGGCCGGTTCTAGCCGTTGCTGGTTCCGGCAACCGGCCGGGCTTTCGATGAGCGCGGCGCGGAGGTCGGCGGCCGTGGGGGTTCGTCCTACCGCTCGGCCGGGCTTTCGATGAGCGCGGCGGGGGCTCGGCGGGCGTGGGCGGCGGCTCGTTCTACCGCTCGGCCGGGCTCTCGACGAGGGCGTCGCAGAGTTTGGCGAGCTGGCGTACCTGGGTCGGGGACAGCCGGTCGAAGACGAGCTGCTGCACCATCCCCGCGTGCCCCGGCGCCGTCTCGACGATCTTGCGGTAGCCCTCGTCGGTCAGCACGGCGATCTGGACGCGGCCGTCCTCGGGGTCGCGTTCGCGGCGTACCCAGCCCTGCGCTTCCAGGCGGGCCACCACGTGGGAGAGGCGGGACAGGGAGGCGCTCGCCTTCTTCGCGAGGCGACTCATCGGCAGGCGGCGGTCCGTACGCTCGGAAAGGGTGGCCAGGACGAGATAGCCCATGTGGGTGAGGCCGGCGTCCCGCTGCAGCTGGGCCTCGAGCGCGGCCGGCAGCTTGACGAGCACCTCGACGAAGCGGCGCCAGGTCTGCTGCTGTTCGTCGGTCAACCACCTCGGCTCGTCCATGGCTGCAGGTTAATGACCTGTCCGGGACCGCTCACCGGCCGGGTGGGCGACCCGCCGGAGAAAACCGCTGCTGACGTGGCGTCCTCACCAGCTGCGGGCGTTTTGTCGCGGTGAGTACGGAAGCGTCCGTCCGATTCGGAATGCTGCGGGACCCTGGCGGCAGTCCCGCCGCGAAGGCAGCGACCTGCACGAACGCGCACCCTCTTCGGGTAACGGGGACCGAACGATCGGGCACGCCGATCGACTTCCTTGAACTCTCAAGAGTATCGTTCCGCTCGGACTTTCCACCCCGGCGCGGCGCCGGGACCGGCTGGCTGGGGGGCCTCGGCCGGCCCCGGCGCTGCGCCGTCCGGGACAGGCCGGCTTGAAGGGCTCAGCCAGGACAGGCCGGCCGAAGGCTCGGCGCCTGCACCGTCCGGGACAAGCCGGCCGAAGGCTCGGCGCCTGCACCGTCCGGGACAGGCCGGCTGGAGCCTCGGCGCTGCGCCGCCCGGAATGCAGGCGAAAGCCGCCCGGAAGGAAGCGCAACCGCCCCGCGAGAGCCCGCAAAAGGCGCAACCGCCCCGCGGGGAGGCGCGACCGCCGCAAGCAAGAGCAAGCAAGAGCAAACAGAGCAAGCCGGGCCGCCCGGACGTCTCCCGGGCGACAGCGCAGGATGCGCAAGTCAGGACTGCGGCGGCTCGTCCTTGCCGGCCTCTTCCAGCTTGTCCGCTTCTTCCTTGGTCTTGTGGACCGCGCCCTCGGCGTGCTCCGGCGGGCCGTAGACCGTGTACAGCACCAGCGGGTTCGGGCCCTCGTTGACGAAGTTGTGCTTGTGGCCGGCCGGCACCACCACCAGGTCGCCCTGGTTCACCTTGCGGGTCTGGCCGCTGACCTTGGCCTCGCCGGTACCGCTCACGAACGTCAGGATCTGGTCCACCTCGTGGACCTCCTCGCCGATCTCGCCGCCCGGCGGGATCGTCATGATCACGAGCTGGGTGTGCTTGCCCGTCCACAGCACCCGGCGGAAGTCCGGGCTCTTCTCGGCGATCGTCGCGATCGTGTAGTGCTCCATGCCGGCTCGTTACCCCGATGAAGCGGCCGGCAATCGCAGCGGACGTCGAGGGACATAACGGTCAGGAAGGGCGGAGGCGCTGGGCCGGCGCACCGAGCGCCGCGACCGGCTCCGGCCGCCCGATCAGATAACCCTGCACATAGTCGACGCCGAACTCCCGCAGCATCCGCAGCGTCGGCTCGTCCTGGACGAACTCGGCCACCGTGTGGATCCCGTACGCCTGGCAGACCTGCACCAGGGCCCGCACCAGCACCTGGTCCTCCGGGCTGTGCACCAGATTGCGCACGTACTCACCGTCGATCTTGACCAGGTCGATGGGGAAGAGCCGCAGGTAGCGGAATGACGCGTACCCGGAGCCGAAGTCGTCGAGCGCCAGCTGGCAGCCGAGGTCGCGGATGCGGTCGGCGAAGTGGCGGGCCTCGCTGAGGTTGCCGATCAGGGCCGTCTCGGTGATCTCGAACGTGAGCTGTTCGGGGTTCACGCCGTACCGGTCGATCAGGGTTTCGACCTCGCCGGTCAGGCGCGGGTCGCCGACCGTACGCCCGGAGAGGTTGATCTGGAAGGAGTGACCGGGCAGGGAGGCCGCGACCTCCATCGCCCGCTCGACCACCCACAGGTCGATGTCGTAGACCGCGTCCAGCCGCTCGGCGGTGTCCAGCACCTGAATCGGCGACTGCGGGCCGCCGGTCTCGTCGAGCACCCGCAGCAGCACCTCGTGGCGCAGCACCAGGTTGGTCTGCAACTCCAGGATGGGCTGCGCGAACAGGGTGAACCGGTCGGTGCCGAGGGCGTCGGCGACCCGGCTGCGGTAGGTGCCCTGCCGCGCCCGGGCCGGCACCGGGTCGGCGACCAGGGTCACCGGCCGGTCGGCGTCGCGGGCCTGGCGCCAGGCCTGCTCCGCGTCGATCAGCAGGTCGTGGCTGCCGGCTTCGCCGTCGGGCCGGAAGCGGACGAGCCCGGCCCAGGCGCGGGCGTGGACCCAGGCGTCGGGCAGCACGAACGGCTGCGTCCGCAACGCTTCGACGAAGAGGTCGGCCTGCCGCCGGGCCATGACCCAGGAGGCGCCGGGCAGCAGCACGGCGATCTCGTGCGGGCCGGCGCGGCCCAGGAGGTCGTCCGGCCTGACGATCCCTTCGAGTACGCGCGCAGCACGGTGCAACAAATCAGCGTTGCGCTCGAGCCGCTCGCCGTCCGTCCGGTCCGGTTCCACGCGGACGACCAGCAGCGCTCCGCCGCCACGGCGCTGCGCGCGGTCGATCTCGTCGGCGAAGCGGGCGCGGGTGAGCAGGCCGGTCGCCGGGTCGGGCTCGATCACCGAGGGCTGCACCGTCTCACCGCGGCGGGTGAGCCGGGCGACCTCGCGGCGGGCACGTTCGCGGGCCGACACGTCGCGCAGCGCGCCGCGGATGCCGTTGACCGCACCGTCGGCGCCGGCGATCGGCTCGAGGCGGCAGTCCACGTCGAACCAGCCACCGTCGGCGCGCATGAGCCGTACGGTGGTGCGCACCGGCTCGCGGGCCGTCCAGGCGCGGGTGATCGAGCCCAGCGCCTTGGCATGGTCGTCGCGGTGCACGTGGCGGGCGAGGATCTGCCGGCTCACCTCGGTGTCCCGCGGCGGACGGCCGAGCAGCGAGGCGAGTCCGTCGGACCAGACGATCCGGTCACCGTCGGCCGTGTACGTGAACCAGACCTCGTCCTCGACGGGGGTGCGCGACTCGGGCAGGCGCGGCTGCTGGGGACCGGCGTTCGGGCTCAGCCGGGGACGGCGGGAGAGCCGGTCCCGGAGGGCGCGCGGACGGGGAAAGCGCTCATCGGGTGCCGTCATGCGCCGCCGCCACCTCCCCTTCACGAGTGAACCGATACCCCTGACCTACTACAACGCGTCACCGCCCCGGGTAACAGGGGGCAGCCGCGACAATGTTTTCGCACCTCGCCGGCCAGAACGGCGAACAGGCAGTTCTAGCCCGATCAGAGGGTGAATCTAGCCGATCGGCTGACGGCCGGGATGCGCCGATGCGTGGCGGGGAAACCCGGACTTCCATGACGGACAGTTACGCGGAGTGCCGACTGTGGAACCATGTGCGACTCCTACCCGTCGACCACGATCAATATGCACGTTCCGCGCCCGAAGCGGTGCACCCCGTAACGAGATCACGAGGCGGTGGATATGGTGGCCGTTCGGACACGTGAGCGAGGACGACGACGCATGGGCATCATTCGGGACATGCAGCGGACGCACGCGACGCAGGCGGCCGCCGAGCAACGGGCACGAACCGCGGCCACCCAGCAGCGGCAGCTGATCCGGCGCAACGCCGAGCTGGCGATGGCGGCGGCCCAGCAGGCGGCCGCCGACGCGGAACGGCAGCGCGAGCACCGCCGGCTGTACGCGGAAGCACGCACGGCCGACGCCGCGGCGGCCAACGCGGACCTGCGCGCCCGACTGTCGGACCTCGACTCGCTGCTGCTGTCCACGCTGGACGTCGACGACCACATCGACCTCGACCGCTTCAAGAAGCCGATCGAGGTGCCGCCGTTCGACCCGGGCCCGCTGGGCCGCCCGACGCCCGAGCCGTCGTGGCAGAGCTACGCCCCGCAGGAGCCCCGCGGCGTCGGCAAGATCCTCGGCGGCGAGCGGCTCCACCAGCAGCAGACGGCCCAGGCGGAACGCGCGTTCGCGCAGGCCAAGGCGCAGTGGGCGGAGCGTGAGGAGAGGCGTACCCGCCAGCTCGCCCTGCGCCGCCGGCAGTACGAGGAGAGCCGCAAGCGCTACGAGGCGAAGCTGCTTGCGTACAACGCGGAGGTGGACCGGTTCGCGGCGGCCGTGGCGAACGCCGACCCCGCCTCGGTGGTCGAGTACTTCGCGATGGTGCTCGGCAACTCGGTGTACCCGGACGACTTCCCCCAGCACTTCCGGCTCGCGTACCTGCCGAAGAAGCGTCACCTGCTCGTCGAGTACCACCTCCCGCCGGTCGAGGTCATCCCGGTCGTGAAGGAGTACCGCTACGACCGCGTCCGCGACGACCTGGTGGCGGTGCCGCGCGACGAGGCCGAGATCCGCCGCCGGTACACCGAGATCATCTCGATGGTGGCGCTGCGGACGGTGCACGAGATCATCGAGGCGGACCGCGGTGGGCTGGTCGCGGAGGTGCTGTTCAACGGCATCGTCGACACGATCGACCGCCGTACGGGCCGCTTCGTGCGGCCGTGCCTGGTGTCGCTGCGTACCGACCGGGACACCTTCGCCGCCATCAAGCTGCGTCGCGTCGACCCGGTGGCCTGCCTGAAGCACCTGCACGCGGGCCTGTCGCCCAGCCCCGCGGAGCTGGAGGGCGTGCCCCCGGCCGTCGACCTCGACCGCGACGCCATCGACTCCACCCAGGAGTTCAACGTCCTGCGCGACATCGACGAACGGCCCAACCTCGCGACGATGGACGCCGCGGAGTGGGAGCAGACCGTCGCCGACCTGTTCGGCACCATGGGCCTCGCGATGGGCACCGCGGCGGACGGCCGCTGGCAGGCCACGGACCCGCGCCCGCTCTTCGGCGGCCCGGTGGTCGTGCACGCGGTCCGCGGCCGCAAGGTCGACGCCGCCGCCACCCGCGCGCTCGGCGACGCCGTGGCCGAGGCGGGCGCGACCAAGGGCATCCTCGTCGCCCTCGACGGCTACGAGCCGCAGGCCCACGAGGCGGGCGCGGGCCGGCCGCTGGAACTGCTGGACGGCCCGGCGCTGCTGAACCTCCTCGCCGAGCATCTCGGCGTCAAGGCCCGGATCGAACCCGACGGCAGCTGAGCTCAGAGGGCGTGCCCGGTCGTCGCGTCGACGTGGCCGGGCACCTCCTCGTGCCGGTCCCCCACGGTCAGCGTGCCGGTCGGCTCGAACATGAGGATCGCGGCGCCGGCCTCGGACGACGGCTTGTGCTCCGTACCACGCGGCACGGTGAACACCTCGCCCTTGCCGAGCACCACCTCCCGGTCACGCAGGGCGATGCGCAGCTCACCCTCGATCACCAGGAAGAACTCGTCGGTGTGGTCGTGCGTGTGCCAGACATGCTCGCCCTGCACCTTGGCGATGCGCACGTCATAGTCGTTGACGCTGGTCACGATGCGCGGGCTCCACAGCTCGTCGAAGGAGGCGAGCGCCGCGGCCAGGGAGATCGGTTCGGTCATCCCCCGATCCTGGGCCCTTTCCCGCGTACGCCGGAAGGCCTTTCCCGGACTCGGCTCAGGCCCGGGCGTCTGCTGCCGGGGTGATGCCGAGCTCGTCGATGCGCTGCCACAGCGGCCGCAGCGCCGCTTCCGGCTCGCGGGCGAAGATGCTGCCCCGGATGCGGACGAACACGCAGTTGCCCACCCGTTCCAGCACCGCCTGGCGGCGCATGTCGCTCTCCCATTGCTCCGGCCCGTGGTATGCGTCCCCGTCGCATTCGACGGCCAGCCGGCGGCCGTCCGGGGCGTTGAGCACGAAGTCGATGCGGTAGCCGCCGATCCGGAACTGCGGGGTCGGGCGGTGGCCGCGGGCCATCAGGCGGCGCAGCACCGCGCGTTCGAAGTCGCTCTCGCAGAGCAGCTCGGCGTCCGGCTGGGGGCCGGGCGTCGTGAGGTTCAGCGCGTACGTCAGCAGCAGCGCGCGGGCGTCGTCGGGGCGCAGGGACGACGGCCGCACCGAGTGGAAGATCCAGAGCTGGTCGCGGGCGCGGGAGGCGGCGACGTTGACGCGGCGGTGGTATTCGCGCTTGGTGAAGGCCGCGACGCGCTCGTCGTTGTCCGAGACCACTGTGGACACGAGCACGACGTCGCGTTCGTCGCCCTGGAACGTGTACGCGTCCCCGACCCGCAGCCGCCGCGCCTGGATCTCGTCCTCGCCGATGGTCTCGCGCAGCCGCGCCAGCAGGTACGTCGCCTGCCCGCTGGTGCTGAGCAGGCTGATCACGCCGAGCGACCGTCCGCGGTACGCCGGGTCCGCCACGATCGCCGCGACGCGGTCCACCAGGGCGTCCGCCTCGGCCACGTTGACGTCCCCGTACGCGGCCAGGTGCTGGCGTACCCCCTCGGGCACGAGCACCGCGCGGACCGGCGCGAGGGCCGGACGGTCCGCGCGCAGCGGCTGGATCTTGCCGTCGTAGTAGTGGCGGGACGAGAACTCGATGATCTGCGGCACGCAGCGGAAGTGCTCGGTGAGCAGGATGCGCTCGGGGGAGCGCCGCACGGCGTGGTCGTACAGCGACGACTCGGGGTCGAAGTGTTCCGCGGAGGGCACGTCGCCGAGGTGGTTGTGGATGAGCCCGGTGACCGGTCCGACGAAGCCGAGCTGCGGGCCGATCTGCTGGTCGTCGCCCACCACGACGGCCCGTTCGGCCAGCGACAGCACCGGCAGCGCGAACAGGTCGGCCTGGGACGCCTCGTCGACGATCACCACGTCGAAGCGGGCGCCGCCGGCGAACTGCTCGATCGCGCGGTCCACCGACATGACCCAGACGGGTACGGCCTCGACCGCGGCGGCCATGGCCCGCTGGGCGTGCGCCTGCCAGGCGGCGGCGCTGCGGCCGGTGCCCTTGCCGATCTTGCGCAGCGCGGTCGTCCAGTCGGCGAGCGCGGCCCGGCGCCGGTCGTCGAGCGCCTTGGCGACCTCCAGCCACGCCGACGCGACGACCAGGTCGCCGGTGAGCCGCCGGATGCGGTCGCGGCCGTGCTCGGCGCGGCGGCTCAGCACGGCCGGGTCGACGCTGCCCACGACCACGTCGAACCAGGTCTGTGCCTGCCGCCAGCGCCACGCCTGCAGGCACGCCGTGCCGGAGACCGCCGGGACGGCTCCCGCCTCGATCTGCGCCGCCCATTCCGGGGCCACGGCCGCCAGCCGGTCCCGCAGGTGCCCGTACCGGGTGATGTCGGGACGCAGCGCGAGGAGTCGCTGGGTCTCGGCCAGCGCCTCGTCCCAGCCGTCGAGGGTGCGCCAGGCCGCGGCCAGCCGCGGCCACCGGGCGAGGTGGTCGGCCACCACCCGGTCGGCCGTGTCCAGCCGGTCGAGCTCGAGCACGACCGGGCTGTCGTCCAGCAGCGCCGAGACCTCCGCCAGCCGGGTCGCGTCGAGGTCCAGCTCCTCCTGGGGTACGAGCTCAGCGAGGCGGGCGGAGAGCTCGGGCCAGCGCTGCGAGTCCCAGGCGAGCGACTGTGCCGCCTCCGCCAGCAGGCTCCCGGCCCACACCTCGGGCTCGCCCTCACGCGGCGGGATGCCGAGGCGCTGGATCCATTCCGCCCAGTGCTCGCCCAGCCGGCGCTGCTCCTGGCCGCGGCGTACCCAGGCGATCGCGATGTCGGTGTCGCCGGCCGAGCGCAGCGGTTCGCCGTCGACGCGGACCTCCTCGGCGAGCTTCCAGAGCGCGGCCTGCAGCAGCCGGTTGACCCCCTTGCCGGCGGCGAACCGTTCGCGCAGCTCGGCGAGGGAGGCCAGCAGCCGCTTGGGCGCCGAGGTCAGGGCCGCGGGCGCGACGACGCGGTGCCCGGCGAGCCGGCGGGTCAGGACGGCCAGCGAGTGCTGCAGCTCCTCGGTCGCCGTGACGTGGTCGGCCCACACCGTGGCCCAGTGCGGGTCGGCGACGAGGCGGCCGAGCCGGTCGGTCCACGTACCCTCGCGGCGGCGCAGCCACGCCACCGCGTCGCGCAGGCCGTCGAGCAGCTCGGCGAGGGCGTCGGCGCCCTGCGCGCGTACGGCATCGGGGTCGACCCCGGCCGCCTCCAGGCGCGACACCCGCTCGGCGGCCGCGTACCGGTCGGATCGGTCCTGTTTGGCCTGCGCCGCGCCCGGCAGGGCGGCGATGTCCGGCAGCTGCCGCAGCGCCGCCGCGCGGTCGGCCGGGGCGAGCCGGGCGGCGAGCTCCAGCAGGTCGGCGAACTCGTCGCCGCTCAGCGGCGGTTCCTCCCCCGGCGCGACCGCGTCCGGGATGCCGCCGTGGGCCGCGGCGCACTCGCGCAGCCAGGCGCCGACGTCGGCGGGCGAGAGGTCGACGCCGTCGATGCGGTACGTCGCGTCCTCGTTCTCGGCCACGGCACGCAGGCCGCCGAGCGCCTGGGCCAGCTCCCGCTCGGCCTCCTCCAGCTTGCGGGTGAGCCGCTGCACCCGCAGCTCCTCGGCGGAACGGTCCAGTGTGGCCGCGCGGTCGGAGAGCTCGCGGGCCGCCAGCTGCAACTGCACGAGCTGATCCGTCGTACGCCCCAGCACCGCCAGGCAGAGCGCCTGCACCTCCTCCGGGAGGCCGTCGCGGAGCACGCGCAGCGGGTCCTCCTTCTGCGCGACGACGAGCACCCGCTTGCCGTTCGCCATGAGGTGGCAGATGAGGTTGCGGATCGTGTGGGTCTTGCCGGTTCCCGGCGGCCCCTGGACGGCGACGTTGCGGTGCTGGGCGAGCCGCCGGGCGATGGACTCCTGCGCCTCGTTCGTGGGCAGCGGCATGAGCAGCCGCTCCCCCACGCGCTGCCAGTCCTCCGGCCGGTCGCCGGGCATGCGCAGGCGGCTCGGCTCGTGCGCGACGATCGCGGCGAGCGCGCCGGCCGCCTCGGTGTCGCCGGCGAGCAGTCGGTCGCGCAGCCGCTCGAGGAACCCGCGGAGCAGGCGCTGCTTGGGCCGAGCGAAGAGCACCCCGGTGTCCACGACGTGCGGACCGGACGCTACCTCCCCGGGCGCTGTCACGACGCGGTCGTACCCGAGCCGGCCCAGCGCGCGTTCGTAGAGCTCGCGGCGTTCGAGGTCGCTCCACAGGTCCATTTCCAGCGTGCCGGCCGGGCCCGCCAGCGCGAGCAACTGCCCGAGGTAGCGCTCGTCCATCCCGGACAGCGCGTCGGTCTGCAGCCGGGACGGGCCCTGCGGCGACACGGTGATCAGCGAGCGGTCCGGCTCGTACTCGACGAGGACCGGCGTCGCGATGAGCGGATAGCTCACCCGCTGGCCGTCGACGACGGTCTCGAGGATGCCGTGACCCCACACCAGCTCGGTGGTGGCTGCGGCCATGTCGACCTGGTGCATGAGGTCGAAGAGCTGCCGGTGCAGCACCCGGGTCTGCTCGGCCGCCCGGCTCAGCAGCGACCACGGCCGCCAGACCTCGTCCCGCCACGCCGCGAAGCCGTCGTCGGCCGGCTCGCCGGCGAGCACCGGCTCGGCCGCCGGGCTCACCTCGGTCAACCGCCGCCGCAGCTCCGCGGGGACCGGCGGCGACCCGGGCAGCTCGGGCAGGCCGACGCGCAGCCAGCTCGTGCCGTCCACGCCGGGCCCGATCTCGCACGCGGGATGCGACGGCAGCGCGTCGAGCCAGTGCGCCTCGGCCGGCACGACGCGCGCGGGGCGCTCCATCTGCGCGCGTACGGCCAGCAGGTAGTCGGCGACGGAGACGGCCCGGTCCCGGATGACGGTCGGCGACTCGGGCTGCGGCTCGGGCATTCTTCGCAGGTTATCCGATGTCCGCCTGCGTCACCGGCTGGTGAGCAGCACGAGCCGCTGGGTGGCCCGGGTCATCGCGACGTAGCGGTCGACCGCGCCCTCGATGCCCGTGCCGTACGTGTGCGGGTCGACGAGGACGACGAGGTCGAACTCGAGGCCCTTCGTCAGTTCCGGGGTCAGCGAGCGGACCCGGGCCGTCCCGCGGAAGGCCGGGTGGCCGATCACGCAGGCGATTCCCTCGGCATGCCCGGCGAGCCAGCTGTCGAGGATCGAGCCGAGCTCCGCCACGGATCCGTGGACGACGGGGACGCCGGTGCTGCGGACGGACTCCGGCACGTTGGCGTCGGGCAGCGCGGCCCGGATGACCGGCTCGGCCGCCGCCATGATCTCCCGTGGCGTGCGGTAGTTGATGCTCAGCGACGCCAGGGCGACCCGGTCGAACCCGGCCCGCGCCAGCCGGTCCTGCCACGACTCGGTGAACCCGTGCCGGGCCTGGGCCCGGTCCCCCACGATGGTGAAGCTGCGGGACGGGCAGCGCAGCAGCAGCATCTGCCACTCCGCGTCGGTCAGTTCCTGCGCCTCGTCCACGACGACGTGCGCGAACGGCCCGGCGAGCAGGTCCGGGTCGGCGCGGGGCAGCGCGGCCTCGTCGACCAGCGCGTCCTGCAGGTCCAGCTGACGCAGGCTGGCCAGCACCCCCTCACCGTCGTCGTACGTGTGCGCCTCGATCAGCTCGTCGACGACCGTGGCCATGCGCGCGCGCTCGGCGGCCAGGGCGGTCTCCCGCTGCCGGTTGCGCCGGGACGCCTCCGGGTCGCCGAGCCGCCGCCGGGCCGCGTCCAGCAGCGGCAGGTCGGACACCGTCCAGGCCGCCGGGTCGCTGCGCTGGAGCGTACGGATCTCCTCAGTGCTGAGCCAGGGAGCGCACTTGCGCAGGTATGCGGGCACAGACCACAGATCGCCGACGATGTCGGTGGCTTCGAGCACCGGCCACGCCCGGTTGAAGGCGGCGCGCAGTTCCCGGCGGACCATCTCGTCCGGCCCGTCCGCGTCGTACTTGCGCCGCAGGATCGTCAGCAGCTCCGCCCAGATCTCGTCCCGCGCCTCGTTGTGCGGGGTTCCCGGTCCCGGGGCCTCGAACGCCTCGGCCCAGTCGTCGGCGGTCAGCGGGACATCGGCGTCGCCGGCCGGGACCGTCATCGCCCGGGCCGGCGGCTCCTCGTAGAACCGGACGGCCGCGTCGATCGCCGCCACCAGGCCCTTTCCCGCTTTCAGCCGGGCCACCTCCGCGTCCGTCTCGACGGTCGCCGTGGCGCCCTCCGCGACGAGGTCGCGCAGCGTGCACGACTGCACGCCCTCCTCGCCCAGGCTGGGCAGGACATCCTCGACATACGCCAGGTACGGCTGATGCGGCCCGACGAACAGCACCCCACCCCGGCGGTGACCGAGCCGGGGATCGGAATACAACAAGTACGCGGTGCGGTGCAGCGCGACGACGGTCTTGCCCGTACCCGGACCACCGTCCACGACGAGGGCGCCGCGGGACCCGGCGCGGATGATCGCGTCCTGGTCGGCCTGGATCGTGCCGAGCACGTCCCGCATCCGAGCCGACCGGTTCCCGCCCAGGCTCGCGATGAACGCGGACTGGTCGTCGAGCGCCGCGTGCCCCTCCACGCCGTCCGGGCTGAACACCTCGTCCCAGTAGTCGGTGATCCGGCCCCGGGTCCAGCGGTACCGGCGGCGGCTGGCCAGCCCCATCGGGTTCGCGTGGGTGGCCCCGAAGAACGGCTCGGCCGCCGGGGACCGCCAGTCGAGCAGCAGCCGGCGCCCCGACCCGTCGGTCAGGCCCAGCCGGCCCACGTACACCGGCTCGCCGTCCTCCGCGCCGACCATCCGCCCGAGACACAGATCCAGGCCGAAACGCCGCAGCGTCCGCAGCCGGGCCGCGAGCCGGCGCACCTCGGTGTCCCGGTCCACCGCCTGCCGGCCCTTCCCGGCCGGCGCCCGGCGCTCGGCCTCGAGACGCTCGGACAGGTCGGCGATCGACCGCTCGAGGCTCGCAGCGACGGCCGCGAAGTGCCGCTCGTCAGCGGCGACGAGGACGGGATCCGCCTTGGCGGCAAGCCGGTCGGGAAGGTCGAAAGCGCCGGCGGTCAGCGGCTTCACGCAGGTCTCTCCTCAGTCAGAATCTGGGCTCTGACCTGCGATTTTGCAGCGCACCCCGGGTCTTGCGGCAAGCCCCCGGGTGCGATATACGTTAAGAGTGGCGGGGAGTGTTCACACCTCCTCCGGGTCTCGACCTTGAGCCGATCGGCCGCCGTCGACCGGGATGATCGCGCCGTTGAGGAAGCTCGCCGCGTCCGACAGCAGGAACGCCACCACCTCCGCGACCTCCGCCGTACGCCCCATGCGGCCCAGCGGCTGCAGCGCGGCGATCTCACGCGTGAAGTGCTCGGCGGCGGCCGGCGCCAGACCGGCCATATGAGCATCCGAGCGCTCCGCGGCGATCGAGCCGAGGGCGACCGCGTTGACGCGTACGCCCCGCGGGCCGTAGTCCACCGCCGTCGCGCGAGTCAGGCCCTCGATCGCCGCCTTCGCCGTCGCGTACGGCAGCGCGCCCCGGACCGCCCGCTGTGCCTGGTGCGACGACACGTTGACGATCGCCGGACAGCCGGCCCGCAGCGCCGCGGCGCTCCCGGCGATCACCGGGTGCAGGTTGCGGCCGATGAGGTCGGCGACCGCGGCCGGGTCCTCGTGCAGCCAGGCGTCGCGGAAGACGGCGGCGTTGTTGACCCAGCCGGTGAGCGGGCCCGGCACCGCGGCTGCCGCCTGCTCTGTCACGCCCGGGTCGGCGGCGTCCCCGATGACCGCCACGATCTCCGGCCGGTCGGCCACCCACTGCAGGGCGGCAGGATCCATCTCGATCACGGCGACGGTCGCGCCGTCGCGGGCCAGCCGCTCGACGATCGCGCGTCCCACCCCCCGGCCGCCGCCGGTGACCACCACCCCGCCATCCACGGACATGACCGGCATTCTCGCAGCCCCGTACGGGACCACGGAAAAGATCGACGACCTTTATCGTGACGCGCGTGACTTCATCCGCGCCGTCGCCCCGCAAGCGCAAGAAATGGCCGTTCGTCCTCGGCGCGGTGCTCGTGCTCGTCTTCATCGCGTGCAGCCTCGGCATCGGCCGGCTCTACTTCCGGCTCAGGCACGTGAGCGACATCGACGACGCGGTCGAGAAGGCGACGTCCGCGTTCATCGAGGACTACCGCGACGGGCTCAGCCCCGCCGGGTACGACGCCCTGTGCGCGGAGGCGAAGGACGTGTATCCCCGGCAGGACCTCGCCGCGCCGAAGAAGGACAAAGCGATCACCGGCTTCCGCATCACCTCGACGGACGTCGACTACGACCGGCGCCAGGCGACGGTCGGCGTCGAGGTCAGGCGCGCGAACGGGTCCACGACCGACGAGGTCTACATCCTCGACGAGGTCGACGACCGCTGGAGGATGTGCGCCTTCCCCACCTGAGCAACTCAGGGGAACTGCATGCGGCGAGGGCGCGGGATGACCGGGGGTGGCAGCGGCAGGTCGTCGATGTGGCTCCAGTTCAGCGAGCCGTTGTCGGTCGACTTGATCTCGCCAAGGCAGGCGCGGAGCAGACCGAGGTTCGGCGCCCCCGCGTACCCGGCGATGACGACCTCGGGCGTGGGCTCGATCCGGGCGATCGCCGCGCAGATCTTGGCCACCTCCCGCTCGTCGACGGCGTCGAGCGGCAGCGGCATCTCCGCCTGCGACCGCCGCCACGGCGGGCCGAAGCGGCGCAGCAGCTCCCGGGCGAGCCGGCCGAACGAGCGCCCCACCGGGGCGTCGCGCATGGAGTCGCCGGCCGACTGGCCGTAGCACCACGGGACGACCACGTGCCCGTTGATGACCACGAGCTGGTAGACCGACCGGGGCACACTGATGATGTCCGCTCCCGGCAGCGTGCCGAGGAAGAGCACGAGCTCCTCGTACGGCAACGGCCACCGGGGGTTGCTGAGGATCCGTTCCGCGGTCTGTGCCGTCGAGGGGCGGGCGTTGACCTCCCGGTCGATAGCCGTGCTCAACGCCTCGGGAACCCGGGTCCAGAGCTCGGCGGCGACCTTGTCGCCGAACTGCTCGACCACCCACTCGCTGGGACCGACAAGAACGTCTGGACGCATTCGGTACCACCACCGTCCGTGTCGCTGGCGCTACGTCTGGCTAGAAGAGTTCCATCTCCGGAGATCGACTGGAAGAGAATTCAGCCGAGATCTCAGAAACGGTCGTGAATGAAAGCCGGCGGGACGATCAAACCGTTGCGGCGACGTTGGAGCAGCAGGTCCGAGACCCGCGAACATGCAACTTGCACGGCGAACCGCGCGTGCAAGTTGCATGTCAGCTCGCGAGTCAGTCCTCTATTCACAGTGAATCGGTCGGATATTTCGAGCAGGTGACAGCGCTGCGAACATCAACGGACGGTGACCTCGCGATCGCAATAGAACGATTGACGATATACATCGGCGACCGTACTGTCCTCGCCGTGCAAGCACCCACCTTCTTCATCCTCACCGCGCTGGCGGCCCAGCCACTGCACGGCTACGGGATCGTCCAGTCCGTCACCCGCCTGTCCGACGGCGAGGTCAACCTGCGGCCCGGCACCCTGTACGGCGCCCTCGACCGGCTCGACCAGCAGGGCCTCATCGCCGTCGACCGCGAGGAGTCCGTCGACGGCCGGCTGCGCCGCTACTACCGGCTCAGCGACAGCGGCGCCGCGGCCCTCGCCGAGCAGGCGGAGCGCCTGCGCCGCCACGCCGCCGCAGCCGGGAAGCAGCTCTCCCTCCGGCCGGGCACCGCCGGAGGTGCCGCATGAGCGTGAACGGACACCGGACGCTGCTGGCGGCGTACCCCGCCCGGCTGCGCCGCAAGCACGGCGCCGAACTGATCCAGACGATGGTCGAGATGGCGGGCCCCGACGGCCGCCCCACCCGCACCGAGAAGGGGCGGCTCGTCCTCGACGGCCTCCGCGAGCGGTTCCGGCCCCCGGCGCGCCGCCCGCTGGCCCTGGCCGCGGCCGTCCTCGCCCTGTTCATCGGCGCAGCCATGGGCGCCGCCGCCGGCTCGTGGGCGGGCACCCTCGGCTACGCCGGCCTGCCGGACGCCGGGGCGCTCGCCCATCGGGTACTGCCGTCGCCGGACAACGGCCAGACCTCGGAGTTCTACCTTCAGGCCGACTCGCCGTTCCCGACCGGAGCGGACGCGCGGCAGGCAGCGGAACAGACCCGCCGCAAGCTCGCCGCCGAAGGCTGGCAGACCGGACCGCTGCGGGCCGGCGACGGATCGGACGGCGTCCTCGCCAACGTCCACTTCGCCGCGGAGAACGCCGACACCCGGCTCGACGTGTACGCGTACCCCGACACCGGCGGCCACCCGATGCTCACCATCGCCGGCTGGCCGAAGCGCCCCGCCTCCTACCTGCCGCTGACGATCGCCGGCACCCTGCTCGGCCTCGTCGCCGGCTGGCTCACCGGCGTGGCGCTGAGCCACCGGATCCGGGCGGCCGGCCGGCCCCGCCGCAGCGCGATCCTCACCGCGGCCGGCCTGGTGCTGATCGTTCCGTCCGCCGCCGGATTCGTCGCCTCGCTGCTGCGCTACCTGACCGTGGCCGACCCGGCCGGCACCGGAGAGCTGGTGCACTCGCACGGCTTCGCCTTCGGGCCGACGGTCGACCTGATGCGCGGGCTCGATCTGGGCGAGGGCTGGTTCCTCACCCCGAGCGACTTCCAGCAGCTGCCGATCTGGGGCTTCGCGCTGATCGCCGTGGGGGCGCTCCTCGCCCGGCCCCGCGACGAACGCGCAGCCGTGGCCTGACAGCCCCTCCGGCCGCGCGGTCTTCCTCCAGCCGCGCGGCCGGCGCTTTCCCGGCCGCGCAACCGGCGCTTTCCCGGCCGCGCAACCGGCGCTTTCCCGGCCGCGCAACCGGCGCTTTCCCGGCCGCGCAACCGGCGCTTTCCCGGTCGCGCGGCCGGCGCTTTCCCGGTCGCGCACGGTCGTGACCGGGCGGTTGTCTACCGAACACGCAGCGCTCGTGAGCCGCGGCCGCCGGCGTCGATCCGGCGGCCGATCGCGGCCCGGACCCGCGCCGATCCGGCCGCGACCACGGCTCAGCCGGCTCCCCGCTTGGTAGGGTCCGCCACTGTGACCGGCCCGGCCCTCGTCGATGCCCCGCCCCGCAGGCGGGCCCGCTGGCTGGCCGCGATCGCGATCCTCACGGTGCTGGTGGGCGGCGTGTCGGTGGTCGCGCTGAGCCGCGCGCGCACCGCGGCCGCCCGGGCCCAGGCCGTGCAACGCACGATCCGCGGCGTGCTCGAGGAGCAGGGTGCCGCGCTGCTGCGGGGCGACGAAGCCGGGTGGTTGCGCGCCGCCGACCCGTCGCTCACCCCGCAACTGCGACGGCTGTACGCCAACCTGCGCGGCTTCGAGATCTCGGCGTGGCTTCCGCGCGCCGCCGCACCGACCGGCGGCGGCCAGTCGTGGTCCGCGCAGGTCCAGGTGCGCGTCTGCTTCGCGGGGGCGCCCTGCCGCCGTACGCCCGACTCGTACGTCCCGCACGACGAGGTGATCACCGCCCGGACGCAGTGGCGGCTGACCGGGCGCCGGGCAGTGCTGACCGGATTCGACCAGGCCGGCGCGGCCGGGGTGGTGCCGTGGAAACAGGCCGCGCTGACGTTCGCGCGCGGGTCCCGTACGGTCGTCGCCGCATCGGACGGCACCCAGCCGGCGGCTTGGCTGTCCGCGGCGGAGAACGCCGCCCGGGACGCGGACCGGTTCACCGCGGCCGGCCGGCGACCGGGCAGGTACCTGATCTACCTGGCCGACCGCGACGACTGGAACGCGACGATCGGCGAGGACCGTGAGGCGGCAGGGTTCGTGGACCGGACGAGCGCGCAGACGGCCTTCGCCGTGATGGACGGGGCGGGCGCACCGGATGAGCGGCTGCTCGCGCACGAACTAGGTCACATCGCCACCCTCCTCGGCACGCTGGGCGCGCACGACACCTGGGCCATCGAGGGCATGGCCGAATACATCGCGTACGGGCGGACACCGGTCACCGCGTACCCCCGCCTGCCGGACGCCCGCCGGCACGCGGCCCGTACGGCTTGGACCGGCCGCCTGGACCTGGCGTGGTCCCCGGACCGGGCGGACCGGGCGGGGTTCTACGCCATGGGCTACCTGGCGATCCGCTGCCTGGGCGCGACCTACGGCGACGACAAGCTGGTGGCCTTCTTCACGCGATTGGTCCACGAAGGACGGACGGTGGACCACTCGGCGACGACGGTCTTCGGCGTGCCCTGGCCGCGGGTCCAGACCGTCTGCGAGCCGCAGATCAGGGCCTGGCTCGGCTGAGCCGGTCTCACCAGACGGGGCGTGGGTCATCGCAGCGCGGACAGGTGGGCGAGCATCGCCTGATTGGCCTCCCATCCGTCCGGGAACTTCACCGGCACCCCCAGGTGCACCGGTTCCGTCGAGGGGTGCGCGTCGAGCAGCTCGGCGATGCCCGCCCGGGCCACCACCACGCACGCGTGCCGGTGGCGGGAGGTCAGCACGCAGAGGCGACCCGATTCGAGGTGGAACGCCGTCGCGTCCTGGCGCCCGGACAGGGGGTGGAGGACCACCGTGAGGTCGTATTCCCGGCCCTGGAGACGGTTGGCGGTGTCCACGGTGACGTCGCGCGCCTCAGGCGGCAGGCACGACCGGATCGCCGCGACCTGATCGCGGTGGGCGGCTCCGATCGCGATGCGGTCGGCGGTGAGCGATGCCGTGCCCGACTCCGACGAGGTCGTGCCGCCACGGGACAGCGCGGCGGCGGCCAGACCGGCGCACGCCGCGGCGGCCTCCGCATCCGTACGCACGGTGAAGCGCGACGGCAGCTCGTGCAGACCCCAGCCGGACGCTGCCGCCGTGTCCAGCGCCTCGTCGAGCGGCGACGTGGCCGGGGTGGCGAAGCTGAGCGTGCGGTCCCCCGGGCCGGTGCCGGAGCGGAAGCCGGTGAACGGGTAGAACGCCTCGGCGACCACGGGCGCCGCGGAGGCGGGCAGCCGCCAGGAGACGGGAAGCCGGTGCACGGGCAGGTCGGGGTTGTGCCGCAGCAGGACCGCGACCGCGCTCTGCATCGGGTCCCAGGACAGGCCGGTCCAGCGGTCGACCTCCACCGTGGAGAACGGGTCGAGCTGACCCGGATCGCCGACGAACAGCGCCCGGTCGAATCGGGCCGCGACCCGCAGCAGCGCGTCGGAGCGCATCTGGTAAGCCTCGTCGACGATCGCCCACGGCCACGTGCCGTCCGTGACCGTGGCCCACTTCGCCGCGGTGCCGATCGTCACGGGCGGGCCGCCCAGGTCGGCCACCTTGGCGCCGACGCGGCACGACGGATGGTTGCGGACCCGCTCGCTGGCCGAGTAGTCCACGGCGGACAGCCGTCCCACGCTCAGCTCCGGCGAGGCCGCACCGAGCCGGGCGATGAGGTCGTCCACCTGCTCGTTGGTCTGCGCGACGATCATCAGCGGGGCGCCGGTGGCGGCGAGCACCCCGGCCGCACGCACCACGAGGGTGCTCTTGCCGGCGCCCGGCGGCGAGTCGACCACCACACCGCGGTGCGGCGACGTGGCGAGGTCGCGCAGGACGGCGTCGACGACCCGGGCGGCCTCGGCGGCCGGCGTCTCCAGCTGCGGAATCACTGTCACGGCGTCACCGTAGCGGTCGGCACCGACACTTCTTCGAGAGGCGGATCGGCGCCCGGCGAGCCTCGCATCTTCGCCCGATGTGAGGAATGGAGTCTGCATCGGCCCGCGCCGGACATTCTTCGCTACTTTGAGTGAATGACCGTATTCACGGCGCCCGAGGCCGGAGAGGACGGTGTCTACCGCCCGATCCTGCGACCCCGGCGCGGGGAACTGGCCGCCCTCCACCACCTCGACGCCGCCGCGGCGCGCCGGGTCACCCCGATCGTCGAGGTTTCCCCCGCCGACCGGCTGCCGCAGCTCGTCCGCCAGATGCCGCCGCGTACCGGGGTGATGGCCGTCGACCTGGGCGCCGTGCCGGATCCCGCCGGCCCGCTGTCGTCACCGCCGCTCGATCTCGCGGAAGAACTGGCGGATCTGGGCGTGGCGATGCTTCCGGTGCTGCGGGCGTACGACAGCCGTCGCCGCCTGGTGGAGCACGGCCTGGCCGCGCGCATGCACCTGATGCGCGCAGTTCTGCGGCTTCAGCCGCATACCGACGCCCGCAACCCGGCCGAGGCGACCGCGACCACCACCCGCCTGCTGACCGGCGCGGGACTGGAGGCCGAACACGTCGACCTGGTGATAGACCTCGCGGAGACGGCCTGCGCGGCGCACGCCGACCGCTTCGAGGAACGCGCCCGGCACGTGCTGCGGTGGGCGCGCGCGACGCCGTGGCGTTCGGTCACCGTGGCGGCGGGCGCGATGCCGCCCAACCTGGACGACCTGCCGACGGACGAGCCTGTCACTGTGGGCCGGCACGACGCCCGGGTGTGGGCCCGGCTGCGCGAGCCCGGTGTCGGCTATGCGGACTACGGCGTGACTTCTCCCGTACGCCGCAACGGCATCCACCACCGCCAACTCCCCACGCTGCGCTACACCGCCGAACGGGATTGGTGGATCTACCGCTGGGCCCGGCGCGGCGGCCGCAGCGACGACCGATGCCACGACCTCTGCCGTACGCTCGTCACCTCCCCGCACTGGCCGCCGACGGGCGCACGTTTCTCATGGGGAGACGCGCAGATCGCGCAGAACGCCCGCAGCGCCCGCGGCGGCGGCAGCCCGTCGGGGTGGATGGCCTGGAGCACGTCGCACCACATCGCGTACGTCCTGCACACACTCGTTTCCTGAGTTGTCCACAGGCCGGCCAGCGAGCCCGCTCGAACACTCGTACACTTGTTCGAATGATGCTCGACGCCGCCCTCGCGTACGCCCGGCACGGGATCCCGGTCCTGCCGGTGCACCACCCTGGGCAGGACGGATCCTGCTCGTGCGGGCGGCCGGACTGCGATCGGCCGGGCAAGCATCCACGGCTACGGCACGGGCTCACCGACGCCAGCACCGATCCCCGCCGGATCGAGATGTGGTGGGCCCGCTGGCCCGACGCGAACATCGGGCTGCGCACGGGCATCGCCATGGACGTGGCCGACGTCGACTCCGCCACCGGCTGGCACGGCCTGCGCCACCTGCTGGGCGGCGCGATCCCGGCGGGACCCCAGGTCCGCACGGGCGGCGGCGGCTGGCATTTCTGGTTCACCCCCACCGGGTATGGCAACAGGGTGCACCTTCTACCCGGGGTCGACTGGCGCGGCGCCGGCGGGTACGTGCTCGCGCCCCCGTCCCGGCACGCGAACGGCACCTCCTACTACTGGGTGGTGCGGCCGGACGAGTCGTGCGCACCGGCGCCGGAGGCCCTGTGCGGCCTGATCGCCGGCCCCGATCCCCCGCCTGCCGGCCGCGACGAGGGCGGCTGGGAGCCCGGCCGCTCCCAGATCGTCCACCCGGACCGGTACGCGGCGGTCGCCCTCGAGGCCGAGACCGATCGGGTGGCGCGCGCCCCCGTCGGCACGCGCAACGACACCCTGAACCGGGCCGCGTTCGCCCTGGGCCGGCTGGTCGCCGCCGGGCTGCTCGACGCGGCGACGGCGACCCGCGACCTCACCGCGGCCGCGGCGTGGGCGGGCCTCGGCCGCACGGAGACGGTGCGGACGATCCGCTCGGGACTGACAGCGGGCCGGCGGGCGGGCCGGGGTGCGCGGCCGAGGGCAGGCCGCGGCACGGAACCGGCGCCGGCGTCCGGGAGGGGTGGTGGAAGATCCGGAATGTCGCTGCCGGAAATCGATGACCATCGCGTGGCGTGATCCATGGACTACGCAAGGATGGGGGCGTGAGCGATCAACGCATATCGAAGCCGTATGCCGTCGAAGTGACCGTCGCCGCCGGGCGGGACCGGGTCTGGGCCGCCGTGACGCAGCCCGAGGTGCTGCGGCAGTGGTTCGGCTGGGACTACGACGAGCTCGACGCGGAGATCCGGCACATCTTCGTGACCGAGGCGACGTTGCAGGCGCCCGAGCAGATGGGCTGGGCCGACGGGTCGTATCTGGTGGTCACCGGCGACGACGAGCGGGCCACGGTCCGGGTCGCGCGCGACGGCCCGCGGACCGGTGACGCCGACCGCTACGACGCGATCGAGGAGGGCTGGCGGTCGTTCCTCATCCAGCTCCGCCACTTCCTCGGCGAGCAGCCGAGCGGTGCGCGCCGCACGGTGTATCTCACCGGCACGACGACGGGACGCCGGGCACTGGAGACGGCCGGCGGCGAGGCGACCCGGGCGGGCAAGCGGGTGGCGTGGCTGATCGACGCCGACGGGCATCTGGTGGTGGTCGCCGGGCAGGAACCGCTGGACAGTTTGGACACCGGCATGGTCGAGGTGACCGTGTCGACGTACGGCCTCGACGACGCGGCCTTCGACGTGCTGCGCAAACGGTGGCGGGAACGCTGGGCGCGGGTCGCCCGGGACGCCCGCGTCACGACCGCCGACACCCCGGCCCCGTAACGACGGCAGCAAACGGGCCCCGCCGAGCACCCAACCGGCCCGGGCAGGCGCGCAGACACCCGGCCCAGGCGGGCGCGCAGACACCCGGCCCAGGCGGGCGCGCAGACACCCGGCCCGACCAAGCGAAGACACCCGTCGCCGCTCAGGGTGCACACCCTGAACCCGGGTTGCGTGTCGCGTTCCGGCGGGTAGCCTGGCTGATCGAGCCGCCGGGGGGCGACGGGTGGAGGGGCATGGCCGAGCACGGTGACGCCGCCGCGTCCGCTTCGCGCACGTTGAGTGATCCTGCGCGGCTCCGGTCGCTGCAGCGGGTCTGCGTCAGCGCCGAGTCGGACGCCGCTTTCGACCGTTTCGCCGCCATGGTGAAGCGCCTGCTGGGCGTACCCGTGGCTCTGGTGTCTCTGGTCGACGACGAGCGGCAGTTCTTCCCCGGGCAGGTCGGCCTGGCCGAGCCGTGGGGTGACAAGCGGGAGACGCCGCTGTCGCACTCGTTCTGTCAGCATGTCGTCGCCGAGGGTGCGCCGAAGGTCTTCCCGGACGCCCGGGTCTACGCGCAGGTCCGCGACAACCTGGCGATCCCGGATCTCGGGGTGGTGGCGTACGCGGGCATGCCGCTCAAGGATTCCGACGGTCTGACGCTGGGTTCGCTCTGCGCGATCGACACCGAACCACGCGCGTGGACCAAGGAGGAGCTGGCGATCCTCGAGGATCTCGCCGAGGCGTGCGCGTCGGAGCTGCGGCTGCGGATCGCCCGGGACCGGGCCGAGGAGGCGCGGCGGCTCGCCGAGAGCGCCCACGACCAGCTGGCGATGCTGGCCGAGCTGACCGAGACGTTCGCGACCACCCTCGACATGGCGGAGGGCATGCGGCGGCTGGCCGAGGGCGTGACCCCGCGGCTGGCCGACTGGTGTCTGGTCACGCTCGTCGACGAGAACGGGGCGGTACGCCATGTCGCCGCCGCGCACCGGGACGCCGGGGCCGCGACGGACGTGGAGCGGTTCGCCGAGTTGATGAAAACCGGGCTGGGCACGCGGTCCGCGGTCCTCGGGGTGCAGCGGTCCGGGCAGCCGATCCGTCGCGCCGGGGAGACCTCGGACGAGATCCTGGCGCGGACGACGAACCCTGAGCTGGCGCAGATCGCCGAGAAGCTGGGGTACGCGTCGTTCGTCATCGCCCCCGTCTCCGCCCCGGTCACCCAGCGGATGCTCGGCTCCGTGACGCTGGTGAACGGCCCCGGCCGCCCGCCGTTCACCGAGGCGGACGAGCGCACCGCCCTCGACATCGCGCGGCGGGCCGGCCTGGCGATCGACAACAGCAGACTGTACGGCCGCCAGCGCCACGTCGCCGAGGTGCTGCAGCACAGCATGCTCACCGAGCTGCCGGACATCCCCGGCATGGAGCTGCACGCCCGCTACCTGCCGGCGCAGGACGGGGCCGCGGTGGGCGGGGACTGGTACGACGCGTTCGCCCAGCCCGACGGCTCCGTGATGCTCGCCGTGGGTGACGTGTCGGGGCACGACGTCGAGGCGGCCGCCGCGATGGGTCAGCTGCGCAATCTCGTCCGCGGGGACGCGTACGGGCGCGACGACGAGCCGGGGGCTCTGCTCACCCAGCTGGACCGGGCGATCCGCGGGCTGAACGTCAAGGCGGCGGCGACGGCCGTGCTGGCCCGGATCCGCCGCGGCGACGCCGGCTACGACGTGACGTTCGCCAACGCGGGTCACCCGCCGCCGCTGCTGGTGCACGCCGACGGCACGGTCGAGGCCTGGTGGGAGACGCCGCAGCCGCTGCTGGGCCTGGCGCAGCGCGCGCAGCGGGCGACCCACCGGCGCACGGTGCCGGCGGGGTCGACCCTGCTGCTCTACACCGACGGGCTGGTCGAGGAGCCGGGGCGTCTGCTGGACGACGGCATCGCCCGGGTCGCGGAGACGCTGCGCAGCGAGGCGGAGCGGCCCGGCGAGGAGCTGTGCACCTGTCTGGTGGGGACAGCCCCCCGCCGCGCCGACGACATAGCGTTCCTGCTGATCAGACTGCTGTGATCAGGCGCAGGACGCGGATCGCCTCGTCGTGGTCGTGGGGCGGCCCCCAGATGCCCTCACCGGTGATGCGCATCGCGCCGAAGCCGAGCCGGTGGACGGTGCGTCCGCCCAGCTCGATGGTCCCACTGCTGATCACGGACATGCCGGCGAAGCTACTCCTCTCAAGAGCACGGGAGCCGGTGGTCCGCCGTGGGTCCACGGGGTCTGGTCCGGTTCGGGAAGGGCACCACCGGGCCGGTACGCCTCGCTGAGCGTGGTCAGCAGGATCCGCTCCCCCACCTCGGGCACGCTGCCCGGCTCGGCGACCAGCTTGCGCCCCATCCCCCCGGACAGTTCGAGCAGCACCTCGGTCTTCGCGCCGTCCCCGAGCGGCGTCACCGAGATGACCGTCGCCTTCTGGCCGGGCCGGGCCGGTGAGGTGAGGTTCGCGCCGGGCTCGACGCGTACCGGCTCGGAGGTGACCACCATGATGCGCGGGCGCAGCACCGGGCGTTTGCCGCTGTCGTCGACGCGGTCCGCCTTGGCGAGGGTGACCTCGGCGGCGAAGGCCGAGCCCGCCAGCCGGTGTTCGGCCATGACCAGGGGGTCGTCGAAGGCGCGCTGGACCGCGTACCGGGTCGCCGCGGCCTCCAGGCGGCTGAGGCGGGCGGCCGCGGCGACCGCGCCGTCACGGCGGGGCTGCGGGGCGCCGCCCTCGGCCACATGCTGCGCGAACGCCGAGAACGCGTCGCGGTCGCCGTCCCACCGGCTCGCCACCCGGGTGCCCGGCGGGAGCGTGGCGAGCAGGTCGAGCGCCTGCCACATGAGCCGCCAGGTCGGCATCAGCTGCGCGCGCAGCACCTCGGAGAGCTGCGCGACGTCCGGCTCGGCGACCGACAGCAGCGGCGCGAGCACGTGGTTGTCGAAGGAGGGGTCGGTGGCCGGCCCGGCCGGCGGGGTCACCGAGGGATCCTCGGCCGCCGCCGCGGCCTCGAGGACGGACCGGCCCGGCTCCGGACGCAGCCAGGCCATCAGGGCGGCGAGCTGGGCGTCCTCGGCGCTGCTCTGCCCGGTCGCCCAGTGCGACGACAGCGCCTGTACGGCGTTGAGCAGCAGCGACGAGCCCGGCACCTCCGCGGACCCGGCGAAGAACGTCAGCCAGCGCCCGAGCAGCGGTACGCCCGCCGGCACCGCGTACTCGCCCTCGGTGGTGCGGAAGCGGGTGGAGCGCCCGAAGAGCCGGACGAAGTCGACGCCTCCGGTGTTGGGCACCCACAGCTGCGGGGCGTCCACGTACCGGTAGCGCACGTCCCGGCCCCGGTCCACCGCGACCGGCTCGGCCACGCCGGTGAACGAGTCGACGTACGGCAACAGCAGCTCCGCGAGCTCCGCGGCGAAGGCGAAGCGGTCGTCACGGTTGCGGGGTTGCGCCACGACGAGCAGCCGCGGGTCGTCCGGTCCGGTGCCGGCGAGCGCCGCGAGGGGTGCGTTCGCCTCGCCGGCCATCGCGTACGGGATGAACACGAACGGCCGCGGGTGCAGGTGCAGGTGGCGTACGGTCGCGATCGGCTGCGCGCGCCCCTCGGCGCGGGCCTGCGCCCGGGCGAGTGCGGTGAGCGTGCTCAAGAACCGAGCACCTCGGCGCGCAGCCGGGCGGCGGCTTGCAGCAGCGCGGCGGCCTCGGCCTGCTCCCCGGTGGGCGTCCGCGTGCCCGCGGCCAGCGCCAGCGCCTCCTCGACCGTGTCGACGCCGCCGAGCGCGTCCCGGACGGGCCGGCCCAGCGCGGCCGTGGTGCCGGCGGCCTCGTGGCGGCAGTGCACCGCGAGCTCGCAGGCGGAGAGGCATTCGGGCGCGTACCGGGCCTCGACGTGCCGGAGCGAGGCGATCAGGTCGGCCGGCGGCAACGACAGGTCGAAGCTGACGCCCGGCGGCAGGGCCTCGGCCACGTCGGAGACCGAGGCGAGCCGCTTGAGCTGCCGGGTCAGGGTGGACAGTTGCTTGCGCACGTCGACGAGGACCGCCGTGGGCTGCAGCGAGAAGTCGCGCGGGCAGACCAGCACCGCGTCATGGCTGACCAGGGCTGGGTCGTGGCCCAGCTCGGCGAGCAGGCGGCGCAGCGCGAGCACGTACACCGCGGCCTGGACCGCGGCGGCCGACACCTTGGCGCTGTCGGCCTGCCCGTCGACGATCGCGAACGACTTGATCTCCACGACGTGCAGCCGTCCCCGCACCTGGAACGCGATCAGGTCGGGCTCCAGGAAGACCTTCCGGCCGGCCACGTCGAGGGTGAGCAGCGGGTGGTCGATCAGGGCGGCGCCGGCGGCGGCCGCGAGCAGATCACGGGTACGCCCGTGCCGCGCGGCGAGCGTGTCGTCGGCATCCTCGCCGAGGTCGTCGTACGACACTTCGGGCGTCTCGAGGCCGAGCACGTCGCGCAGCACCGACAGCAGCAGCGCGCAGTCGTCGGCCTTGAGCATGGCTTCGAACCCGTTGCCGCGCGCGAGCGCGAAGCGGGACTGCCCGAAGTTCCCGGGGAAGCCGATGTGCTGGGCAAGCTTCGGCTTGTCGATCCCGGCCGCGTCGAGGACCGCGCGGCGGGTGCAGCCGGGGTTGGCGGTGAGCGCGGCGATCGTGCGCGCGTTGTGCCGCTTGGCGGGGGCCCCGCCGCGGAGCCGGTCGAGCGCCGACGTCACGCGCGGGCTCGCTGGTGGGGCAGGCTCGTGATGCCGAACAGCCGCTGCCGCTCGTCGAGCCCCTCCCACCGGCGCAGGACCGTCTCGGGGACGGCTTCGACGCTCAGCTCGGCCCGCGCCGCGCGGGCGGCGTCCGCCAGGGCCCGCGGGTCGTGCACGAGGAACGCCTCGGGACCGCCGGGGACCGTCTCGGCGAGGCGGCGCAGCAGGTCGAGCACGGCCGGGCTCGCGGTGTTGCGGATGACGACGAACTCGGCGATGCGCACCACCGCGGCGAGCGCGTTGGCCCGGGCCGCGACGGGCGACATCATTCGGCGCTCGCCCGGCCAGCAGGAGAGCGCGACGAGGCCGCGGGCCACCGTCAGGTCGTGGTGGAGGGCCGGGCAGATCCGGTACGGCCGCAGCGCGTCCGGGTCGTACTGCCGCTCCTCGTCGCGCAGGACCGTCGCGAGGCCGGACATGGACAGGTCGCCGTCGAACAGCGCGGTGTGCACGTCCACCACGAGGTTGGCCGGGGCCGGCGCCCCGAGCAGCAGCAACGCGTGCCGGGCCTGTTCCCGGAGGACCGGGAACGTGCTCAGGATGCTCGTGCTCATGGCGGCTGCTCCCGTTCGGGGGTCTCGTGGGCGGATCGACCTTAGATCCTCGTACGGGGCCCTAGCAACGGTCTGGTTGTCCGACGGCGTTTCACCCCCGGGAGGCGAATAAAGCGCGCATATCGGACGCGGGCCCGGGAGCGCGCTACGTTCGGGGTATGCCGAAGGCCATCTGGAACGACGAGATCATCGCCGAGAGCGACGACACCGTGGTTGTCGAGGGCAACGTCTACTTCCCGCGCTCCGCGCTGCGGGAGGACGTGCTGCGCCCGTCCGACACGCACACCGTCTGCCCCTGGAAGGGCCGGGCGTCCTACTACACGCTCGAGTCCGGGGGCCACGTCAGCCAGGACGCCGTCTGGTACTACCCGGACCCCAAGCCGGACGCGAAGGCCGTGCGCGACCGGGTCGCGTTCTGGAAGGACGTGAAGGTCGAAGCCTGACCCGCCGCCGCGGCGCGGACCGGACGGGTCCGCGCCGCCGGCGGCGGCGTCAGCCGATTCTCGGGTGAGCGTCCTCGATGGCGGTCACCTCGAGGTAGTCCAGCATGTCCCGCTGCTCCGCCACGTCGAGCGCGCCGAACGCCTCGTACGCCGCCGCCCGCGAGTGCGGGGTCTCCGCGGCGAGCAGCGCGATGATCGCCGACCAGGCCAGCGAGACCCGGTCGAACAGGCGCGCCTGGCGCAGCGAGGTCAGCCGGCTGAGCATGGCCACCTTGGTCGCCGCGTCGTCGTCGTGCGCGATCCGGTCGGACAGCTCGAAGAGAGCCTTCCCCCGGTACGGGTGCTCCGCCTCCACCATGCGGGCCAGCTCGGCGTTGTCCATCCGCTCGACCGCGGGGGCCGGTCCGCGGCGTGGCAGCGGCGGCCGGGAGTCGTCAGCGGGCACGGCTGTCCCGTCCGCTCTCGAAGCCCACGCCCGGTGTCTGGGCCGGCAGCGTGGGCCGGCTGCGGAAGGTCGGGAACGGCGGCGACGGCATCACCGGCGACTCGGGCGCGGTCTCGGCGGAATCGTCGGTCCCTTCGTCCTCGGCGTGGTCGTGCACCTGCTCCCCGGTCTCCCCGGCCTGGCGCCTTAGCACAGTTTGTCCTCCGTTGCCGACTTTCGCGGTGTCGGCCTATGAGATCACGACCCGCCGTGCCGGGCGACCCCGCCCGGCGACACGCCCGGACATCACCCGACCCGACGACCGCCGTAATCTTCACGGCAACGGGTTGATCGTTGCAGGACGACAACCGACATCCTCCGACGAAGGTAGGCGTAGGTGGACGGGGGCACGAGCACCACCGGTGCGACGCCGGACTGGCGGTCCGCCATGATCGACGTCTCCGGCCTCTCGCTGGCCGAGCTGGCGGCCGACGCCGAGGCCGACCGGGCGGACGACAGCCCGCTGGCGCACTGCCTGCGCCGGCTCGCGGACGACCTGGCCCACCCGGCCGAGCCGATCGCCGGGTTCAACTCGGCCCTGTGACGCGTCGAGCCCGATGACAGTCGCCGGCGTCCGCGCGGCGCGCCCGCACCGGCTCAGCGACGCGGCGCTGGTCGCGCTCGGCTCGGGCCGTCCCGGCCCCGAGGTGCTGGCCGAGCTGCGCCGGGTACGGCTGAGCCGCCACCTGCTCCTGCTGCGCCAGATCGCCGCCGTCGCAGGAACCGGCAGCCTCACCGCGCTCGCCGCCGCCGAACGCGCCCACCCTGCCCGTACGCGCGCGTTGCTGGACCGGCCGCTCTTCGGTGCGTGGGCCGCGGACTGCCTCAGGGCCCTGCGGGAGGGTGCATCCCCGGCGGAGGCCGGCGTCGGCCATCTGGCCGAGCTCGCGGCGCGCGCCCGGATCCCCCGGCCACGGCAGGCGGAGCGGCTGCTCACGGCCACCCACGACGGCCTGTCGATCTCCGTACGCCTGGAGGACCGGGACCCGCTGCGCGCCCGCCTCGGGCTGACCCCAACCCCGCCGCTGTCCGAGGCCGCGGCGGCCCGCTGGCAGGCGGCGTTCACCGAGGCGTGGCGGATGCTGGCCGAGCGCGTACGCCCCGACGCCGAGGTCCTGACCCGCGCGCTGGACTGCGTGGTGCCCGTCGAGACCGATCCGGCGGCGCGCGGCATCAGCGCGACCTCGGCGCACGCCTACGGGGCCGTCGCGATCTCGGAGCCGGCCGACCCCGCCGCGCTCGCCGTCGGGCTGCTGCACGAGGCGCAGCACAGCATCCTCAACGCGGTCCTGTACCTCTTCGACCTGCTGAAGGCCCCGAACACCCCCGGCTACTCGCCGTGGCGCGACGATCCGCGGCCCGCCTCCGGCATCCTGCACGGCGCGTACGCGTACCTGACGGTGACCCGCTTCTGGCGGACGTGGCCCGCGGATCCGCTGGCCCGGTTCGAGTTCGCCCGCTGGCGGGCGGCCGTCGTCTCCGCGGCGGAGAGCCTGACGGAGCTCACCCCGGCGGGCCGGCGGTTCGTGGACGCCCTGCTCGCCGAGGTCCGCCCCTGGCCGGCGGAGCCGGTCGATCCGGGCATCCTGCGGCTCGCGGAGGGCGCCAACCACGATCACCACCTGCGCTGGCGGCTGCGGAACCTGCACGTCGAGCCGGACGGCGCGGCGGCACTGGCCCGGGCCTGGCGGCGCGGCGAGCGGCCGCCGCCGGTGACCGCGCGGCTGCACCGGGCGCCCCGGCGGGCCCTGGAGGCGAGCGCGCGGCTCGATCTGGCGCATCGGCTGCTGCGCGGACTGCCCCTCGAGGGCTCCGACGGCGATGTCGCGTACGTCCGCGGGGATGAGGGCGCCGCGCTGCGGGCGTACGCGACACCAGCGGGTGACCAGGTCGACTGGGCCGGGATGCTCCTGGTCAGCGGCGCGCGCGCCGCGCCGGAGGTGGCCGCGGCGACGTACGCGGCGCTGGGACCCGACCGGCCCGATCCGCTCGCCATAGTGAACTGGCTTTCCTAAAGTCCGCGGCCGACGAGCCGATCATGGCCCCCGTTGGAGGTGAGCATGAGCCGGACGGGTGCCATGGATCGGGTGCGTCGCTGGGTCGACCACGCCATGATCCTCTCGTCGCTTCTTCTGCTGGCGTGGCCGGCGCTGCTCGAGGACGTCGCGCGCGGCGAGGCCGGGACCACCCGGCTGATCGCCGCGATCGCCGTCGTCGGTACGGCCGCCGCGGCTGTCCTGCTGCTCGCCCGGCGCCGGCCGCTCGTGCACTACGTGCCGGTCGCCGCCGCCGTCGTGCTCGCCGCCTTCCGGTTCGGCCGCGACGGGCAGCTGAGCCCCGGGCTGACCTGGCTCACGCTGGCCGTGGCCGCCGTCATCCTCGTCCGGCAGTTCCTCGGCGCGCGGGCGAACGAGGGCCTCGTCCGGGACCTCACCCGGCAGCGCGCCCAGCTGGTACGGCAGGCGTTCCGCGACCCGCTGACCGAGCTCGGCAACCGCAAGCTCTTCATGGACCACGCCATCGACGCGCTGGCCGACGCCGACGACACGATGACCGCCGTGATCCTGGTCGACCTGGACGGGTTCAAGGAGGTCAACGACACGTACGGGCACACCGTCGGCGACGAGCTCCTGCGCAGCGCCGCAGACCGGCTCACCGCGAACGTCCGCACCAACGACACCGTGGCCCGCCTCGGCGGCGACGAGTTCGTGGTGCTGCTGCCGCGCCTGGTCGACGACCAGATCGCGGACACGGTGGCCAACCGCATCCTGCGCGACCTCGCCCAGCCGCTGGCCGTCGGCGAGGCGGTGCTGAGCATGCGGGCCAGCGCCGGCATCGCCATCACCCGCGGCAGCGACGTGCTCGTCGACGACGTGCTGCGCGAGGCCGACCTGGCCCTCTACCAGGCCAAGGGCGAGGGCAAGGGCGTCGCCCGGCGCTTCGACCCGGCGCAGTTCGCCGCGGTGGAGGCCCGCCGGCGCGAGGAGGCGGACCTGCGCCGCGCCCTCGACGACGGCGAGTTCGAGGTGCACTACCAGCCGATCGTCGACCTGGCCGGCGAGCACACCGTCGGCGTGGAGGCGCTGGTCCGCTGGAACCACCCCGAGCGCGGCCTGGTGCCCCCGATCGCGTTCCTCGACATGGCCGAGTCGCTGGGCCTGCTGCCGCGCCTCGGCGGCTGGGTCCTCGAGGAGGCGTGCCGGCAGGCCGCCGCCTGGCAGGAGCAGCGGCCCGGTTTCGAGCTCAACGTCAACCTCTCGGCGAGCCAGCTCAGCAACCCGGACCTGGTGGAGGAGGTGCGCGGCGTCCTGGAGCGGACCGGCCTGCCGCCGTCGCTGCTGGTGCTGGAGCTGACCGAGTCCGTCGCGCTGGTCGACCTGGTCGAGTCCGCCCGGGTGCTGGGCGCGCTGAAGACGCTGGGCGTCCGCATCGCGCTCGACGACTTCGGCACCGGCTTCTCGTCGCTGAGCCACCTCGGCACGCTGCCCGTCGACGTCGTGAAGATCGATAAGTCGTTCGTGCAGGCGATGCAGGAGACCACCGGCGCGTCGGTGGCCGAGGCGGTGCTGCAGATCGCCCGTACGTTCAACCTCGCGCCGGTCGCCGAGGGCGTCGAGGACGCCGGCCAGGCCTCCCGGTTGCGGGAGCTGGAGTGCGCGCAGGCGCAGGGCTACCACTTCGCCCGGCCCATGCCGGCCGGCCAGCTCACCGAGCTGCTCACCCGGCAGTCGGCGCTGTCCGCATAGATCCAAGTCACTCAGCGCAATCCAGGTATCGTCCTGCGGGTGACTGATCCGCTCCTACCGGGAGATCCGGCCGAACTGGGCGGCTATCGGCTGCTCGGGCGGCTGGGCCAGGGCGGCATGGGAGCTGTCTACCTCGGGCGGGCCGCCGACGGCCGGCTGGTCGCCGTCAAGATGATCCGGCCCGAATACGCGTACGACCCGGAGTTCCGCGGCCGGTTCCGCAGCGAGGTCAACCGGGCCCGGCAGGTGCCGCCGTTCTGCACCGCCGAGGTGCTCGACGCCGACCCCGACCATCCGACGCCCTACCTGGTCGTCGAGTACGTGGACGGGCCCAGCCTCTCCGAGGTGATCGCCCGCAACGGCCCGCTGACCGGCGGCAACCTGCACAGCGTCGCCGTGGGGGTGGCGACGGCGCTGGCCGCGATCCACGGCGCCGGGGTGATCCACCGGGACCTCAAGCCCGGCAACGTGCTGTTCGCGCTGGGCACGCCGAAGGTCATCGACTTCGGCATCGCGCGCGCGTTCGAGGTGACGAGCCAGCACACCCGTACCGACCAGATGGTCGGCACGGTCGCGTACATGGCGCCGGAACGCTTCGAGACCGATCGGCACGGCGTGGTGGGCCCGGCGGCCGACGTGTTCGCCTGGGGCGCCGTCGTCACGTACGCGGCAACGCGGCGTACCCCCTTCCAGGCGGACTCCCCCGCGGCGACCGCGGCCCGCATCCTGACCCAGCCGCCCGACCTGTCCGGGCTGCCCGATCCGCTGCGCCAGGTGGTCGCCCGCACGCTGGCGAAGGATCCGGCGGAGCGGCCCACCGCGCACGAACTGCTCGACCTGCTGCTGGATCAGGATACCGACGCGAAGTCGGAGCCGGTCCGCCCGGAACTGCTCCGCGCGGCCGCGGCCGCGCAGCGGACCCGGCGGCTCGCCCCGCGTGGCCCCCGGTCCGGCCGGATGCGGCGCACGGTCCTGGCCGGCGCCGGTGTGCTGGTGCTGGGCGCGGCCGGCCTCCTCGCTGCTCACACGCTTGCGCGCTCGGACGACTCGAAGTCGCTCAGCGCGGGCACGACCGCGCCCTCGCCGGCCCCCTCGCTGCGCCGGGCGGCCGGCGGCGCGGCGATCATCGACCGGCTGGACCGGCCGGGACAGTGGCGGGCGGCGCGCGGCGACGCGGAGGGCCGCTGCGTCTTCGAGAACGGCCGGCTCGAGGCGCGGACCGGGATGGCTCCCGTCTACCGCTGCCGGGGCCCGGCGGAGTCGATCGCCAAGGACCAGGCCATCAGCGTCGACGCGACGGTCCTCACCCCGGGAGCCTGCGCGGGCATCTGGTTCCGGTCGGCCGGCGCCGAGGCGTACCTGGTGTCGCTCTGCGAGACGGAGGTCCGGCTCGGCGTGGACACCGCGGACGGCGTCGTGAACGAGGTGAAGGCCGCGGTCACCGGGGGCACGCCGGGCCGCGCGCGCCGGGTGGAGATCGTCGTGCGACGCGACGAGGCGACCGTGACGGTGGATGGGGCGGCGTTGCTGACCACGCGGCTCGGGGAGCCGTACCGGCCGGCCGGCACGGTGACCTTCGGGGTCGTCGACGACATCATCAGCGGCGACGCCCGAGCCGCGTTCGCCCGTGCGGAGGTCATGGAACTGTGAAGCGCGCACTCCTCGCCGTCGTGCTGATCCTCATGGCAGGCGGCTGTGGCACCGCCACGCCGGAGGCGTCGGCACCGCCCGTGCCGTCGGCGTCGGCCTCGCCGTCGCCCTCAGCGGCGGCGCCCCAGCCCCGATTCGCCGACCTCACCCAGGGCAGCACGACCTCGGTCGTGAACCTGCACGCGTACGACGCGGAGAACGCGTCCGCCGTCGTGGAGCCGATCATCTTCATGACCGGCGACGCGTACTGCCGGACGTTCAAGCTCAAGCGCTCGGACAACCGATGTGTCCACCACGAGTACGTCACCGAGGAGAGCCACACCAAGATCACCGTGCCGATCGCCACCACGGCGAAGTACTTCACCTGGGAAGGCGCCGACGGCGACGTGTGCATCGACGCGCCGGAGAAGGGCGGCACCTGCCCGATGACGGCGAAGGAGTTCGCCGGGTGGTTCAAGCTCAACAAGGGCGCCATGGTCGCGATCGCCACCGAGGACGGCACCGTCACCCGGATGGCGATCGTCTACACGCCCTGACCCCGGGTCACAGCGGCGGCGGCTCGATCTCCGTCTCCAGGCGTACGCCCGCCTGCGCGCGGGCCGGCACCGGGTGGCCCTCGCCGTACGCCTTCTGCAGCCGCTGGACCGCGGCCTCGGCGGACTGCTCGTCACCCGCGTCCAGGGCCACGTTGAACGCGCACGCCAGCGTGTCCGGGTGCTCGGCGCCGCGCACCGCACGCGACCGGGTGAGCGTGTCGACGGCGATCTCCCGCGCCCGCTGCGCCTCCCCGACGGCGAGCAGGTCGGCCGCGAGCCCGTTGGCGCACGCGAGCGTGAACGGGTGGTCGGCGCCGACGCTGCGCCGCAGGCCGCCGAGCGCCTCCTCGTCGATCGTGCGGGCCTCGGCGTACCGGCCGGTCGCCCGGACCACCCCGGCCAGGTCGGCGCCGGCGGCGAGGGTGAACGGGTGCTCGTCGCCGAGCACGGCGTGGTAGCGGGCGACAGCGCGTTCGAGGAGGCGGTGCGCCTCGTCGAGGTCACCGGCGTCGCGGGCGCAGTTGGCCAGCGAGACGACGGCCCCGAGCGTCTCCACGTTGAGGTCGCCGAACTTGTGCCGGAAGAGCTCGACGTTGGCCGCCGCCAGCTCACGCGCCTCGGCCCGGCCGCCGCGGCGGGCCGCCATCGCGGCGAACCGCCCGGCCCACAGCACCATCGGGTGGTCGTCGCCGAGCGCCTCGAAGTGCCCGGCGGCGGCGAGCAGGGCGGCCGCCCCCGCGTAGTCGCCGAGCCCGAACAGGTCGAACGCCAGGCCGGCCCGCGACGACAACGTCTCCGGGTGCCCCTCGACGAAGATCACCTGCCGGTGCCGCAGCACCTGCTCGTCCAGCGCCCGGGCGCCCCGGAAGTCGCCGAGCAGCCGCAGGTCGACGGCCAGGTTGTTGGCGCAGCGCAGCGCGGTGGGGAAGCCCTCGCCGAACAGCCGGCGGTAACGGACCAGGTTGTCGGCGTCCAGCTGCCGGGCCTGCTCGAAGTGGCCCTGCATGCGCAGGTCGGCGCCGACGCTGTTGGCCGTCGCCAGGGTCGTCTCGTCGTCGCCGCCGAGGACCTCGCGTTGCGAACGCAGGGTCTGTGCGTTGAGGACGCGGGCGTCGGCCGTACGCCCCACCACGCGCAACGCGTTCGCCAGGTGGAAGGAGGCCAGCAGCGTCTGCTCGTCGGTCTCCCCCAGGCTGTCGCGCCACCGGGCCACCGCCTGCGCGGCCAGGTCCCGGCTGGAGTCGTAGTCGCCGCGGGCGTACAGGTAACGCGCGCAGCCGATCGCCAGCTGGCGGACCTCCTCGGTGTCGCCGCCCAGCACATCGGAGTGGATGAGGTGCGGGATGATCTCGGCGTACCGCGGCCAGTGCGCCGGGTTGTCGGGGTCGCCGGGGTCGGCCGCGGCGAGCATGGCCCGCACCGAGCGCAGCAGGGCGGCGTGCCGCTCCGAGGTGAGCTGCTGGCCGAGCATGCCGCGGACCAGCGGGTGCACGATCAGGCTCTCGCCGGGTGGGTCGAGGTCGGCCAGCCCGTACCGGCCGATCAGGCGGACCGCGGCCTTGAGCCGGCGCTCGACGCGCAGGGTCCGGGCCAGCTCGCCACCGACCAGGCCGCGGGCCGCCCAGAACAGCTCCCAGGAGATCGGCGCGCTGGCCAGGAACGCGCTGAGCTCGAGCAGCTCGAAGGCGGCCGGGGAGGCCTCGGCGAGCCCGTCGGCGGCGAGTCCCCACGCGACCCGGATGGGGGTCGGGAACGCCAGCTCGGCGGCGCGCGCGTCGTAGCGGCTCAGGTATTCGTCGACGCTCCACCCGGTCGCGAACCGCAGGGCGGACGCCTGGTCGAGCGCCATCGGCACGTCCCCGAGATGCGCGGCCAGGCGCTCGGCGTCCTCGGTTGAGAGTTCCGGGTTGCGGCGCCGCAGGAAGTCCACACTGTCCGTACGGTCGAAGACGGCGACCGGCACCGCCTGTGCCACCTCGGTCGTCCAGCGCGGGTTGCGCGAGGTGACCAGTACGTGCCCGGCGCCGCTGGGCAGGTACGGCTTGATGTCCTCGGGCCGGTTGGCGTTCTCGAAGACCACGAGCCAGTTCCGGTACGGCTCCCCGCGGCTCAGCGCGTCGCGCACCGCGCCCAGCGTCCGGTTGATGTCGCGGGCCTCGGGCAGCTTCAGCTCCTGCGCGAGCCCGACCAGCGCGGCGCGCATGCCGGCGGTCTGCTCGGCGGGGATCCACCAGACCAGGTCGTACGTGTCCGCGTACCGGTAGGCGTATTCCACCGCCAATTGGGTACGTCCCGTGCCACCCAACTGGTGATCGGCGGCAGGCAACAGCACCACCGGTCCGTTGCCGAGCAGTCCGCGCATCCGGGCGAGCAGATCCTCGCGCCCGGCGAAGCGTGGATTACGCGGCGGCAGACCACCCCGGATCGGCACGCCGCCCCTCCCCACTGGTGACTCGGCACTCTACTGTCATTCTGCCGATTACCGTACGTGGAATTATCGCCACTACGGAAGATTGCTTTGGAGCCGCTGGTGACCGACGAACCCGTCACGAGTCTCGACCGCGACGCCGACGTGGCGACCGTCGCCCTGCAGGGCGAGGTGGACGTGCTGAACGTGGACCAGGTACGGGTGGCGCTCGTCGAGGCCATCGAGACGCGCCCGCGGGCGCTGGTGGTGGACATGTCGCAGCTGTCCTTCATCGACTCCACCGGGCTGGGCGCGATCATCTTCGGCTTCCAGCGCGCGCGTGACGAGGGCATCACGTTCTCCCTGGCCCGGCCCACCCGCGGGGTGCACCAGATCCTGGTGCTCAGCGGCGTGCTCGAGGTGGTCGATCTGCAGCAGTGAGGGCCGCCCGGCGCGCGGACGGCCCTCAGCGGTTCGCGGCGTCAGCCGACCCAGGCGAACTCCCGGGCGGGCACGACCGCCGAGGTGCGGAAGTTGCTGTTCACGGTGGCCGCCTCGGTGGCGTTCGGGTACGCGTTGGTGCACGACACCGGCGCGCTGCTGCCCGACATGAGGTCCGCGCAGAGGCCCGTACGCCGGTCCGGCAGCCCGAGGATGTGGCCGAACTCGTGGGCGGCGATCCGCGGGACGTAGTAGCCGTCGTTCACCGCTTCCCGGCCCATGTACCAGCGGCCGTTACCCAGCGAGGTCGTGTACGTGCGCGGCCAGCCGTTGTCGGCGTACACCCGGATGTTGGGGGTGCGGCCCGCCGGCACCCGCTCGAGGCGCACGTTCGTGACCCGGCTGTTCCAGATCTGGGCGCCCTGGTCGACCGCCGCGACGAACTCCTGGGCCTGGCTCGCGTCGTAGTACAGCACCCGCGGTGCGGCAGCCGCGGGGCCGGCGGCGGCGACCTGCAGGCCGGCCGTCGCCAGCACGGCGAGCAGGACGGCGGACAGTCTCTTGAACAGCATCGGGGACCTCCCTGGGGTGGGGGACGGACTGCCCACACCGTATCCAGAAAGTGATGCCTATCGATGCGCTTCGGTCATACCGACTGCCGCCTCCTCGGCACGTGATGGGAACGCGAGGCCGATGCCCGGCCCTGCGGGGCCGCCATCGCGGGCGCGCCGGCCCGCGAGCAGCATCAGCGACAGCAGGGACGCCGCCAGGGCGAGGGTGCCGGCGCCGTACCAGGCCCAGTCGTAGGTCCCGAGCCGGTCGCGGACCAGGCCGGCCGCGGTCGCCGCGATCGCCGCGCCGAACTGGTGCGAGGCGAACACCCAGCCGAACACGACGGCGCCGCTCGCCCCGAAGTACTCGCGGCACAGCGCGACCGTCGGCGGGACGGTGGCGACCCAGTCGAGGCCGTAGAAGAGGATGAAGACGACCATGCTCGGGTGCGCCGTGGCGGCGAACAGCGACGGCAGGACCAGCAGCGACAGCCCGCGCAGCGCGTAGTACCCGCCGAGCAGCAGGCGGCTGTCCACCCGGTCGGTGAGCCAGCCGGAGGCGATCGTCCCGGCGATGTCGAAGATGCCCACCAGCGCGAGCAGGCCGGCCGCGGTCGTCCCGGCCATGCCGTGGTCGTGCGCGGCGGGGATGAAGTGGGTGCCGACCAGCCCGTTGGTGGTGGCGCCGCAGATCGCGAAACCGCCCGCGAGCAGCCAGAACGGCCCGGTGCGGGCCGCGCGGGCGAGGGCGCGCACGGCGTTGCGAGCCGCGTTGCCCGGCGGCACGGCGAGCGGCGGGGCCACGTCGTCCGGGCCGGCACCGTACGCGGTGACCCCCAGGTCGGCGGGCCGGTCCCGCAGCCGCCACCACACCAGCGGCACCACCAGCAACGCGGCCGCGGCCACGGTGAGCGCGGCGACCCGCCACCCGTGCTCGCCGGTGAGTCCGGCCAGGACCGGGAGGAAGATCAGCTGACCGGTCGCGCCGCCCGCGGTCAGCACGCCGGTGATCAGGCCGCGCCGGTGCACGAACCAGCGGCTCGCCACGATCGCCACGAAACCCAGGGCCATCGAGCCGGTGCCCAGCCCGACCAGCACGCCCCAGCAGAGCAGCAACTGCCAGCTGGCGTGCATGAACACGGTGAGGCCGCTGCCGGCGGAGACGAGCAGGAGCGCCCCGGCCACCACCCGGCGCATGCCGAACTTCTCCATCAGCGCGGCGGCGAAGGGCGCGGTCAGGCCGTACAGCAGGAGGTTGATCGAGACGGCCGCGGAGATCGTGCCGAGCGACCAGCCGAACTCCTCGTGCAGCGGCTGGAGCAGCACGGACGGCGTGGCACGGAAGCCGGCCGCGCCGACCAGCGCGATGAACGCGACGGCGGCGACGAGCCAGGCGGGGTGCAGGCGGCGGGAAGTCACCCGATCATTCTGGGGAACCCGGGTACGGACGGACGAGTGGCCAGAGAGCCATCATGCGCAAGAATCGGGCCATGACGCATTCCGTGGCCATGATCGCGCTCGACGGCGTGGTGGGGTTCGACCTCGGCGTACCGCCCCAGGTCTTCGGTGCCGCCCGCGACACGCAGAACCGCCCGCTCTACTCGGTCGTCACGTGCGGCGTGGGCGGCCTGCCCGTACGCCCCGAGCGCGGCGGCTTCCAGGTCGTGCCGGACCACGACCTCGGCCCGGTCGCCACGGCCGGCACGGTGCTGGTCCCCGGCGTCAGCGGCGGCCCCACCATGACCGACGGCACGGTCCCCGGCGAGGTGGCCGAGGCCTTGCGGGCCGCGCACGCCCGCGGGGCACGGATCATCTCCATCTGTACGGGGGCCTCCGTGCTCGCGGCCGCAGGGCTGCTCGACGGGCGTAAGGCCGCCAGCCACTGGGCCTGGGCCAAGCGCCTGGGCCGGCTCTACCCGCGCGTCGCGTGGGACTTCGACGTGCTGTTCGTCGACGACGGCGACGTGCTGACCTCGGCCGGCGTGGCGGCGGGCGTGGACCTGTGCCTGCACGTCGTCCGCGGCGACCACGGCAGCTCGGTGGCCAACCAGGCGGCCCGGCGCTGCGTGGTGCCCGCGTGGCGCGACGGCGGCCAGGCCCAGTACATCGAGCGTCCCGTGCCGGCGGCGCACGGCAGCGGCACCGAGACCACCCGCGCCTGGGCCCTGAGCCGGCTCGGCGAGCAGGTGAGCCTCGAGGAGATGGCCGCGCACGCGCGGATGAGCGTACGGACGTTCACCCGCCGGTTCCGCGACGAGACCGGCATGAGCCCGCGCCGGTGGCTGCTGCAGCAGCGGGTGGCGCACGCCCGGCTGCTGCTCGAATCCACCGACCTCAGCGTGGACGTGGTCGCCCGCCGGGCCGGGCTGGGCAGCGGCACCGCCCTGCGCCAGCACTTCCAGCAGTCCGTGGGGGTGGCGCCGAGCGCGTACCGGCGCGCGTTCCGGCACCCGTGACTCGTGGGCTCAGTTCGCAGCGGAAGTGTCCGATGGGACAGGCGTACCCCCGTAGTGCCTGTCGTGAGGATGTCATGGACCAGACCTTCCGCCCGTTGCTCGACGCCCTCAAGCAGATGGGCATCGAGGAAGACGTGGTGGACGCCGCGGCCGACGAGGCCCAGCGCAGCGGCCGGTCGGTTCGCGCGGTCCTGATCAGCGAGCGGATCGTCACCGAGGAGCAGCTGACCGAGGCGGCCGCGTACGCCTTCGGCATGAACACCGTCGACCTGGTCGGCTACCCCCTCGACCCCACCGCGCTGCGGCGCATCCCGCTCTCGGTCGTGCTGCGCCACCGGGTCCTCGGCCTGGCGATCAACGAGGGCGAGCTGACCGTCGGCGTCACCGACCCCGGCGACGTGGTGGCGCTCGACGACGTGCGGGCCGCGACCGGCATGACCGTACGCCCGGTCGTCGTGGCCCGCAGCGAGGTCCGCCGCATCATCGAGCGGCTGCAGCGCGAGGCCAGCGACCTGGGCGACCTCGCCGACACCTCGCTCGACGACCAGGCCGGCATGGCCGCGCAGGTCACCAGCGCCGACGACGCGCCGATCGTGCGCTACGTCAACAACCTGATCGAGCAGGCCGTCCAGAACCGCGCCTCCGACCTGCACCTGGAGCCCACCGAGGACGAGATGCGGGTGCGCTACCGCATCGACGGCGTCCTGCACGAGCTGGACACCGTGCCGCGCGGCGTGATGTCCGCGCTGACCTCGCGCCTGAAGATCATGTCGGGCATCGACATCACCGAGAAGCGGGTGCCGCAGAACGGCCGCATCACCGTGATGATCCGCGACCGCAAGGTCGACCTGCGAGCCGCGACGCTGCCGACGGTCTGGGGCGAGAAGATCGTCCTGCGGGTCCTCGACACCGGCGGCATCGACCTCGACATGAGCAAGCTCGGCTTCACCGAGCACAACCTGACCCGCTTCGCGGAGTCGTTCAGCAAGCCGCACGGGATGGTCCTGGTCACCGGCCCCACCGGTTCCGGCAAGTCCACCACCCTGTACGCGACCCTGGGCCGGATCAGCAAGCCGGAGATCAACGTCATCACCGTCGAGGACCCGGTCGAGTTCCGCCTGCACGGCATCAACCAGGTCCAGGTCAACACGAAGGCCGGCCTGACCTTCGCCGCGGTGCTCCCGGCGATCCTGCGCTCCGACCCCGACGTCGTGCTCATCGGTGAGATCCGGGACGGCCACACCGCCCAGATCGCCGTCGAGGCGTCGCTCACCGGCCACCTGGTGCTCTCCACGCTGCACACCAACGACGCACCCGGCGCGGTCACCCGCCTCACCGAGATGGGCATCGAGCCCTTCCTCGTCGGCTCGTCGCTGGACTGCGTGCTCGCCCAGCGGCTCGCGCGGCGGCTGTGCGACTGGTGCAAGGAGGCGTACGTCCCGACCGACGAGGAGCTGGAGGCCGCACGCTGGCCGATCCACGACCTCAAGATCCCCGAGGCGCTGTACCGCCCGGTGGGCTGCCGCGACTGCGCCAACACCGGCTACCGCGGCCGCATCGCCCTGCACGAGGTCATGCCGATCTCGGACGAGATCGAGTCCCTGACGATCCGCCGCGCCTCCTCCAACGAGATCCGCGAGGTCGCCCTCCACCAGGGCATGTACGACCTCCGCTCGGACGGCCTGGCCAAGGCGGCCGGCGGGCTGACGTCGCTGACCGAGGTCTCCCGGGTCGCCATCTGAGCGCCCGGGGCCCCGGAGCACAGGTCCTAAACCCGCCCGCGGCCGTGCCGAATGGTGAGGCGTCAGAGGTTCACCAGCAGATTGTCGGGTGCAGCGGATGTACACGCTCGATCACGAAGTGCCGCACCAGGCGGCGCCCCCGGCCGACCCGGTCGCGGACGACCTGGCCGTGCTCGACCAGATGCTCATCTCGCTCGTCGAGGCCCGCGGTTCCGACCTGCACCTGACGGTCGGCGCGCCGCCGATGATCCGGGTCGACGGCAGCCTGCGCCCGCTGCCCGGGTACGGCAAGCTGAACTCCGCCGACACCGCCCTGCTGGCCCGCGCCGCCGTCTCCCCCACGCAGTGGGAGACGTTCCAGCGGGTCCAGGAGATGGACTTCGCGCACAGCATCGTGGGCGTCTCGCGGTTCCGCGGCAACCTCTACATCCAGCGCAACTCGTGCGGCGCGGTCTTCCGGGCCATCCCGCACAAGATCAAGCCGCTGGACGAGCTGGGCATGCCCGAGTCGGTGTCCCGCTTCGCCCACCTGCCGCGCGGCCTGGTGCTGGTCACCGGCCCGACGGGTTCCGGCAAGACCACGACGCTCGCCTCGGTGCTGGACCTGGCCAACCGCAGCCGCGCCGCGCACATCATCACGATCGAGGATCCGATCGAGTTCCTGCACCCGCACAAGCGCAGCGTCGTCAACCAGCGCGAGGTCGGCTCGGACACCGAGAACTTCGCCCAGGCGCTCAAGCACGCGCTGCGGCAGGACCCCGACATCATCCTCGTCGGCGAGCTGCGCGACCTGGAGACGACAGCGACGGCGCTGACCGCCGCGGAGACCGGTCACCTGGTGCTGGCCACCCTGCACACGCAGAGCGCCACGCAGACCATCGACCGCGTCATCGACATCTTCCCGCCGCACCAGCAGCTGCAGATCCGCGCCCAGCTCGCGGCCAGCCTGCAGGGCGTCGTCACGCAGGCGCTCGCGCCGCGCGCCGACAACAAGGGCCGGGCCGTGGTCTGCGAGATCCTCACCGCCACGCCGGCCATCCGCAGCCTCATCCGCGAGGGCAAGTCCCACCAGATCCCGTCGTTCATGCAGGCCGGCGGCAGCGAGGGCATGCTCGCCTTCGACCAGCACCTGGCCGAGCGGGTCCGCGAGGGCGTCGTGACGATGCAGTCCGCGATGGAGATCTGCCACTCCGCTGACGAACTCAAGCGCCTGATCGGACGGGTGTGACATGCCGGCGACCAAGACGTTCCACTACAACAGCATCGACGCCACGGGCCGCAAGACCAAGGGCACCGTCGAGGCGCCGAACGAGGCCGCGGCCACCCACATGCTGCGCCAGCGCGGCGAGGTGCCGCTCGAGCTGACCGCGGCCGGCCAGGGCCTGAACATGGACATCAAGATCCCAGGGCTGGGCAACCGCACCAAGCTCAAGGATCTGGCGGTCTTCTCCCGCCAGTTCGCCACCATGACGGCCTCCGGCATGTCGCTGCTGCGCTCGCTGGCCATCCTCGAGGAGCAGACGGCCGCGCTGTCGCTCAAGAAGGCGGTCGGCGAGGTCCGTACGGACGTGGCCGGCGGTGTGTCGCTGTCCTCGGCGATGGCCAAGCACGACCGGGTCTTCCCGCGCCTCATGATCGCCATGGTCCGCGCCGGCGAGGCGGGCGGCATGATCGACCGTGCGCTCGAGCAGATCGCCGACAGCATGGAGAAGGACACCGCGCTCCGCGGCAAGATCAAGGGCGCGCTGACCTACCCGGCGATCGTGCTCGCCTTCACGTTCGTGCTGATCGCGGCGGTCCTGAAGTTCATCGTCCCGATCTTCGAGAACATGTTCAAGAACCTCGGCGGCGAGCTGCCGGGCATCACCCAGTTCCTCGTCGACACCAGCCACAACATGTACTGGATCGGCCCGGTGACGCTCGCCGCGGCGATCGGCGGGACGGTGGCGTACAAGCGCCAGCTGCGGGCCAGCGAGTCCTTCCGGCTCACGGTCGACAAGATCAAGCTCGGCATGCCGGTGTTCGGGTCGCTGTTCCGCAAGCTCGCGATGAGCCGCTTCTCCCGCAACCTGGGCCTGCTGCTGAACGTGGGCGTGCCCGTCATGCAGGCGCTCGCGGTCGTCGGCGAGACCACCGGCAACGAGGTCATCAACATCGCCATGCGCGACGTGCAGTCCGCCGTACGCGACGGCCAGCCCATGTCCTCGGCCATGCGCCAGCACAAGATCTTCCCCGAGATGGTCACCCAGATGATCGAAGTCGGCGAAGAAAGCGGTCAGATCAGTCAGATGCTCGACAAAGTTGCCGATTTCTACGACAGGGAAGTCGACAGCGCCGCCGAGTCCCTGACCGCCTCGATCGAACCGATCATGGTCCTCGTCATGGGTGCCGTGGTCGGCGGAATGGTGATCTGTCTGTACCTACCGATGTTCACCATCTACCAGAACATCCAGAGCAACTGACGCCCTGGAGCAAGGCGACCGGTCTGAAGGTCGACGTCGGGCGCCCGAGCCCGGACAACCAATCCCCGCCCCACCCTGACGCCACCCTGGAGGCACCCCCAATGCAGGACATCATCAGCCGGCTGCGCGCCAAGAAGGACGACGAGGGCTTCACCCTCATCGAGCTCCTGGTCGTCGTGGTCATCATCGGCGTGCTGGTCGCCATCGCCGTGCCGGTCTACCTCAACTACCGGCAGGGCGCGGCGGACAAGTCGGCCCAGTCCGACGTCCGCGGCGCGATCAGCGCGGTCGAGCAGTACTACACCGACAACGGTAACAACTACCCGGACACCACCAAGGGCGACAACGCCGACGGCTCGGTCAAGACGATCGAGCTCGGCACGTCCGGCCTGAAGATCACGCTGTCGGACAAGACCATGCTGGGCTACGTCAAGGACGCCGCCGAACCGAGCCAGTACAAGATCTGCGCGACCAACGGCGGCGGCAGCGGCAAGTGGTACCTGTACGACAGTGCCGCGGGCGGTTCCGTCCAGGCTGCCGACGGCGAACTGAGCGTCGACAGCTGCGACTGATCACATCCGAGTTGAGCGGTGGCGCCGTCCCTGCGGCGCCACCGGCGGCCACGACGGGCGAGACCGAGGAGGACCGACGATGCCCCAGCTCATGCTGCTCGGCGTCGTCGCCCTGCTCGGTCTCGCCGTCGGTTCGTTCCTCAACGTCGTGATCCACCGGGTGCCGCGGGGCGAGTCGCTCGTCCGGCCCGGCTCGCACTGCCCGGCCTGCGGCAACGAGGTCCGCAACCGGCACAACATCCCGGTTCTCGGCTGGCTGCTGCTGCGGGGCCGGTGCGCCGACTGCAAGGCTCCGATCAGCGCCCGGTACCCCCTCGTGGAGGCCGGCACCGCCGCGCTCTTCGTGGCGGTCGCGGCGCGGTTCGGGTGGTCGTGGGAGCTGCCCGCGTACCTGTACCTGGCCGCCGTCGCCATCGCGCTCACCGCGATCGACCTGGACGTGCTGCGTCTGCCCGACCAGATCGTCCTGCCGTCGTACGGCGTCGCGCTCCTGCTGTTCCTGCCGGCCGCGATCGCGGGCCACAGCTGGGACGCCGCGCTCCGCGCACTCCTGGCCGCTGCCTGCCTGTACGCCTTCTACCGCCTGCTCGCGCTCGTACCCCGGGGCATGGGCGGCGGCGACGTGAAGCTCGCCCCGCTGCTCGGCCTCTACCTGGGCTGGCTCGGTTGGAGCTCGGTCGCCGTGGGCGCCTTCGCGGGCTTCCTCATCGGCGGCGTCGTGGCCGCCGTGCTCATGCTGCTCAAGGCCGCCGGGCGCGGCAGCCGCATCCCGTTCGGGCCGTACATGCTCGCGGGCGCGTTCCTGGCGGTCTTCGCCGCGGCGCCCATCGCCGACTGGTACGTGTCCCTGCTCGTCCCGACCGTCTGACCGCACCGACCGCACCGACCGCACCGACCGCACCGAGAGAGGAAGGAACCGATGGCTGGCGTCAATCCGATCGGGCTGGACATCGGCTCGTCGTCCGTCCGCGCCGTGGAGGTACGCCGCGCCAAGGACGACTTCACCCTCTCCAACTTCGGCCAGGTGCCCCTCCCGCCCGGAACCGTGCAGGGCGGCATCCTCGCGGAACCGGTCGCGCTCACCTCGGCGCTCAAACAGCTCTGGGCCGCCTGCAAGTTCACCACCAAGAAGGTCATGCTCGGCGTGACGAACCCGCAGCTGGTCGTCCGCGAGATGTCGGTGTCGAACCTGCCGGCCAAGGAGATGCGCAAGTCGCTGCCGTTCCAGGTGCGTGACATGCTGCCCCTGGCGGTCGAGCGCTCGCTGCTGGACTTCCGCCCGCTCGAGGAGCCGGGCACCAACCCGACCGTACGCGGCCTGCTCATCGCCATCCCCAAGGACGCGGTGATGGAGCTGGTCCAGGCGGTGGAGAAGGCGGGCCTGCACGTCGTCAACGTCGACCTGGCCTCGTTCGCCCTGCTGCGCGCCGCCTCCCGGCTGGACGCCCAGGTCGAGGCCATCGTCGACATCGGCGCCGAGGTCACCAGCGTGGTCGTGCACGCCGACGGCGAGCCGCTGATCGTGCGTACCGTGCCGCGCGGCGGGGTCGAGATCACCGAGAGCATCGCCACCCGGCTGGGCATCCCGCCGGCCGAGGCCGAGGCCGTCAAGTGCCGCTTCGGGCTGCACGGCGACGGCCGGCCGGACACCGCCACCGCCGCGGCCGACGCGGTCCGGCCGCTCATCAGCGAGCTGCGCAGCTCCTTCACGTACCTCGCCTCCGGCGAGCGCCAGAAGCAGGTCACCCGGGTTTCGCTCTGCGGCGGCAGCGCACTCATGCCCGGCTTGGCCGAGCACGTGCAGCGCCAGCTCGGCGTGTCGGTGATGTACGCCGACAACGCCGGCCGCCTGCGTGACACCCGCAAGGCCCGGGAGCGGGGATTCGACAGTTTCCTGCCGTCGGCGGCGGTGTCGATCGGCCTGACTCTGGGAGCGGCAGCCTGATGGCCACCACCCTCATGCCGGTCGACCCGGCGGCGTCCCCGCAGCGGACCACCCGGCTGCTGACGATCTCGGCGAACCTGCTGCCCGAGGAGATCGTCAGCGCGCGGCAGGGCCGCCGTACCCGGATCTGGGTGATCGTCTTCGTGCTCCTCGTGGCCGCCGCCTGCGGGGGCTGGGTCGCGTACGCCAACAACCAGAAGCAGCTGGCCGACCGGGAGCTGACCGAGGCCACCACCCAGGTGCTCGCCCTGCAGCGCGACCAGCGCGAGTACGCCGACGTGGTCAAGGTGCGCAGCGACACCGAACTGCTCAAGAAGCAGCTCAAGTCGGTCATGGCCAGGGACCTCGATTGGGGCGCGCTGCTCATGCTGCTGCGTACCACCGGCCAGCCGGTGGACATCGAGGTCACCGGGGTCAACGGCAAGCTGACCACCGCCGGCGATGCCCCGGAGGCCTCCAGTGCCCTGCCCAGCACCAGCAAGTCCGGCTCGATCGGACAGGTCGTCGTCACCGGCACCGCCCCCGACAAGAAGGCCGTCGCCGCGTACGTGGACCTGCTCGCCAAGCAGCCGACGCTGGCCAACCCGTACGTGACGAACGTCGCGTCGACCGAGGCCGGCAACGTGACGTTCAGCCTCACCGTCGACATCACCCAGAAGGCGCTGTGCGGCCGGTTCGGCCAGGCCTGCAAGCCGAGCGGAGGCAAGTGATGACTATCCGTTACGGCAACCGGCTCTGGCTGGCCGCCGGCTTCCTGGTCGTCGTCCTGCTCGTCGCCGGCACGTACTTCGGCGTGGTCAGCACGATGTCCACCGACGCCGACGCTCTCCACGACCAGACCGGCACGGCGCAGATCCAGATGGTGGCGCTGCGCAAGCAGATCGCCAAGCTGGAGGCGGACAAGAAGAACGAGAAGCAGCTCACCGCCACGAGGGACGCCTACCGGGACGCGCTGCCGGCCGACTCCGGGGTTCCCGCGTTCCTGCGGCAGCTGCAGGCCTCGGGCTCCGAGGTCGGGGCCGATGTCAGCGCGCTGACCGTCGGCACCCCGACGAAGGACGAGTCCGTGCCCGGCGTCTGGTCCATCGAGATCCAGCTCATCGCCGACGGCGAACCGGACGAGCTGGACGACTTCCTCGGTCAGTTGCAGGGCAGCGACCAGAAGCGCGCGGTTCTGATCGAATCCGCCAGCCTCGCCAACAGCGAGAGCCAGAATCCGAAGGATCTGCGTCTGAGCCTCACGGTCAAGGCGTTCGTGGCGCCGCCGGTCGGCGCCGGGGCGCCCACGGTCACCACGAACTGATGGGCGACGTCGAGGGCGCGATGCAGACGCCGGACGGTGCCTGGCGGGTCGAGGTGGTCCGCCGGGGCCGGACCCGCTGGTACCGCATCGTGCACGGCGACGACGTGCTCGACTGGCTCTCCATCGCGGCGGTCGAGCGCATCCTCGACGAGGCCGGCGTCCCCCGGCACCTGCTGGTGGAGGCCGATCCCGCGGCGTGAGCCCGGCAATCCTCAAGTCCCGGTCCCGCCGACCGAAGAGACGGTCATGCCGACCGACCGAGCCGCTGTCGCCGTACCGCGCACGCCCCGCCGGCGCGCCGCGGGTGACGGCGGCTTCTCGCTGGTCGAGGTGCTGGTCGCGATGGCGATCATCGGGACCGTGATGGGCGCCTCGGTGCCGTTCATGACCCGTACGCTCGCCGCCAGCAACCAGCAGGCCGACCAGCAGGTCGCGATCCAGCTCGCCACCGACGGGCTCGAGCGGGTCCGGGCCCTGAACCCGAAGTCGCTGCTGACCGGGCGCGGCGAGCAGAGCGTCAAGGAGCAGTGGGACACCGCCCCCGCGGTGGTGAAGTCGCGGCTCGCCACGATGCGGTCGGCGTCGGATCCGATGCTTCCCGCAGGCTCCACCGACGGCCGGCTGGCGCCGCTGCCCACCAAGGCCGTGGAGACCGTCGTGAACGGCACCACCTACAACACCCAGTGGTACGTCGGCAAGTGCTGGCAGGGCGTGGCCGCCGGCAGCCCGCCCGTCGTGGGCGCGTGCACCGCACCCGCCGACGCCACCGTGACCCCGGCCGGCCCGGCGTTCTACCGCGTCGTGGTGGCCACGACCTGGACCAGCCGCGCGTGCACGACCGTGGATCACGTCTGCGCGTACCTGGCCTCGACGATGACCAGCATCGGCATCGACCCCGTCTTCAACACCAAGCTGCCGCCACCCACGATCAACGGCCTCGCCGCTCAGGTGAGCTATGTGGGCGACACCGTCAGCCTCCCGGTCACGTCGGGCGGCACCCCGCCGCTGACCTGGTCGGCGACCGGCCTGCCCGCGGGCCTCACGATCGCCGCCGCAACCGGCCTGATCAGCGGTACGCCGACGACGGCCGGCACGTCCTCGGTCACGGTGACCGTGATCGACCGGGACAAGCGCACCGACGACTCCAGCTTCACGTGGAAGGTCTTCCAGGCCCCGGCGCTCACCAACCCGGGCAACCGGACGAGCCGGACCGGCACCGCGGTGAGCCTCCAGCCGGTCCTGACCGGTGGGCAGGCGCCACTGACGTGGAGCATCACCGGTCTGCCGGCCGGGCTCACGTACAGCACGTCGACGGGTCTCATCACCGGCACGCCGACCACCGTGCAGGCGCTCACCACGACGATCACGGTGACCGACGCCGGGAAGCGCGCCGTCACGGCCACGTTCTCGTGGCGCGTGCTGACGCCGGTGCAGCTGTACAACCCCGGGCCGCAGAGCATGACGAACAACACCAACGTCGGCACGTTCACGCCGTACGCCTGGGGCGGCCTGGGGCCGTACACCTGGCAGGCGCAGAACCTGCCGGACGGGCTGACGATGGACCCGAAGACCGGCGAGGTCAGCGGCGTGGTGCGGCACGGCACCCGGTACGTCGTCACGGTGACGGTGACCGACGACGCCGGCGGCACCGCGACGATGACGGTGGTCTGCACCGTGACCCCCAGCTCGGGTGGCGACCTGACGATCACGTCGCCGACCAACCCGGACCGCAGTACGGCCGTGAACACCTCGGTGAGCTTCACCGCGGGCTCGACCGGGTCCAACCCGAACTCGCACACCTGGACGGCGACCGGCCTGCCGCCGGGCGTGACGATCGCCCGGACCTCCACCGGTCCCGGCAACACGACGACCGCCACGGTCAGCGGCAAGCCGACGGTCAAGGGCACCTACCACGTGACCCTGATCGTGACCAGCGGCACGAGCTGGGCCAAGCAGATGTTCACCTGGACCGTGACATGATGCGGCGCCGCACGGACGACGCCGGCGCGTCGCTGGCGGAGCTGCTCGTGACGCTCGCGGTCATGTCCGTGGTGATGGTGCTCTTCACCGGCGCGATCGTGCAGATCTACCGCACGGTCAACACCACCGAGACACTGAGCGACTCGCAGAACGAGCTGAGCCGCGCTTTCCAGCGCTTCGACCGGGAGCTGCGCTACGCGTCCTGGGTCAGCACCCCGAGCAGCCAGACCGCGTCGACCACCGGCCCCTGGTACGTGGAGTTCGCCGGTCCGGACCCGAAGACGTGCTTCCAGCTCCAGCTCGTGCCCGGCCCGCAGAATCTCGGGGTGCTGCGGCTGCTCACCTGGACCCAGGGCGCCCCGCCACCGGCCGGCACGCCGGGCCAGACCATCGCCTCGCAGGTCGTCACGACGGCCGACAAACGGCCGTTCTTCGAGAAGCAGGCGTACGGCGCGACCCCGTACGCGAGCCCGACGGCCACGCCCAGCGGCGGTCCCGTCGGCACGAGCTTCCAAACCGTCTTCCAGCGGCTGCGGATCAAGCTCACCACGAGATCCGGGGCCGGTACCGCGCAGATCGACACCACGTTCACCGCGCTCAACACCACCCAGACCACGCCCGCCTCGAACGACTGCAGCGAAGGGAGGCCGACCCCGTGAGGAACCCGTTGCGGCGCGGACGGCCACGCGACGAGGGCTCGATGCCCATGGCGCTGCTGGTCACCATGGTCGCCATGTCGCTGACCGCGAGCCTGGTGCCGGTCGTCGTGACTCAGTTCACCACGACCCGGACCGCCGACTCGCGCACGGTGGCGCTCGACGCCGCGCAGATCGGCATCGACGTGGCGCTCGGCCAGCTGCGCGCCGCCGGCACCCCGGGCACGGCGACGGACGGCTCCCCGATCATGAAGGGCATCCTGGAGAGCCTGCCGCCCTGCACGTTCACGGGCAGCCAGGACAGCGGCGGCATGCTGAACGCGAAGGACTCGCTGCTGTACTACGGCGTGGAGATCGCGTACTACGGCGTACCCGACGACGCCACCGACCCGACGCCCGCGCTGCTGGCGTGCCCCCCGGTCAGCGTCCCGTCGACGGCCGTCATCACCGCGACCGGCTCCGGCGTCGCCACGGCCACGCTCACCAAGGGCAGCGCCGGTACGCGCACCCTCGAGGCCACGTACACCTTCAAGACCACCAACGAGAACATCACCGGCGGCGTGATCCGGCTCGCCGCCCCGACCAGCCCGCAGCAGCTGTGCATGGACGGCGGTGCGGACGCGACACCCGCCGCCGGCACCGCGGTCAGGATGCAGTGGTGCAAAGGCGGAACCAGCGACCAGCGTTTCGCGTACAACGAGTACCTCAACCTCAAGCTGGTCGGCTCGGAGACGGGCGTGGCGCCGAACGGCATGTGCCTGGACGCCCCGGTGCCGCTCAAGCCGAACGACCCGGTGACCTTCCAGCCCTGCCTCGGCAAGAACGCCCGGCAGCAGTGGAGCCTCAACAACAACGGCAACTTCCAGGGCACGTCGGACGGCGTGAACCTGGACGTTTACTGCCTCAACCTGAAGACGGCGGGAACGCCGGACGTCCTGGTCATCGGCGGCTGCGGCGGCGTCACGAACAAGAACGTCTTCCGGCCCGAGGCGAAGGCCGGCGCCGGCATGGCCTCCGCCGCGACCCATCAAGTGGTCAACTACAAGCAGTTCAGCCGCTGCCTCGACGTCACGAACCACACGCCCACCTTCGGCTACATGATCGTGTGGTTCTGCAAGCAGGACCCGAACAAGAACGTCTCCTGGAATCAGCAGTGGGCGCTGCCGGACATCTCAGTCGACCTGAAGAACGCGAACACGGAACGCATCCGGACCTACGGCCCGGGCAACCCCGGATACTGCCTGCGGACCCCGGACTCGATCAGCGGCTACGTCACCATGAAGCCCTGCCCGGCGAAGGGCGCGGGCCCGATCCCCGAGAAGAACATGGAATGGATCGTGTACGGCGACACCGGCAACCCGGTCACCAGCTACCGCATCGTCGACACCAACGGTAACTGCCTCACCCCGACCGACCTGACGGTGCCCAGCCCGGACGTCCATCCCAGCGACGGCACCGCCAAGGTGAAGGTCGCTCCCTGCACGGGCGACGAGCTGCAGAAATGGAACGCTCCGCCGTACTTCAACGCGCCGCTGGTGCTCAGCAACACCAAGGAGAAGTGACGTGGGCGGCCGCCCTTCACTGCGACAGTGAGGGGCGGCTCCGCCGCATCTCTTCCTGCTGCTCCGGCGTCATGCTCTCCCAGGCCGCCCGGCGGCGCTCCGCCATCGCGGCGAGTTCCTCCGGGCTCAGTCTCTCTGCCATCTCACGCCTCGTCGCGGCCATCCGTTCCAGCTCCTCCGGCGTGTACGTGTGTTCCACAGCGGTCATCCCCTCGATCAATCGGACCAGCACCGCCGCGGACGCCTCGCCCGCGGCCTCCAACCGCCCCAGCACCGCCTCGAGCCGCCGGCGCAGGTCGTGAGCCCGCGTGATGCGGTCGACGACCTGGTCGAGCTGGCGGCGCAGGAGCTCGCGCACGTCCGGCCCGTCTGCCCGGTCGTCGAGCAGCGCGCCGATCTCGCCCAGTGCGAACCCGAAGCCGCGCAGGGCCAGAACCCGGTGCAACCGCCGTACGTCGTCCGCGGTGTAGCGGCGGTGTCCCGCGGAGCTGCGGCGCGACGGGCGTACCAGGCCGATCTCGTCGTAGTGGTGCAGGGCGCGCACGGTCAGGCCGGTGGCCTCGGCCAGCTCGCCGACGGCCCAGGTGGTCTCGTCCGTGCTCATGACCCTGACGCTAGGTCCTCCCGCTACGTGAGGGGCAAGCGCCAGACGCCGGTGGGGCCCGCGGTCGTCGGGCACGCGAGGTAGGGCCCGCTCGCCTCACACCCGTACGGCGCCGCCGTGTCGAGCGAACCGACCGTGTGCGCGGCGCCGTCGCTACCGGTGACGCGGACCCAGGTGCGGCCGGGAATCGTGGTGTCGCCGCGCAGCTCGGCGTCGCCGACGAAGAAGGTGTGGCCCAGCGGCCGCAGCACCACGCCGGACCGGGGATCGATCTCGGCCGTCTCGGGGTCGTCCTGCCCGGTGGCGGCGATCAGCCGGCCGTCGCGGGTCGGGCCGGCCGAGCCCCACGCCAGGCTGGACCAGAGCACCGAGCCGTCGGCGCGGTCGAGGGCACTCACCCGGCGGCCGTCCGCGAGGCAGAGCACCCGGCCGCAGTCGTACACCGTCCCGGAAAGTCCACCTTGGACCTGCCACGTGAGCGTCAGAGCGGGCAGCCGGTACGCCGTCAGCGACACCCGCCCCTCGTCTCGCCGCGACACGTAAACCTCGTCGCCCGAGACGTCCACACCGGTGCCGCTTGTCTCTTCCGCGGGCAGCCGTACGCCCAGCTCCCCCTCGCCGAGCACGCGCCCGTCGGCCAGATCGAGCGTGGTGACGTGGCCGTCGCGGCCGAGCACGACGATCCGCCGTGGCGGCCGCCCGCGGAGGGCGTCGTCGCGCAGTTCCGAATTGCCGTCCAGCGTGCGCGTCCACAGTGGTGCGCCGGTCCGCGCGTCCGCCAGCTTCAGCTCCATCCGGTCGCCGGCGAGGTCCGTCCGCAACAGCACCTTGCCGCCGACCATCGTGACCGCCGAGATGCCCGGCGCGGCCAGGCGCCACAACACCGTCCCGTCGGCGGCATCGAGGAACGTCATCCGGGGATCCGAGCCGGAACGGGCCAGCAGGACGCCGGACTGCGGCTCGAGTCGCAGCGACTGCACGTTCTGTGGCAGGGCCGTCGCCCACACCTGCGCTCCGCCCGGCAGGTCGTACCGGCGTACCCCGGACTCGCTGTCGGGGTTCTGACCGAAGGTCGCCGTGTAGAGGGCGGCCGGCCCGAGCGTGAACGCCGCCGCGGCCGTGCCCCCGGCGGACAGGACCGGGACCAGCGCCGGCGCCGGTGGCGTCGCCGCGGTCATCGTCAGCAGCAGCACGGCCGGCAGAGCCGCGATCAGCGCGGCCCGCGGCGGGGCGAGCCGCCGGCGCAGCAGCGCCGGCTCGGCCCGCGGGGGCGGCGGCGCCAGGTCGAGATCGATCAGCGGTACGGCGTCCGGCACCCGTTCAGCATGCCCCGGGAAAAGCCGTCACGGGTACGCTCCCGCCGCGTCGTCACGGTGGGTAGGCTGCCGGGTATGTCCTACACGGTTCCGCCGACCCGCACGGCCGCCGTGGTGCGTCAGCTGCGCAACGAGATAGTCACCGGCGAACTCCCGCCCGGCACTCTGATCAAGGACGCGGAGCTCGCCGCGCGTCTCGGGGTCAGCATCACGCCGGTCCGCGAGGCGATCGCCCAGCTGTCCGTCGAGGGGCTGATCGACATCGCCCCCAACCGCACGCGCCACGTCACCAAGGTGACCCACAAGAACGCTCTCGAGCTCATCGACGTCATGAGCGTGCTCGCCTGCGCCGGCTTCGAGTGGGGGGTGGAGAACCTCACCGCGACCCACCTCGACCTCATGCGCCAGCGGCAGAAGGAGTTCGTCGAGGGCCTGCGCGCCGGCAACGTCCTCGCCGGTGGCGCGGCCGGCGCCGACTTCAGCACCATCGTGATCCTGGCCAGCGGCAACCGCGAGCTGCAGTCCATGGTCGATCTGGTGGTCGCCCGCACCCTGCGCATCCTGGCGATGGGCGCGGACAGCGACCTCTGGGATGTCTGGATCAAGGGCCACGACGAGGTGCTGGAGCTGCTCGAACGCGGCGACAACGAGAACGCGATCGCCCGGTACAAACAGATCTACGTGGACTACCGGGCCACGGTGGAGCGCGAGCTTTTCCGGGAGTGAGCTGCCGTCGGCCGGCGCCGGCTTCCGCTCCGTCCTCGTCGTACGGCAGGCGGAGAGGATCAGACCTCGGCCAGGCGGGGCAGCAGCGGCCCGAGCATTTCGAGGGCGGGGCGGCGGACCGCGTACCGGGTGATGCCCCACCGCTCCCGGTTCCGGCGCACCGCCGCGACGATCTCGTCGGCTGAGCCGACCAGCAGGAACGGCACCTCGCGCAGCTCACCGACGCTCATGCCGAGGTCACGGGCGGTCTGTGCCAGCGCCGCGTCCGCGTCATCGGTGATCTCCACCTGCTGCACCAGCGCCTCGAGCACGGCATCGCCCCCGGCGCGGACCAGACCCACCTGAGCGTCGATGTCGGCGAGCCGCCAGCGCACCTCGTGCTGATGACCGTCGGCCTTCGTCCGGCCGAAACCGGTCAGCCCGACGATGTCGGCGTGCTCCCCCGCCCAGCGCAGCAGCCGCGAATTCGCCGTGCCCACGAGCAGCGGTACGGGTTCCTGCACGGGTCTCGGCCGGTCGAGCAGCGCGTTGTGCATGGTCAGCTCGGGAATGTCGACCGTCACCTTGTCGCCCGCCAGCAGCCGCCGCGTCGCCTCCATGACGGCGATGCAGCGGTCGGCGCGGGCCTGCACGCCGGGCCGGACCCGGCCGACCGCCTCCCACTCGACGGGCGTGTGACCGGCGCCGATGCCCAGCACCGCGCGACCGCCCGACACCACGTCGAGCGTGGCGACGTCGGCGGCGAGCAGCATCGGCTCCCGCACCCCGGCGTTCACCACGTACGACCCGAGCTTGATCCGGGTGGTGACCGCGGCGGCGGCCGCCAGCGCGACGAACGGCGCGGCGCACGAGCCGGGATGATCCGCGGCGGTCAGCGTGTCGAAGCCGGCCGCCTCGGCCCGGCGGGCGGTGCCGATCCATTCGGCGGCGTCGACGGGTTGCACCTGGAGCGAGAAGCCGGCCATGCCCCGATGATGGCGGCCCGGCCGGCCCGCCGCCGCCCCGCACGACCCCGTTCTGCCACGGGCAGAACCGCCGAATGGCGGGTAACGTCCGCCGCCTGGCGCTGGCCCGGCCCGTCCCGGACGGACCATTCTGATCACACCGATCGCCCCGGCCGTGACCGGCCGTACCCTCCAGGAGGCTCGCATGACGCTGTCCGTGGCCACGCCACCGCCGTTCGACCCCGAGCTGGGCGCCGCACTGGCCGCCGTCGCCGAGGAGCGGCCGAGCGAGTTGACCGCCGACCTGATCCCCGCCCTGCGCGCCGACAGCCCGTTGACCCGCCCCACCGACGACGAGCTGCGCCGCGACGGCAAGTTCACGATCGAGGAGCGGCTCGTACCCGGCCTCGACGGCGACCCGGACGTCTCCCTGCTCATCTGCCGCCCGACCGCACCCGCAGGCGCGCTCGGCTGCGTCTACCACACGCACGGCGGCGGCATGATCATCGGCGACAACCGGACGGGCGTACCCGAGATGCTGGACTGGGCCGAGGAGTTCGGCCTGGTCGTGGTGTCGGTCGAATACCGGCTCGCCCCCGAGACGCCGCACCCCGGCCCGGTCCACGACTGCTACGCGGGCCTGCTCTGGACCGCCGGGCACGCCGACGAGCTCGGCTTCGACCCGGACCGTCTGCTGGTGGCCGGCGGGAGCGCGGGCGGCGGGCTGGCGGCGGCCCTCGCGCTGATGGCCCGGGACAAGGGTGGTCCCGCGCTCAAGGGTCAGGTGCTCATCTGCCCGATGCTCGACGACCGCAACGACACCCCGTCGGCGATCCAGATGGCCGGGCTCGGCGTCTGGGACCGTACGGCCAACGACACCGGCTGGACGGCCCTGCTCGGCGACGCGCGCGGCGGGCCGGACGTGTCGCCGTACGCCGCGCCCGCCCGCGCCACGGATCTCGGCGGCCTGCCCCCGGCGTTCATCGACGTCGGCTCGGCGGAGACGTTCCGCGACGAGGACGTGGCGTACGCATCCCGCATCTGGCAGGCCGGCGGCGTGGCGGAACTGCACGTCTGGCCCGGCGGGTTCCACGGCTTCGACGGCATGGTGCCGCAGGCCGCGCTGTCCCAGGAGGCCAAGGCTGCCCGCGTACGGTGGCTCCGCCGCCTTCTGGACGCCTAACCTCTTCCACCATGAAGGACCTGGCAGTCCGCCTCGCCGCGCTGGACGCCGACGCGGGCGCCGCGCTGCGCGTGATCGCGTACTTCGACAGCTTGATGGAGTCGCACGCGGGTCTCACCGCGATCGTGCGCGGCGCGGCGGTCCTGGCGGACTGCCCGGCCCGGCTCGTCGACGAGCAGCGCCGGGTCCGCCTGCGCGTCACCCAGCGGGGCGAGAGCGCCTGGACGGACGGTCCGCCGGACCCGGCCTGGCTGTCGGCTGCGGCCGGTCCGGCGACCCTCACACTGGAGAGACCCGGGCCGCCCGGACCGGTGGAAGCGATGATCCTGGAACGGGCGGCGGGCGCGGCGAAGGCGGTCCTCGACCGCACCCGGGGCCGCGCCCCGGCCGCCGACCCCGCGTCGGTCGAGCTGGTCGTGGACGCGTCGGCCCCTCCGGACGTACGCCGGCAGGCCGCCCGCCGCCTCGGCCTGGACCCCGCGGGAAAAGCGGCAGCCGTCGCACTGGAAACGGGCCCGCGGGTCTTCGCCGGCACCCCGCCGCCGGTGACGGGCCGAGCCGGCATCGGCCCGGCCGTACCCGTGCTGGATCTTCCGTCGTCCTGGACGGCGGCCAGGGTCGCCCTGCGCTTCGCGGCGGACGGCACGGACGAGGATCCGGGACCGACCGTCGTCCATCACGACGACCTGGGCGCGCTGGCCCTGCTCGCCGAGCTCGGCGACCGGTCGTCGCTGCCCGACGTCCGGGCCCTGGACCACGCGGCCTCGGCCGCGCCCTGGATGCCGGCGACCCTGCAAGCGGTCGCCGACACCATCAGCCTCCGCGCGGCCGCGACGGCCCTCCGCGTCCACCACTCGACCTTGCAGGACCGCGTCGCGCACGCCGAACACCTGCTGGGCTGGACCGTACGCGACCCGCACGGCCGCCTCCGGCTCCAGCTGGCCCTGGCGCTGCGCCGCCTGCACCGCCACCCCTGACGGCCCGCGCCCTAATCCCAGTCGTCGACCCGTACGTCCCGCGGCGAGGGAGCCCCCACCCCGGTCTCCACCAGCGACTTCAGACTCATCAGGTACGTGCCCCACTTCGTGCTGCAGTGGTGCATGAACTCCACCGGCTCGCGCCACCCCTGATGCTTGAACAGCACGATCGTGTAGTCCCCGTCCTGCCGGAGCCCCCAGTCGATCGTGGTCCCGACCCACTCCTCCGGCCCGTCGACCACCCGCCACGTCACCCGCTCGTTCGGCCGCCGGTCGACGACCTCCATGTCGAAGCCGCCCAGCGGGAACCGGAACTGCAGCACACCGTCGCTCTCCTTCGTGTCGTCCGTCCACCACCCCCGGAGGCCGTCGACCGTGGTCAGCGCCGCGTACACCTTCTCCGGCGTCGGGGTCTCGACCCCGACCCGATGCAGAATGTCGGCCATGTCGCTTCCTCGCTCTCGTCAATCCTGCTGCTGACGCTGAATCGTCTCGGCGATCCGCTTGATCCGCTGCAACCGCGCGTCCCACGCCGACCCCACGGAGGAAAGCTGAGCTACCGCCCGCGCCAACTGCGCATCATCGACCCGGTACCGCCGCTCCCGGCCGTCCGGCGTCCCCCGCACCAGCCCGGCCCGGTCGAGAACCCCCAGATGCTTGGCGACGGCCTGCCGCGTGACGGGCATCTGCCGGCTCAGCGAGGTGGCGGTGCCGACCCCGTCGACCAGCAGCAGATCGAGCATCCGCCGCCGCGTCGGATCCCCGATCGCCGACCACAGCGCGTCATCCACCTCCGCGACGGCGCTCACGGCCGCACCCGCAGGCTCGCCACGTACGCCACCAGCCGCGGCAGGAAGTGACCCCACCCGCTGACGTGGTCCCGGTACGTCTCCTCCAGGACGGCGGCCTCCCAGCCCATCTCCCGGAACCCGGTCTCGGTCATCCTGAGCACGGTCCCGTCCCCGGAAGGGGTCAGATCGAAGGTGACGAGCAGCGAGTTCCCGACGGCGGCAGCTTCGTCGGCGGGCTGAGTCCACCGGAACGAGAACAGCGTCGGCGGCCGTACGTCGACAACGGTGAACGCGACAACCTTCCCGCCGGCGTTGCAGTCACCGAAGACGATCTCGCCGGTGGATCCGGGGGTGGGGTCGTAGCGGGCCTCGTCGGGCCACCAGTGCTTGACGTGGTCGGGGCTGCTCACCACCTCGAAGACGACCTCGGGGGCGGCTTCGACGTAGATCTCCCGCTCGATGGACTCGAACTCCATGACAACCCTCCTGCAACCTTTGGTTGCACAAAACCTACGCCCACCCATCCGAGAACCGCAACCATCGCTTGCGTTTCCTGCTCAAAATTGGGTAGTTCAGCTGTCTCCAATTTTGGTAGCTAAGAGCCTCCGATTTTGGTAGTTTCAGCCTCGGTCGAGGTGCCTGAGATCTCGGGGGACAAGCATGGACGCGCCACTCGCCAAGATCGCCGAGCGGCGCGTGTCCGCGCTGATCGAAGGTCTGCTCCGAGAAGAGCCGGTCATCGCCCTGCACGGTCCGCGCTCCGTCGGCAAATCAACGGTTCTGAGGGCCCTGGCCGACGCTCGACACGCGCCCGTTCTGGACCTGGACGATCTCGGGACCCGGGATGCCGTGGTGGCCAACCCGCAGACGGCCGTGGGGACGATCGGCTTGCTGTGCGTGGACGAATACCAGCACGCTCCCCAGATCCTCGATGCGCTGAAGGCTCGACTCAACCGCGAGGGCACGCTGCCGGGGACCGCTGTGCTGACCGGATCCACCCGCCAGGACGCGCTGCCCCGCACGGCGCAGGCGCTCACCGGTCGGCTGCACACCATGACGATCTGGCCTCTGTCGCAGGGCGAGATAAGCGGCGTCACGGAGGACTTCCTGCCGGCGCTTCGCGCGGAGCCCGACGCGGCCGTCGCCGCCCGCCCTGCCTCGACGACCGCCCGCACGGAGTATGTCGACCGGCTCTGCGCCGGAGGGTTCCCGCTGGCCCTGCGCCGGGCAGGACCCGCGCGAGACCGGTGGTTCGACGACTATGTCCGCCAGTCCCTGGAACGCGACGCCATCGAACTCGTCCGGATACGTCAGCGCTCCATGCTGCGTGAACTGCTGGGTCGGCTCGCCGGACGCACCGGCCAGGTGCTGAACTTGTCCAACGCCTCCCAAGGACTCACCGGCGAGCGCAAGACGATCGAGGAATACGTCCGCCTCCTCGAAGACCTCTTCCTCATCGACCGTCTTCCCGCTTGGGGCAAGACGCTACGCGCGCGAGCCGCGGCAGCGCCGAAGGTGCATGTCATCGACTCCGGGGTGGCCGCTCGACTCATGCGGGTCACACCCGCCAAGCTCTCCGCCCTCGACCCGACAGCCTTGGCAGAATTCGGACACCTGCTCGAGACCTTCGTCGTCGGCGAGCTTCGCAAGCAGGTCTCCTGGCTCGACGAGCAGGTTTCCACAGGCCACTGGCGCACTCACGACGGGGACGAGGTGGACTACGTCATCGAGTTCGATGACGGCCGGGTCCTGGCGTTCGAAGTCAAGGCAAACGAACGCGTCGCCGGCGCCGACCTCAAAGGCCTCCGGACGCTACGGGACACGCTCGGCGACAGATTCATCGCCGGAGTGGCGCTCAGCACCGGGATGCGCTCGTTCACCTACGAGGACCGCATCCACATCATGCCCGTCGACCGCCTGTGGACGCCGATCAACGGTTAGCGCCGCCGGACCGCCTCCGTCCTCAGGCGCCGGGCTCTCCGGCCAGCCCGTTGTCGGCGAGCCACTGCGGATCCGGCGCCACCGCCTGCAGCACCTCGACGAACAGCCCATCGGGAGCCGCCACCTGGAACCGGCGCTGCCCCCAGGGCTCGGTCACCAACGGCATGACGATCTCCAGGCCCGCCGACCGCGCCCGCTCGTACTCGGCCTCCACGTCGGCGACCACGAACGCCAGCAACGTACCGACCACCGTCCGGCCCCGGGTCGCCTGCGGCCACGACGGGTGATCCCGCTGCACGAAGTCGAGGCCCATGGTCGGGTGATCAGCATGCTGGGTGTTCACGTACCAGCCCAGATCGACGCCGACCCGGAACCCGAAATGCTGAACGAACCACGCGGCGCTCGCCGTCGGGTTCTCCGCCGCGACCGCCATCCCGATCATCGTGAACTGCATCCCCAAGCCCCTCTCATAGGCCCAGTCCCACGAGTCCAACCGGCAGCCAGGGACCACGATCGAGACCCGAAGCCACCGCGACGGGATCTCCGAGGCGCGGCAACCGCACCGCGGGGCGTCCGGGGGCTCGGCCCCCGGAGCAGAAACGCGAAACGGCCCCCAGTTCGCGCTTTCCGCGAACAGGGAGCCGCCAGACGTGGAGCTGAGGGGACTCGAACCCCTGACCCCCACACTGCCAGTGTGGTGCGCTACCAGCTGCGCCACAGCCCCTTGCCATGTCCGGTCGCCCGGGCACGAAGGAAATAGTACACACCCCGCCGGCCTCCACCGCGGGGGCCCCGAACTTCAGTTCAGAGACGGGTCGGGCGGGAAGTGCGCCACCGCGGCCAGGATGTCGCCCTGCCGCCGCAGCACCATGGCCCAGAGGTCATCGGGCCGGTTCACGAACGGGTCCCCCGGCAGCGCGTCGAAGACGAACCACGAGCCGGACGCGATCTCGTCCTCGAGCTGCCCCGGCGACCACCCCGAATACCCTGCGAAGACCCTGATGCCCGCGACGCTCTCGCGCAGCCGGTCCGGGTCGGCGGAGAGGTCGACCGTGCCGAGGGCGCCGGCGACCTGGTGGAAGCCGGTGACCCGCTTCTTGACCTCCGGGCGGGTACGGGCCAGGCAGATGGCCGACTCCGGCTGGACCGGGCCGCCCTCGAAGAGCACGGCGGGATCGCCGGCGAGGGTGCCCCAGTCGCCGAGGACCTCCGCGACCGGCACCTCGGTGGCGCGGTTGAGCACCACGCCCAGCGCGCCCCCGGTTTCGTGGGCGACGAGCAGCACGACCGTACGGTCGAAGTTGGGGTCCTTGAGGGTCGGGGTCGCGACCAGCAGCTGCCCGGTCATCGACTCCACCGATCGACCTCCGATGCGCTGCTCTTCACTGAACACCACAGCCTCGCCTTCGCGCCATGCTTGGACATTAGCTTGCGGTTCCCGCCACCGATAAGGTCTGCGCATGAACGAGCGACACCCTGAGGCGGAGATCGGCGTCATCGGCGGATCGGGGCTGTACGCGCTCCTCGACGGCGCGACGGAGCGCGAGGTGTCCACGCCGTACGGTGCTCCCTCGGACCGGATCACGCTGGCCGACGTGGGCGGCCGGCGGGTCGCTTTCCTCCCGCGGCACGGCCGCGACCATCGATTCCCGCCGCACCGGATTCCCTACCGGGCCAATCTGTGGGCGTTGCGCTCCCTGGGCGTACGCCAGATCATCGCGCCCTGCGCGGTCGGTGGCCTGCGGCCTGAGCTGGGGCCCGGCACGTTCGTCGTGCCCGATCAGCTCATCGACCGCACGAGCGGGCGCGAGCAGACGTTCTACGACAGCGGCGCGGTGCACGTGTCGTTCGCGGACCCGTACTGCCCGGCCGGCCGGCGGGCGGTGCTGGCGGCCGGCGCGGCGGTGAGCCCGGTGGACGGCGGCACGATGGTGGTGGTGGAGGGGCCGCGGTTCTCGACGCGAGCCGAGTCGCGCTGGTTCACCTCGATCGGCGGCACGATCGTGAACATGACGGGTCACCCGGAAGCGGTACTCGCCCGCGAGCTGGCGCTCTGCTACACCTCCATCGCGCTCGTGACGGACCTGGACGCGGGCGTCGACGGGGACCACGGGGTCACCCAGGAGGAGGTCTTCAAGGTCTTCGCGGACAACACGGCGAAGCTGCGCGAGGTGCTCCTGGACGCCGTGCCCAGGCTGCCCCGGGAGCGCTCCTGCCCGTGCAGGAGCGCCCTCGACGGCATCAAGCTCCCGCTGGAGCTTCCGTAGCGGGCCCGAGCAGGTCCTCGTAGCTGACGGAACGGTAGAACTCGCACCGGATGCGGTCGCCGATGCGGGAGACCTCCTCGGCGCCGTCCTACGCCGGGTCGATGTAGACGCGGAACGGGCGCCCACCGCGGGGCAGGCCGACCACGCGGACGAGGCGCTGCGTCCATCTCCATTGCCTTCATCCGTACGCCGTGAGCACGCGCGTGTTCCGTCAGGCCGGCCGCGGCCTGCGCGTTTGCGGCTCGCGACGTCCCGCATGCCGGCGCACACGGTGTGTCCGGGCAGCCGCTCGGAAATGTCCACCGGCCAGCATGCCGCCGCACCCTTCCGCTCACCGAGAGCACGAAGGGGAACACCACGCTCTGTGACATAGGGCGACTTCACGGTCCCCGCTCGTACCTGAAGTCCGGATTTGTACGGTCTATAGCGACTATCCGGGCTAACCGTACGGCCATATCCGTTACCGTGCGCTTCCGCCGGGGACATTTCGTTACCTAACGTGACCTTCCACCAGGACGACGTTCCAGACCGGGCCGGCTGTCGCCACCCGAGCCGGGCGTACCCCCGCCCCGAGGAAGGCTCCCCATGAACACCTCGAAGAAGCGCATCGGCATCGCCGCCGCCTCGGTGTCGGTGCTGCTGCTGGGCTCGGCCGCAGCCGCCACCGCGGCCGGCAAGTTCAGCTCGGCGCCGTCGAACACCATCTACGCCTGCGCCAACAAGAAGACCGGCGCGGTCCGCGTCATCGACTACGCCGCAGGGCGCCGCTGCAAGTCGGGCGAGACCCTGATCTCCTGGAACCGCGTCGGCCCGCAGGGACAGACGGGCGCCACGGGGCCTCGCGGCTTCCAAGGCGTACCCGGCATCCAAGGCCTCCCGGGCGCCACCGGCGCTACCGGCGCCACCGGCCGAACCGGCGCTACCGGCGCTACCGGCGCTACCGGCGCTACCGGCCGAACCGGCGCGACCGGCCCGGTGGGCGCGATCGGTGCCACCGGAGCCACCGGCGCAACCGGAGCGACGGGGGCCGCCGGGGCGGATGGCACCGACGGGCTCCCCGCCTTCGAACTGTGGCTGCAGGAGGGCAACAGCGGCACGGTCGGTGACTTCCTGGCATCGCTGGTGGGCGAGCGCGGCGCCGACGGCCTGTCGGCCTACCAGCTCTGGCTGGCCAACGGCCACGCCGGCACTGTGGACGACTTCCTCGCCTCGCTGGTCGGCGCGCAGGGCGAGACCGGCGCCACGGGCGCGCAGGGCTTCGACGGCAAGTCCGCGTACGAGCTGTGGAGCGACTCCCACACCGGATCCCTCGACGACTTCCTCCTGTCGCTGGTAGGCCCGAAGGGCGACACCGGCGCGACCGGTACTGCCGGCGCGCAGGGCGAGAAGGGTGACACCGGCGCACAGGGCGAAAAGGGTGACACCGGCGCCACCGGCGCGTCGGCGTTCGAGGCGTGGCGGTCGATGGACGGCAACGCCGACGGCACCGTCACCGAGTTCCTGGCCGGCCTCGTCGGCGCACAGGGCGCGGTCGGTCCGCAGGGCCCGATGGGCCCGCAGGGCCTGCCCGGCGACAAGGGCGAGAAGGGCGACACCGGCGCGATGGGCCCGCAGGGCGAGAAGGGTGACACCGGCGCCACCGGCCCCCAGGGCGAAAAGGGCGACACCGGCCCCCAGGGCGAGCCCGGCGCCAAGGGCCTCAAGGGTGACACCGGCACGGCGGGCCCGAAGGGCGACACCGGCGCGGACGGCGTGAGCGGCTGGCAGCTCGTTACCGCCTCGGCTGGCAACAACTCCTCCACCGCCTCCTGCCCGAGCGGCAAGAAGGTCATCGGCGGCGGGGCCAACAGCTCGGCCACCGCCACGATCGGCGCGAGCTACCCCTCGTCGCAGTCGGCCTGGACGGTCACCAACCGCTCCAACAACGGCTCCGTGACGGCGTACGCGATCTGCGCGACGGTCAACTGACCCGCTTGAACAGAGCAAGGCGATGCGGTACCGGCTCGAAGGCCGGTACCGCATCGCCGCGTTCGGCAATATGCCGCGGCCGGAACCACCGCAAGAACTCGACCCTCTATCGTACGCTCGGACGTACGCGAGGATGTACACGACGTGCAGAGCTGGAGTCGCTATGAAGGTGCTCACTATCAGTGACGTCCGTAAAAATCTTGCGGCCGTCGTGGATGCAGTGATCGACGACGCGGAAGAGTGCGTGATCCCTCGTGGCGGCGGTAAGGCAGTTGTGATCGTGTCGCTCGACGAGTGGAACGCCATGAACGAGACGCTGCACGCTCTGGGATCGGCCCCGAATGCCCGCCGCCTGCTCGAGAGCATCGCGCAAGCCGATGCCGGGCTCCTCGAGGAGCACCCGCAGTTCGACTCCGGTTCGGTCCCGCCGGGAGCTGGCAAGGAGGCAGGGTGAGCCTGCGCGTTGTCTTCACGCCCAACGCTTGGCAGGACTACGACGCCTGGCTACGCCACGACATGAAGACGGCCCGCCGCATCAGCGACGAGCACAGGCTGATTTATCGCGTACGTGGAAACGACCTGGAGATTGCCGCCTGTTACGGGCACTACCTCGACAAGTGAGGCCGTTCGGAGAGCGGCAGCTACCTGATCTCAACGGCAGTCGTCACACTGCGTCGGTTTCCTCCCCCGCGTGCGGAGACGTTCAAAAGATCTTCCACATCTGTGACACACGAGTATCTCCATGACGGGCTCCGGGTCGCGATGCTGCGCAGCAGGTCGTGCTGTCCGTGGCTGAGCCGAGGCCCGTTCCAGCTTGCGGACATAGGCTTCCACTCGGTTTTCCAGGTCCGTGACCGCTTCCGGACGAGCGGCGTCGGCCCCGTACAGTGAAATGCCACGTCGCGCCCACCAGAGCGCTTCCGCCCAGTTCTTGGCCTTCTGCTGGCGTATGGACATCTGGGTGTACGTCTCAAGTAGCGGCACCGCCCCGAACTTCGTGAAGAGAGCGGTCCGGATCACCTCCATCTCGGCGTCGTGCTGACGACACGCTTCGTCGTACTGCTCGAGCGCTGAATCGAAGACGTCTCGGGAGCGGTACAGATTCCGCTCCAACTCGCAGTACATGAAATGGCGGTCGAGGGGATTGGAAACCTCACGGAGCAAGGTCCTGAGCCGCTTGATCGCCGCCGCGGAGTCGTCGGGAAGCTCGTCATGCCAGGAAAGGTCGTACGAGTCGTCGGCGGCGTCGGTGGCGAAGGCCTCCGACAGCCCGGTGCGCATCGCCTGCTGCAGTGCCGGAACGACCGGCACGACCGGCACGAGGCCGAAGTCGCGAGGATCATGAGACAACCACACTCCGAGCATCCCAGGGCCGTCTGATCTCAGCCCTCCGCCGACGACGACGCCGCTCAAGGCGATTCGCCGTCCATGGCGTGTTTGCAGGGCCAAGAGTCCGGAGCGGTAGACCGCTGCGTCAGCACGGGACAGATAGCCGATCTTCAACCCGAAGATCCAGACAGAGATCGCGTTGGCGTCGTACGGGTTGTCCTGCTCCGGAAGGAGAACGGCTTGGACGGGGACGCGAACCCGCTCCAGCCTCCTTCCTCCGGCGATCTGCCACAGCGCGGCCTGATAGTTGCTTTCGCCGACCACCTCCAGGTCCTCGACGCCGCCCAGCAGCAGTGGCGTGTCGGCGGAAGCGGGTGTCACTTCCGGCGTCACGTCCGGAGCTGGTCGCCGACCGAACAACCGTTGAAAGACCGCCATGCCGCCATCCTTGCGCTGTGTCCTATGGCGACACATCACCCTTGGGTGTCGACGCCACCCACGAATGACCGACATGCAGCGACCCCGGTCCGCGGAATCGGCGGACCGGGGTCGGCTCAGCCTGCCGGCGATGCGGCGGACTCCGGCCAGGAACCGCGGCAGAGCGCTATGCCCGCGTCGGACACACCGTCCCGGCCGGCGGCAGCGCTCCGGTGAGGAAATACCGGTCGATCACGCCGGTCGCGCAGGCGTTGGTCCCGTACGCGACGTGCCCGGTACCGCGTACGGTCAGCAGCCGCCCCGCCGACAGCGACCGCGCCGCCGACACCGCCCAGTCGTACGGGGTGGCGGTGTCGTGCGTGGTGCCGACGACCAGGATGGCCGACGATCCGCGAGCGGTGATCGGGTGCGGCCGGTACGTCGGCGGCACCGGCCACTCGGTGCAGACCACACTGCCGACCATGAGGCGGCCGAAGAGCGGGTACCGGACGGCGGCCCGCTCGGCCTGCGCCATGATCTGCGCCGGGGAGCGGTGGTCGGGCAGGTCCAGGCAGTTCACCGCGTGCGAAGCGACCTCGCTGCCGCCCGTACCGTCCCCGCCCGGCTGGTAGGTCCCGGCGCGGAGCTCGCCGAGCAGCTGGTCCAGCGACGGCCACGTCGCGGGCTGGCGCAGGATGTTCGGCAGCAGCCCGTTCAGCTCGGCGTCCCGGCGCACCAGCGGAGCGAGCCAGGCCCGCGCCTGCGGCACTGTCAGATCGCTCAGCGGGCACCCGTCGCGGGTGGGACAACTCGCCTGGTAGTCGGTGAAGGCCTGCTCCGCAGCGCGCGCCTGCCCCGCGAAGAAGTCCGCCTCGTCACTCGTGGGGTCCACCGCCGAGTCGAGCGTCATCCGGCCGACCCGCGCCGGGAAGAGATCGGCGTAGAGCAGCCCGATGCGGGTGCCGTACGAGAAGCCGGCGTAGTTCAGCTTCGGCTCGCCCAGCACCTCTCGCAGGCGGTCGAGGTCGCGCGCATTGCTCAGGGTGTCGACGTGGTCGAAGACCGGCCCGGATTGCGTACGGCAGGCCCGCGCCCACCGCGCCGCACCGTGCTCGTACCGCACCCGCTCACCGACCGATTCCGGCACCCGCAGGCCGGCGAACTCGGCGTCCGCACCCGGCGGGCAGCTCAACGGCGACGACCCACCGATCCCGCGCGGATCCCACGAGACGATGTCGTACGACTCCCGTACCGCTGCCCCGAACTTCCGCGCCATGCCGGGCAACGACCGCACCCCGGACACCCCCGGCCCACCGGGATTGGCGAACACCACACCCTGCCGCTCACCGGTCGCCCGCAAGCGTGCGACCTTGAGCGTCAGCGTCGGCCCATCGGCCCGCTCCCACACCACGGGTACGGCCACCGACGCGCACTCGATCGGCACGTCACCAGCCGGGCACGGCTCCCACCGCAAGTCTCCGGTCTTCCCGTACGCGATGCCGGTGACCGCCGCGAGCGAGGCAGCGACACCCGCCACCGCGAGCAGCTTCACTTGACGAATCATGATTCTCCTGCCGGTCGGAAAGGACCGGTCAAGCATCTGAATTCGCCACCGCCACCACCATCCGGCAGCCCGTCCGGTTCGAGGTAGGGCCACCCCTACTCCGAACCGCACCTCAACGAACGCCGGCAAGGAGGAATCAGTCACCGGCCGGCAGGAAGTCGATCGTCCCGTTCGACGACGTGACGGTTCCGGCGACCGTGAACGACACCGTGTCCTTGTACGGGTACGTCCCGCCGGCGAAGCTCGACGCCGATTTCCCGGTGACCGTGGCCGTCCCGTACTCGACGTCGGTCAGAATCGTGCCGCCTTCGTCCACCGTCAGGTCGTACCGAGGATATTCGACGATCTTCCAGCGGACGTCGCGTACTTCACCGAAGGAGTAGGACGAGAACGGGCAGCCGACCGGCGCGAGAACCGTCTGCTCGGCGCAATCGTCGAGGTACGCGTGGATCCGCTGGTCGACCGCCGCGCGAGCGCCACTCTTGATCACCGGCTCCACCAGCACCGAGGCGTATTCCGGGTCGGACGTTCCCACGTGGACGACGGACTCCGGGGCTTCGAGCAACGGCTGCTCCGGCAGCGTCACCCGATAGGACCCGGGGAATGCCGACACCGAACGCCGGCCGTATTCCGATGCGGCAAGCGCGACAGGCACCCCTGCCACAAGAACGGTGTCCACACCGCCGGCCGCGACGTCGAGCGGGAAGACACCACCGTCGATCCGCCAGCGATGAAAGACCCCGGCCGTCGCCGAGGTGTCGCGCACCAGCGAGAATTCCCGCCGATGGCCGGTTCCACCGACCCGGAATTCGACCTCGACCGTCGCTCGCTCTTCCACGATGTCGGACGCCCGCACATGTACGCCGGAGGGCGGTATATAGCCGTCCGAGCGGAGCACAGCCGTTCGCAGAAGCGTCGAGTCCCCGGGCGGGGGCACAGCCAATCGTGCGACCGCCGCGTCCGCATCACGGTCGGCGAGGGCACTGAAGAAGGCGACGACCGCACGTCCCGGTTGGAAATACCGCACGTCGACAATCTTGAGACCGGCCACCACCAACACCAGGGCGGCGAATACGGCGAGCAGGGCGACGAGCCCTCGAGGAAAACGCTGCGGCCCGGGCAGAAACGGAGGTACGCCCGCAGGCGGCGGCGCCTGCTCGACGGGAGCTGTCAGCGACCGGCCGCACCGCGAGCAGAACCGGTCCTGCTCGTCGTGCGGGTTGCCGCAGCCGGCGCATGCAACGGCCGGGGCCGCGAGCGCGCGCCCGCAGCGCAGGCACGACTCCAGCCGCGGCACGGCCACGGTCCGGCAGTGCGGGCAGGAGGTCAGCGTCGGCATGTCGCTCCCTCAGCCCACGTACGGCGAATCGGTCAGCAGAACGGGAAGGGGCAGGGCCGGGGCGTCCTCATCCGGCAGGGGGTAGTCACGCCCAGGCTCCTCGAGACGCTCGAGACGCAACTCGTTCGGCGGATGCGACGCGCAGATAGCGGCGACCCAGCCGTTGCGTCCACCTTCGAAAGAGCGACGGAATCGCGCCAGCACCCGCCGCATCCCGGCCCGGTGGCCGGCGAGGACAGCGCCCTCGTCGGCGCGGTATTCGGCCTGCCGGGAATCGGCGGCCTGCATCGGGACCACGACATAGCGCACGGTCAGAAAGACCGGCCAGAACGCCAGCCAGACCAGGAACCGCAACACGGAATTGCGGGCCCGGGCATGCAGCCAGCCACCACCGGCCTGCACCAGATAGAGGGGAAGCGCGATACCGCGGACGAAGACCGCCGAGAGCGGGTCGCCGTTGCGCCAATGCACCAATTCGTGCGCCAGAACCGCGGCGATCGGCTCGCGCTCGTAGTTGAACTCCTCCAGCAGCCCCTGGTTGATCACCAGGTGCCGGGTGTACGCGTACGCGTTGGGCTCCCGGCTGTCGTCGATCAGCACCGGCGGATGGTTCGCCAGGCCGAGCCGTTGCGCCGCCTCGGCGACCAGCGGCATCAGGTACGCGACCTCCCGCCGGCTGAGCCGCCGCGCACCGGTGACCGCGAGGATGCGGCGCTCGAAGACCACCCGGTAGACGGTGTAGAGCAGGCCGACGACGACGCCCAGGACGACAGAGCCCAGCACGGTGGCGAGCCCGTCCAGCACGCCGTCCTGGAACGGTCCGATGAAGACCCAGATGAGCCCCACCACGAACCCCAGCAGGGCGCCGACAAGAACACCCACAAGAGCCGCCTGTACGCCGCTGGAGCGCAGCAGCAGATTCTCCATGGCGTCCCCGAGCAGCGGCACGTCCCGCACCTCCTGGGGAAGCGTGCGCTCGCCCTGCACCCCGCTGTAGACGAATGCCACGCCGCCCGCGCCGACCGCGAGGATCGCCGCCGAGGCCAGCGCCGCGGGAACGTAGAGCCACGCCGCGATGAACGCGGTCAGCACCCCACGCGCATTGCGCAGTACGCCGTACCGGAACCACACCAGCACGCTCGGGAAGTTGTCCGGCCGCCCCACGGTGGCCCGCTCCGCCAAGCCCGCGCCGGGCCCATCCGGCTCCGCTCCCGCCCCGGGCGCCTTCTCCGCAACCACCGCGCCGCCACCTCACCATCAAGACAGTCAATGCCGAACGGAGCGAGTATGGTCCACACGGGACCGGCGCCGCCGCCCCATTTCACCGACGGGGGAGGAGCCGGTTCGTGCGAGTGAGCCTGCGGCTGGACGGCGGTGGCGACCGTCCCGGCTCTGCGGTCAACGACCTCTCCACGGCCTTGAACAGCCACGCTCAGCTGCGCGGCCGCACCCAGCTCAGCACCGAACGCCACCACGGTTCCGGCCTCAACGAGACCCTGACGACCCTCCTCGTCGACCTCAGCCCGACGGCCCTGGGCGCTTTCACCACCATCCTGCTGACGTGGATCCGACACCGCACCGGCACCACCCGCCTGACGGTGCGCCGCCCGGACGGCGCCCGGCTCGAACTGTCGGCCCAGCGCGTCCGCAACCTCAACGCCGACCAGCTGGCCGCCCTCTCCGTCCAGCTGACCGAGGCCCTCTCCCCCGCACCCCGGACACCAACCGGAGACCCCTCGGCCGAAGCCGGCCAGATCACCGCACCCACCCCGCCGTCCGAATCTCCGCCCCCGGCGTAGGCCCGACGGCGAGGTCCGCGGCACGGAAGGCGTTCGAAGCCTTCCAGGCGCAGGGCTGACGCCAGCGGCGCGGCTGCGACGCCGGCGGCACATCGACACCGTCACGCACCACGTCGGCGCCCACCGCCGGGCCGGCACCCTCCGCCGGGCCGGCACCCTCCGCCGGGCCGGCGCTCTGAGCGGCTTGGAACAAGACGACGCTTGCTCCAACCGCATCCCTGACAGGCCGCCCTGGGCTTGAGCCGGTTCAGGACACCGCGTCGCCATGCTGGAACGTCACGCCAGGAACCCCTTGCGGTTCTCTTGTTTGCGATCCAAACTGATTGCTAACGCACACAGGAGGCACTGAATGGCTGAGTTCGCACGAGACGAAGAGACCGGACGCCCCGAGCGGGTGCTGGCCGACCTGACGCGCATACGCGGTGCCGTTCGCCGCGACCGGCACGCGTACGCATTTGCACTGCTGCTCTTCGGCATGCTGACGCTGGCCGCCATGCCGCTCTACCTCGACGCCACCGGCCCGGACGTCCTGCGGGCGCCGTACGAGAATCCCGCGCTCTCCGGGCTCGGCGGTGATCTGCTCCAGCATTCCGAGGCCATCGGCTGGTACTGGCTGGCCGCCCTTCTCGGCGGATATCTCGGCACCTTGTGGTGGTATCGCCGACACGCCCTCAAGGTGGGAGTCCAGACCCGGACACGCAGCTACCTGACTGCCGGGATCTTCGGGGTCGTCGGTGGGTTGGTGCTCGGCCCGGTCCTGCAGTTCCTGGCAACCAACACCGCGACATCGGTCTCGAACACCGCCCGGCTGGTCTTCAACCCGATCTACGTACTGCTCAACTTGGGGCTGATTCCGGTGCTCGTGGTCGCCGTCGGCCTGCTGGTGCTGGCCCGGCTCGAACGCAGCCGTCTGCTCGCCGCGACCGGAGCGCTGCTGGTCGCCCTCCTGGCCATGGCACCGGTGTACGTCAACACGGCGCCGTTCGGCGACGACTTCCCCCGGTTCGGATATCTTCCCACCGTGCTTCTACCGGCCCTTCTCCTGGTCATCACCGGCGTCATCGCCACGATCCGGGCACGCCGAACCCGCACATGACCACCCCACCCGGCCCCTCCGAGGCGGCGGACGCGGCCGCACCCCCACACCCCACCCAGGCGCTCGACGACACCGTTCACCAGCGGCACCGCCTCGGCATCCTGACCATCGCGGCGGAAGCCGAACGAGTCGAGTTCACGTACCTGCGGGACATCCTCAACCTGACCGGCGGCAATCTCTCCCGCCACCTCGCAGTCCTCGAAGAGGCCCGGCTGATCGACGTGACAAAGGGATACGAGGGCCGCAGACCGAGAACCTGGATCGCCATCACGCCCACCGGCCGCCGCGCCCTGGAAGCAGAGCTCCGCGCCCTCGAGGCGCTGGTGGTCCGCCACCGACGCGCCAAGGAGGAGTGACCTCTATACCGCTCGAGACAGATGTGGCGCCGACCTTCCGGTCGGCGCCACGAGGCCCAGGCGAGCCCGAGGAGAATGCCGGGCTGCCGGTGAACCGGTGGCGCGGGACTTCTGTGATTCAGCGCGCGCGGCGGTAGTGCATAGCCACAGCGCCGTTGCGGAGCGGCTCCGCCGAGAGCAGCTCGAGCCGGCGCGTGCCGGGCAGCCCACCCTCATGCAGCGTCGGGCCGTGACCGGCGATCATGGGCTGGACGAGCATCCTGTACTCGTCGATCAGGTCCAGCCGGTCGAGCTCGGTGGCCAGCTTGCCGCTCCCGAGCAGGATCCCGTCCGGGGTCACGTCCTTGAGCTTCTGCACACCCTTGCGCAGGTCACCGGCGATGTGGTGGCTGTTGGCCCACGGGAAGTCCGTACGCGTCGACGACACCACGTACTTGGGTTTGGCCTCCAGCTTGACCGCCCACTCACGCATGGCCGGCGGCGCCTCCTCGTCGCGGGCGACGGCCGGCCAGGAGCTCTCCATCATCTCGTAGGTGACGCGACCCCACAGCATTGCCCCGCTCTCGTCCATGAGACGGGTGAAGAAGGCGTGCGTCTCGTCGTCGGCGATCCCCTCCTGGTGGTCGACGCAACCGTCGAGGGTGACGTTGAGACTGAAGATGAGCGGCCCCATGGTCTGCGAGCCTAACGCCATCATGGCGTCGGTACAGGCAGGCGCAGCGTCAGCGAGTCGACGGCACGTGCCCCGAACCCAACCCGCCGAGCCCACCTACCCAGCGCGACGATCGCACCGCGGGGCGTCCGAGGGCTCGGCCCCCGGAGCGGAATACCGGAACGGCCCCCGGTTCGCGCAGTCCGCGAACAAGGGGCCGTCAGCCGTGGAGCTGCTGTCCGCTTATTCGAACCCAGTAGTGGACATGGGCACTCTGCGCGCTGCCCTCGGAGACGTGATGCATTCCGATGCGACCGCAGATGAGACCTCGTGATGTTGTCCAAGCCCTTGCAGGACCATCACGCGGTCTCGACGGGCACTTGGCCGCCCCGGCCGAACCAACGATGGACGGGCTATGGGCACCCACCCCTACACGCATTCCGCTTATTCAGCCGCCAAAGATCGCACGCCGATCACGAGTTCCGGACCAAACCAGGATTCCCGGACGACGTCGTACTCCACACCGTCGACCGTGACTCGACTGGCATTGGACGTTTCATCTCGTTCGGCAGTGCCGACCTGCTCGCCAGTATCTTCGATCACAACTTTTGCAGTAGCCATCTTCAAATCCTAGTTCCCCGCGCTCGCCGGGCGACATGACGCGCTCGTACGAACGGCTCGATCTCACCCGTCGTGGGAGGCGCGGATCAGTCGGTCAGGATTCTGCGGGCGAGCGGACTCCAACCCCGCGCTCAGCGTTATCACGCATCACCCGACGGAGGAGCCGTCCACGTCGCGCAGTGGCCGGCACAGCACCAGGGCGCCCCAAGTGTTCACGGCAATCGCGTCGTCGGCGCCTTCGTCTTACCTCGCTGTGACACGGAAGGACTGTCCGAGTCGCCGAGGAGTACCGCTTACTTGAGCTCCCACCGCCGGCTGGCTCGGCTGAGCACCGCCCTCGTCAATCACCCTCGAAGACTCCGAGCGAAGTTGTTGACGCACAGCCAACAGCGAGGAATCGCGATCACGTGGCACCAGCAATGTCGGAGTGGTATCCGCAAACGGCGAATTTGAGCTACATGTACTCAACGCGACGATGCGACACTGCGTTCCGGACTAGAAGAAAAATGTCGGTGAACGACTACCCCTGCGGCGCCAGCCTTCTACGGCAGCTCTAGGGCTTCCGTCGCGCTCCTACTCGCAGTACGGAGTCCACGCAAGGCACAGAAGGCAGCAGCAGAGTGCTCAGACGCCCTATCAGCCATTTGGCTGAGACCCCGGATCATCCTTAGTCGCTGTAGCCGTAAAGCGTCGTCCCCTGTACTCTCGAATTTCCTAAGAAGCGCGTCCGCTTCGGCACATACGATGGCCACCTTCCGGAATACCATCCTCCTAGCAGACGTCAGTGCTCGATGTCGCCAGTGATACAGGTCGATACTAGTCGCGACTCTCTTCGCGTCGTTCGGAGTTGCGTGAGCTGCATTGACGGAGGGGATGCCAGTTTCGTCGAAAAGCAACAACGAAACATCGTGATCATCAGCCGGATCCAATAGGAGAGGATACTCAAGGCTCAGAGGATCACCAGGACCCTTCGCCCTCACACCATTAGACGAGAGAGGGAAGTGATCCTGCTTTCCCCCATCCGAGCCACCCTCAACGTCTATGCGTCGACTGTTACAAAAGGTACAAGAGTAACGATAGTTCTCTAGAGCGAACGCAAGCCACCAGTACCCACCATGAACTTCACCAGATACCCGACCCTTTGGTCGAAAATGGTCGACAGGATGATCGGAACGAACATCGCGAACTTCGCAGTACCAACATTTTCCCTCCATTACGGTGGCGAGATACCGGCCCGCTTCCCGCCAGAGGTCTGAGTTGTCTTTGATTATCTTCCTACGAGCACCGGCGTCAGTTGCTGCCATCAATTCGTCGTTTACCTGCTTGGCTCTGGAATGCCACTGCCCCGGAATTACCGCCTCGATTCGCTCGAGAGCGACATGCCTCATACTTCACTCTCCAGATCCACTGCTTAAGACATCATCGACGATCTCGCTGGCACTAGTATCGAAGGTAAAGGTCATTCCACGGTCCGCGCCGTACTTAGCTTGAAGATACCTTGCATAATCAGGATCTTGATCCTCCATCAGGTACCCCATAGCCGACAGGTCTTCGGCCAAAGCGGCCAATTCAACCGCCTCCGCTTCGTCGAGCGTGTCTTGAGCGGCCAAAATCCTCTTCCTATCGATCTTCTCAAGAGTCTCGACGTCGAGTGGCGCACGTAGTCCATAGACGTCGCTCATCAGGAGGTTGCTAACGCCCATTCCTTGAGGGTCTTCCTCAGGCTCAACAGCTCGAACCAAACCACCAGCCGCTCGCTGTAGAATCCTGACTTCGCGCCTCTTAAGCGCACTTACAACAAGCGGATCATGGCTCGCCAAGACTACGTGGGACTTATCGTCAAGGCCGCCGAACCTCTCAAGGAATCGTCTGTATTGTGCGCTCCAGGAGGGGTTAAGGTGGGTATCCGGCTCATCCAGAAGAAAAAGCGATTCATCTTCTCTAGTGAATCGCATCAAGCCGAGCACTAGAAGCAGCTGCTGTTCGCCCTCACTAAGTTCTCTGAACGTGAGCGGCGCGCCGGCCTTACGAAGTATGACGCGGATGCGAACGTCGAAAATAAGGTCTGAGATATACGTACTTTCGAGCGCTTTAAAGAACTCCTGATTACTACCATAAAAGGATCGCAGTTGACGAATCTCTTCGGCTGAAGGAAGAAAAAGGTAGAGATGCTCTCTTCGCACGGGACGGCGACCGCCCGAGGCAACTCGCGGATTGAGTCGCATCGGCGCCATGGAGTATTTGTATAGCGCGTCTAGAAAAACCTGGACAGTGCCACGCGAATTCCAAAAACGTGGATCGCCCGATCGACTTTTCCACTCCGGCTGCTGGAGCTCAAATAATACAGAGTCCAGGCTCTCGATCTCTAAGTGTTCCTGCAAGAGCTTCCGCACTTGAGGATCGTCCTCAAGAAAAAAGGCTAGAAGAACGAAATTGGAGTGAACTGCCCGCGCATAGAATAAAGGCCTTAAAGGGTTTTCTCGTCCCTTAACCAAGTCTTGATAGAAACGCTCTTGATGTTGTACAAAGTGCTGCTCGAGCCGGTTCGATGGACCGGAGTAGTATCCAAAGACAAAGTCCGGCCTTAGCCGCCTACCGCTCTCGCCAACAACCGAACGCGCCGGGGCCGAGACGTCATCCACTTCTACTCGGTAATCTCTCCCGCCGGCAGTACCACTAACCGCAACCTTGCTACTGCGACACTCGTATACAACCTTGAAGGTGAGCGACGCCGCCTGGCCAAGATCGAGGTCACGAAAGATTAGTGTTAAGGCTTCGAGAACGTTCGATTTTCCTGTTCCATTGCGACCAACGAGAGCAGTAACCGAAGAACCGCCATCGAACGTTATCGTAAAATCCTTCAGATTCTTGAAGGATTCTAGGTACAGAGATTGAAGTTTCACTGAGCCACTACCAGCCGCTGCGGTTCGGTCCGACCTTCAGAGGTCAAACGGATATCGCCACTGGCAACTGATTCTCTAAGCGCTAGATAGAAACTGTCGACGCCTGCTTCGCTCAAACCGAGCCGGGTGTACAGGTCCTCAGGGCTGGCGTCTCCGCCTAGATCGACCAGTGCCGCAATGAGTTCGCTTGGTTTGACCGTCTGTGCTCCCGACACTGGAACCGACACCCCCTGATCTTTTGTCTCAGACACATCCTGGCTGGCCGCCTCGGCATCGGCTTCAGCCCCCGTAAGCGCCTTCCTCAAGATGGCATCGGCGACTGGCAGAAGTTCTGGGATTTGAACGTTTGGTCTCCAATCTGTTACGGCCTCCCTCCACTCATCGGAAGCCCGCGCTGCAATGTCGCCGTAAACGATCGACTTAAAGACCTCTCGTTCGAGAGTCTCGATCCAAGCCTTACCGGTAGTAAGTAACTGCTCCAGCGAGGCGACCTTAGCGGTTAACTGTTCTAAGCGATCCACGATCTGACCTTGTTCAACTGGGTCAGGAATCGGAACTGGCAGGCGCCGCACATCTCGCAGGTTAAGACCAGGCATATCGATACCGCGCATATGGCCCTGAAGCCACGCCTGAGCTGCTCGACTGGAGAGCCAATGCGCCAAATATCTTGGATCGATACCGCTAGCCGCTCGCAGCCGAGCAGTGCCCTGAGTGATATTAGCGCCATTAAGTTCCTCAGGCACCAGAGCCACCCTGGTATGCCGAATGATTCCTAACAGGACATCGTTGGGACGCAACTTGGACCGCACGTGGCGTTGAGCGACTTCCGTGCCGCAACGCAGTAGTTTGTCCGTACGAATATGCCACTGCTGCAGATCCTGCCCGCGAATGTAGGGGATCCCGTCCTCAACGTCTGGTCCGGGCTTCAGAATCCCGTACGTGATGGGTGCACCAGACTCGACCACGTCGGCGGCGGCCTTAAGCGGCCAAGGGCTAACGCCGGACTTACCTTGGCTCCATGATGAGGAGTGATTGCCGAGGATAGCGTCATCGGCCGCAATAGGAACCAGGTCCTTGAGTGTTTTCTCTACAGAGCCGAGTATGGATGAGGTCTGGTCAACAAGAAGCTGCAGTTCCTCGCATCTAGAGGCTAATTCTCGCTGCAGGTCTAAAGGCGGCAGTGGGAACGGCAGGGCACGGAATCGCCCAATGCCGAGGTTCACGATGCCAGTTGTTCCTTTGGAAATTCTCGAGAAAACACCGGATTTTTGGTAAGCACGGAACACCTGCAGCGCATATTCCGGTAGGACTAGGGGCCCAGCTCGGAAGCGAATGATGTGATTTTGTATAGCAATAGTATCTAGCTCGCCACTATAAAGCGCCGCGCGCCCCACAAGCTCCTTACTTTGCCCCTCACACAGGACGACGTCTCCCGGTCTCAGCAGATGACGCTCCGCGTCCAAAAACGTCATCTCTGAAATCTCGGTCAAGTCCAGATAGCCATCTTGAACATTGGCTACTCGGAGATAGGGGAGCCGGGTACCTGATGCCTCTCGAAGCTTCTGTTGGCCAACGGCAGCGTCGCCAACCTGATCAATCCGATAAGCCAACCAACTCTTCGGAATAGTCATTGCGATGCGTCCCTCGGATATGGCTCCGAGATTAGCTGAGCCATGTCGTGCGCTACCGATAACGCACTCTGGAGTTCCTCGACCAATGATTCGATCATCGCCTCTGGGGTCAAGCGAGTCGCTTGACCACGCACATTCGGCGAACGGATATCAAGTGTGTCTCCCAGGCCGCGCAACGAGGCCCGATCGGTAGGGTAAAAAAGGTCCTCGGCCGTTCGCTCCGCCGCACCTAATGGGTCTGCGCCGAATACGCTGATAAAATGCTTGAGGTCGGCAGACATAAGTTGGCGTTTCTTCGTGAAAGAGACGCCACTGGATCGTAGATCGTAGGTCCATACGACACTTGTCGGCTTCGTATTCGCAAAGAACAGCACCGATGTCCGCACGCCTGTCGCATAAAAAATCCCTGGCGGAAGGCGGAGAATGGTGTGCACGTCGAAATTGTCTAGGAGGTGAGTCCTAATTGAAGACGCAACCCCCGTCTCGAAAAGGACATTGTCGGGAACCACAACGGCTGCCCGCCCACCGGCACGCAGAGATGTGTAAGCGTGCTGCAGGAAGGCCAACTGTTTATTCGATGTGGGGAAGCGCAACAATGTTTGCTGGTTAGGTGCCAATCCCCCCCGGATTCCGAAGGGAGGGTTGCTTAGGCAAAGCGTAGCGCCCAACCGACTCGGGTCGAGCGAAAGGGTGTCGCCTAGGCCTAAGTCGCCTCGATAGCCGTGCAGCAGAACGTTCATCAGAGCCATGCGATGAACATCCTGTACCAGTTCTTGCCCACGGATGTCCGCATACTTGCCGCCGACATCACTAAAAGAAGCAGCAGATACCAAGAATCCCGCTGTACCCGCCGCCGGATCATAAACGACGTCATCGGGTGCCGGCGAGGTAACAGTAACCATTGCCTCTACTAGGGCGCGGGGTGTGAAGTACTGGCCAGCGCCATATCGAGACTCAGAGGCGTTCTTCTCAATCAACCCTTCATAGATGTCGCCGATGATCTGCGAGCCGCCTTGATACCACTCGATTTCCGAAATTCCGTCAACGAGTCTGCGAAGAGCGTGCGAAGATTTGATCTTCGTGTCGGTTTCAGAAAAGATTTCTTTAATCAGAGGATCCGCTGATGCTGTCGCTGCGCGAAGTAGGTACCGATAGCGCTCAAGCAGCGAGTCGTCCTCCTGCCCGGAGAGGTCGGACCACGAGGGAACATCCCCGAGGCGGTCTACGACTGCTCGTTCCTCAGCCATTTTAAGAAAGAGTAAGGTGCTTAGCTCAGAAAGATACTCGTGATACGAGATTCCATCGTCTCGTAGGGCATTGCAAAGCCCCCACAACCTTCGCACTACGTCGGCGACGGTGTCCACGTGTTCCCCTCTCGGCCCCGCTAGCCGCTCACCTGGCGTCGATGCATACCGCTAACGATTTCTGCCTGGCTGGCGCTAGGCCAAGCCTTCTCGCAGCTTGGTCGCTTGATTCGTTCCTGGCGTACTCTATCCTGGGCCGCCCGAACGTAGATATGACACTCGTAGCACATCGTTCCGCTCATGATCGCGAACCCAGGGCGAGCGACTGGTCACCGAATGTTGAAGTCCAGCTGCGTGCTTGGCTCGGTCACCTTCCAGATGGCACGCAGGCGCGAAGTCGCGTGGACTTGGGTACTGGCTCAACCCTTGGGCTTACTGTTCGCCAGCTTGCGGAGGAACCGACCGTCTCGTTCACCTCATTACTGACCCACGGGCAACGCTGGCGCAGCAACGGCGGCTCCGAGTGAGCGCTGCTGTGCTGCATGTCCCCGACTGCCCGTCCTGCGTGCGGGCGGCGGGCCGCGGGGTTCCGGCATCGCCGGGCTCGGCAGGCTCTGCCGACGGGAGCCCTTTCAGTTCGAGCCGCGTCGCGGGCTGCCGAAGGGCTCCGCCACAGCACAGGACTGACAGGCCAAGAACGAACGTTCCCGCACGTCGTCTTCAAACGCGGCCTTCCGCTGCTTACACCTCTAGCAGAGCACCGTGGACGACTTGACATGCCAGGACGTCCGGCTAGACGCGGTGTCGGTGTTGCAACGCGGTCGGCAGAGTCATGGAGCAGCCGGATGTCAGATCGCTAAACATTGGACCGCCGGCTTCCGAGAGGCCCCGGCCGTACGTGACCTGTGAGCTCGTGCGGCCGGGCTGCCCGAGCCGCGAGGACCGGTTATGTATCGTCCGCAGCACAGCAAGCGATCGGGTCACCGACGTGTTCGGCGGTGGTGGGCGCCTTGGACTGCGCGTTGCACCTGTGGCGCTCCGAGTCCTAGCGAGTGTCGTTCCACGGCCGACCGGCTGTCCAAGCGAGCGGCGCCTATTGAGTCTGTGCGTCACCCGAGCGCAACGCCGGCCTGGAACGGACAGACCCTGCCCTTGACCCCGTTACTGACGCCCGCGCAAGCCTGGCGCGGCAGCGGTGGGCGCGGGCCACGTCCTGCTTCAGGCGGACACTAACCGACTACGCGACTCGATGCCCAGACCTGCTCGAACGAGTGGAGGTAGGTGTCCGCCATCCCGTCTCCACACGTTTGACGGAGGTGGAGCACCGGAGCGTGGGACGCCGGTTGTCCGTAGACGTGGGCGTTGACCAGGAGCTGATCGTCAGCGCGGTAGATCGAGTTGTAGAGCACCGTGTCGTGCTGCCTTACCTCGACCGCGGGCTCGTCCGACAGCGCCCGGTAGAGCACCAGCGCATTCCGGATCTTGGCGCTCATGGCTTCCTCGATGCCTTCTTCGGCTCCCCGCCGTTCGACCTGCTCGCCGTTCAAGGCACCGAGCACTATCCGCACATGTACGCCAGCCCGCGCACGTTCGCGAAGCATCCGTTGCGCCGTCGCATCCTCGGCGAGGAAGAGGCCGCTGTATGCCAGGATGCCGATCTCCTGGACAGCCTCACCGAGCAGGCGCCGCCACACCTCTACGGGCACCGCAGACCTCTGCCCGTATATGCAGACCAGCTCGTCCGACGACGCCAGCTCGTCGGGCGGGCCAACCGGCCACAGGTCCGCCTCAGCCCAGCCGGTCATGCGCCGCAGGGCCGTCCGATAGCGCGGATACGGCGTCCGACCAGCCATCCAGCGGTCAACGGTCTTCGGGTCAACGCCTAACCGAGACGCGACATCGTTCCGAGTGAGGCCGGCACCTTTCAGTGCCCGGGCAAGCGGATGCTTCATTCCTCGGACCCCTTCCGGCCAAGGAAACAGACACCCAGCCTACCCAAGACGTCCCTAGACGTCCCACCGCTGCGGTTCACCACGATCGATGCAGACGAGACGCTGAGCGCACGTCTTGCAGCAGGAAAGGTGGCCGTCGTGTCGGTGCAGTCAGGTCCAGAACCGTGGGCTCAGAGGACGGCGGACATCCTCGCGCTTGCGCTGGAGGACGCCGGCTTCGACGTCGGCCGGCACTTCCCACTGCTAACCGGCGCTTTGAATCGTGATGGCGAGGCCATCGTGATCCTCGGCCCTGTGACGCCCGCCGTGGCAGAGCAGCTGGCGAGGATCCTCAACCGGGCGACGGCGGCCGGCGTCGTGGATACGGCCGACTGACAGCTCACCGTTAGGCTCACTGAGGTCAGGAGACCGAAGGAGCCGGGTGAGCGCACGGGCAACCGCATGGGGCGCCTACCACGCCATTGCAGCGGCGATCCGTGGTCGGATCGAGAATGGCGAGTTCCCACCTGGCTCTTTGCTCCCGTCAGAGTCAGCGTTGTGCGGCGAGTACGGCGTCGCCCGGAACACGCTCCGGCGGGCACTCGACGTGCTGGCCGCAGACGGCCTCCTCAGCAGTTCCCCGGGCCGGGGCCGACAGGTCGTCGGGCAGACCGAAGGCGCCGCGGATCAGACGCCGCAGTACCGGCGGATAGCCCGAGAACTCCGAGAGCTGATCGAATCCGGCTCCATACAGCCCGGTGAAGCCATACCCAGCGAAGCGGCTTTGGCTGGACGCTACGGAGTATCGCGGGGCACCGCTCGGCACGCGCTGGCCGAGCTGGAGGGCGCCGGCCTGGTCCACCCTGTCCACGGCAAAGGCCGATTCGTCAGCGACAGGTCGGGGACGAAGTCACCTACCCTCTAGCTTGTGGATCCTGATCAGTGGGCTCGCGACCTGGCCGAACAGTTGCTCGCCGCTGCGCTTCCCCGGCGGTGGAACCACTCGCAGGGCGTGGGCCGCAAGGCGGAGACCGTTGCGCACATCGCGGGTGACGGCGCACATCTTCTGATTTGCTCGGCATGGCTGCATGACATCGGCTACTCCCCCACCGTGCAGGACACGGGACTGCATTCGCTCGACGGCGCCCGGTACCTACGGAATGCGGGCGCGGCCGAGGAGATTTGCTCGCTGGTGGCTTACCACTCCTGCGCGGATATCGAGGCCAGGAACCGCGGCCTGGGAGACGTCCTGGCGGACGAGTTCGCGCCGCCGAACGCCGCACTCCTGGACGCGCTCATCTACTGCGACATGACCACCAGTCCGGACGGCAATCCCGTAGAAGGACGCGCCAGGCTGGACGAAATCTTGCAGCGCTATCCGGAAGGCGACGTCGTCGCCCGGTCCATCAGCGAGGCCACCCCGCGCATCCTTGCGGCGGAACAGCGCGTGCTAGAACTCCTCCGCCAGGCCGGCTAACTGGACTCGCGCAACGTCCCCTGCTCATCACGCCGCCAACGTCGCCCAGCACTGTCCTGGAACTCGATCTCCACCGGCTCAGGATCCCTGTAGGTGCGCAACCAGTCAGACGGCGCCGGCCTGCGGATCGTCTGGCCTGGCGGCACCAGGCCAACGAACTCCACGTTCTCCGTGCCTTCTGCACCGGGCAGGGGCAGCTCAACCTCATAGATCGGCATGGCGCTCGCGTTGTGGATGTGAAAAGCCAGCTCCCGTGATCCGTCCGGGCGTGTGTACAGCTCCACCCACGCGCTGATCTGGGCGGCTTGAGTACGGCGCTCGTCTTCCGTGCGGCTCGCTTCCCGCCGCATCTCTCGACGCAGCAACAGAAAACCTGTGGCGAAGGCGCCTACCGTGCCGAGCGCTGCAAAGACGTCCGCGCCAGCACCGACCCAATCGCTATCCAAGATGCGGGGTCTCGCCCTGCCCCAGGTAGTGCTCCAGACGCATCCGCATCGAGCGATCCATCGTGAGCTGCTGAACATCGGATGGCGAAACCCACACCACCTCGCGCGACTCATCGCTCGGCGTCGGCTGACCACCGATCGGCCGAGCCGTGAAGACAACGGAGAACTCCTGCCGTGCCTCACCGTTGCTGGTGTAGAGGATCACGTGGCGTGGATCCGTGTAGATGCCGACAAGACCCGTGATCTCGACGCTGATCCCCGTCTCTTCCAGCGTCTCCCGGATTCCGGCGTCAGGTAGCGACTCACCAAGATCCATGGCGCCGCCGGGCAGGGCCCAGTTGTCGTTGTCGCTCCGGCGGATGAGCAGGATGTCGCCGGCTTCGTTGACGACGACAACGTTCACCGACGGCACCAGGCTGTTCGCCTTTGGGGCCGTCGGGTCGTCGAAAGAGTCGATGCGGCTGGCTGCCATTACGCCTCGTCCAAGGGTCGGGCTTCGTCCCACACCTTCTCGAAGCTCTCAAGGTATGTCGACACCATGTCGCCGCCGGCCACCCGTCGCAGATGCAGCACGGGCGAGGACGTCGCGGGAGTCTTGTAGATGTGGGTGTTAACCAGGAGCTGGTCATCGGACTGGTAGATCGAGTTGTAGAGCACCGTGTCGTGCAGTCGAAACTCGATGCCGTCCACGTCGCGTAGCGGTCGATACAGCACGAGGGCGTTTCTGATCTTCGCGGCCATCGCGTCGTCTACGCCCTCGTCCTTCCCTCGCTGGGAAACGGAGGGGCTGTCCGGATCGCCGAGGAGTATGCGAACCCGTACGCCTTCGTCGGCCTTCTTCCGGAAAACCCGCTGCACGCCGGCATCCTCCGCAAGGAAGAAACCGCTGTAGACCAGGACCCCGATCTCCCGCTCCGCGTTGGTGAAGACGTTGCGCCACAGCTCGGAAGGCACAGTCCAACGATGCGGGTAGACGTTGACGATCTCGCTCTCTGAGGCGCTGGCGACCTGGTCGCGGGTGAGCGCATCAGGCCAGAGGTACGCCTCATCCACTCCCAGCTTGGCAGCGACCGCGTACCGGTGACGTCGATAGGGCGTACGGCCGCTGATCCATCGCTCGACACTCTTGGGATCGACGTTCAGGGCGGCGGCCAGCTCGACGGGCGTCAGGCCCTTTTCCAAGATGGTCGTGCGCAGGCGTTCGTTCGGCATCGTCTTCTTCGGCTAGGACGTCTAGGGACGGCGAGCGAGCGAGAAAGGGACGTCTGGACAGAAAGCTCACGATAGGCGAGACATCTTCAGCACGTCCAGCCATGACCTGATCACGTCCTGCCGTCTTCCCACATGCTCTACGACATCGAGGCAATCGCCTCGCTCGGAGCACGAAGTCGCGGATCCCGAATCTCCACATAAGACGTCTTGGCCGTCGCGGCACCTCTGAACATGATGTACATGTCTAGGAGTGTCGAGCGGATCGGAGACCGGGGTGCGGCTTCACGAGGAAGGAGGCATCTCATCAACAACCCCCGGTGCATCTGCGGCGCCATCCCGTCCGATCGAAACGGCTCGGCCTGCCGGAAGTGCCTCGCCCGCACCCGTTGGCAGCGACGGAAGGGACACGTACGCCCAGCTCGACGTCACTCGGAAGGGGGTGCGCGTTGACGCTGTCCGTGTCCGCCACGCTCCTGCTGGGCCTGCTCGTCTACCTGCTCTGGCGGTACGCCCGGCTCCCGATCTGGCAAGCGCTGGTCTGCATCGTCTTCGGCTATCTCCTCGCAGCCTCGTCACTCGGCCCGTACCTCGGCGACGCGCTCCGCGGCCTCGCCCGCTTCATCGCCGGACTGCACATCTGATGGACCCCTACCGGAAGGAGGACCGACTCATCGGCCACGTACTCGACCAGGAGGCCATCCGAAACCACCTCGCCCAAGCCCTCGACGCCCGCACACCACTCGCGGTCTGGACGGCGCTCGCGGACATCCCGCTCCTACTCGCTGAGATCGACCGGCTCGGTATACACGCGACCGACGCGCGACTCCTGTACGCCAACCTGCTGGCCGCCGTCCGTGCCGCACTGGCGGCGTACGCCGAAGGCGAGCCAGACCACCTGTCGTACCTTCGCGACGAGATCACGCCGCGATGAGAGCCCTCAACCGGCGGCACCGTCGCTGGCGCAATCGCCATACCCAGCCGGTCCTGCTCGCCCCCAACGAGCCCCGGTTCCTCGACGCGCTCGCGGCCCTGGGCCGCCTGATCTTCCGCTATCGCTCAGAACTCGCACCGATCGGCACGGCTGCGGCCCTGGACGTGGCCGCCCTGTACCTCCATCACCGAGACCCTGCCTGGTGGCCGTGGATCGCCGGGCTATCCCTCTGCGGGGTCGTGGTGTTGCTCCTAAGCCCGCTGGTCGAACGACGGGCGGAACGCCGCTACGCCGCCATCGCGACGGCTGCTGCGGGCGTCTGGCTCAGCATCGCCACAGCGCTGGGACCGGCCCGCGACCCGCTTCAACCAGTACTGCTGCTGATCACCGTCGTTGGTGGCGCGCCCTGGTGGGCGCACCGCCGGCGCCGGGCTCGCGTCCGCGTGGAACGCACCATCGAGGCGTGGCCCGACGTTGCCGAGAAGATCGGTCTGGCTGGCTCCCGCGTCATGTCGGCCGTCGTGGACGCGTGGGGCTGGCGTGCCCGCATCGCCCTGCAAAACGGCCAGACGACGGCCGACGTCATAGCTCGGGTTCCTGCGATCGAGTCCAGCTTCGGCACCCGGCCGGGTGCCGTCCGAGTGGAGGCGGACCCGGCCCACGCGGGACGCGTATCGGTTCGAGTACTGGCGGAAGACCCACATGCCAACGTCCTGCCGTGGCCGGGGCCATCGATTCGGTCCATCGCTGACCCGATCCCGCTTGGCGTCTTCGAGGATGCCGAGCCGGTGCAGATCTCGATCCTGGGTCGGCACGTGCTGATCGGCGGGATCTCGGGCTCGGGCAAGAGCGGCGTCCTCAACACGATCGTCGGCAATCTGGTCGCCTGCGAGGACGTCGAGCTGTGGGGCGTCGACCTCAAGGGCGGCATGGAGTTGCGCCCGTGGGAGTCGTGCCTCAAGGAGTTGGCTACCACCCCGGCCGAGGCAACGGCGCTCATGAAGGAGGCCGTCGCACGGCTCGAACGACGCGCTCGGGCGCTGGGCGACGAGTCGGCACGTATCTGGACGCCCACGCCGCAAGCGCCGGCCCTGGTGGTCGTCGTCGACGAGTACGCCGAACTGCCGGACAACGCACCGGACGCCGTCAAGGCGGCCGACTCTATCGGCCGCAGGGGACGCGCGCCCCTGGTAACCCTGCTGACCGCGACACAGCGACCAACTCAGAAAGCCATGGGCGAGGGCACCATCCGCTCACAGATGGACGTACGCGTCTGCCTGAGGGTCCGTGAACGACGGGACGTCGATCTCGTCCTGGACAAGGGCATGCTCGCCGCCGGCTGGCACGCTCACACGCTCGACGCCCCCGGCAAGTTCCTCATCTCGGCCGAAGGCTTCAACCAGCCACGCCGCGCTCGCGCATTCCTGGTCACCGACGACGACGTCCGTCGCACCGCGGCCAGGTACCCCATCGATCGCACCCTCGAACCCCTACGCCGGGAGCTGGTCACCCTCCCGGATCCCGAACAGACCCTGCGCGAAGCACTGAGCACCGCGCCAGAGGCCGGCCTGTCCGTGCCGGAACTCAAGGACCTCACCGGAATGGGACGCACATGGATCTACGACCGCTTGCAACAGCTCGCCACCGACGGCGAGGCACGCCAGGTCAGCCGGGGCAGGTGGCGTGCGGAGACGTAATCGTCCGCACGGACGTCCGCCGTCACGCGCGCGTCTGCGCCTGTCGACGCGCGGACGGACGACTCGCGGACATCCGTGACGGGCCGCCGCCGAAAGCGGGAGCGGCGCGTGGTGAGGGTCGATGAACACCTCCTCGCCCGCGCTCTGGCCCTCATCGCCGAGGACATAGCCCGAGAACGACAGAAGCGCACCGACGACAAGTGATGGAGGACGACATGGCGCCCAGCACGCGCCGCCACGACCGGCCGACGAGCACCGACCGCAAGCGGGCCTTCGCCTACCTGCGGGTCTCGTCGGCCGGCCAGGTCAACACCGACTACGACCCCGAGGGCATCTCCCTCCCGGCACAACGAGCGGCCGTCCAGCGCCGCGCCGGCGAGCTGGGCGCGGACATCGTCGCGGAGTTCGTGGAGCCGGGACGCTCCGCGACCTCGACGGATCGGCGGCCGGTCTTCCAGGAGATGATGGCCCGCCTCAAGGCCGAGCAGGGCATCGACTACGTGCTCGTCTACGCCCGCTCGCGGCTGCACCGCAACAGCATCGACGCCGCGATCACCAAGCGGGACCTACGCAAGGCCGGCGTCACGCTGATCTCGGTCATGGACTACACCGAGGACAACGCCATCGGAGACCTGGTGGCGACCGTGCTCGACGGCGTCAATGAGTACCAGTCTCGGGCGTCCGGCGCCGACATCGCTTACAAGATGGGCCAGAAGATCATGCGCGGCGGCTCGGTCGGCCGGGCACCGATCGGCTACCTCAACGTCCGCGAGACCTTCGAGGGACGCGAGGTACGGACTGTCGCCGTCGACCCAGTCCGAGGCCCGCTGGTCCGAATGGCCTTCGAGCTGTACGCCACGGGGGGCTACGGCTTCCACGCGCTCATCGAAGCCCTCACGGACGCCGGTCTACGCACCAAGCCGACGCGCCGCTACCCCACTGGCTTGCCCATCTCGATCAACTCGCTCGGCAACCTGCTTCGCGACCGCTATTACCTCGGCCGGGTCGAATACCGAGGGCAGGAGTTCCAGGGTCGGCACGAACCACTCGTGACGCCCGATCTGTTCGAGCAGGTGCAGCAGGCCTTGGAGCTGCGGCGCGCGGGCGGCGTCCGCGAGCGGACTCACAACCACTACCTCAAGGGCGCAGTCTGGTGCGCCCGCTGCAAGCGCCGGCTGATGGTCATGCGTGGCAAGAGCAAGACCGGCGCCCTGCACTTCTACTACTTCTGCCGGGGCCGTCAGCAGCACGTCTGCGACCTGCCCTACCTGCCGATCGCCAAGGTCGAGTCTGCGGTCCTCGACAACTACGCCACGGTGGCTCTGCCCACGGGCCTCGGGGCCAGGATCACGGCTCTGATGGACGACGTGGTCACCGGCTCCCACGAAGCTCAAGCCGAGGTGCAGGCGCGCGTAAGAACCCGGCTGCGAGAGCTGAGCGTGAAGGAGGATCGCTTCCTCGACCTGTTGGGCGACCCGGACTGGCCGCAGGACAAGATCGCGGCGCGGCTGAGGGACGTCCGAGACGAGCGCGCCCGTCTGCAACGGCAGACCGATGACGACCAGGCGCCGGGCTTCGACGCCGCACGGGGTACCGTCGCCCACCTGCTCGACCTGCTGGCGGACCCGGAAGTGCTGTACCGCCGGGCCGGCGAGCGGGGTCGACGGGTCCTCAACCAGGCGTTCTTCGCGAAGCTCTACCTCGACGCCGACGACCAGGGGCCGTACGTGGCGGCCGACGAACTGGCCGACCTGGTGTCTCCGCTGGTCACCTACGTCCGAGACGACAGCGGCACCGCCCTGGTGGGCGGTGCCGCTATGGGTTCAAGTAACAACCCTCTGGTGGAGGTGCCGGGAATCGAACCCGGGTCCTTCGTTGTTTTGTCAGGGCTTCTCCGAGCGCAGCTCACTGTGCCTCTACTCGGCCCCACCGATCATGTGAGCGAGTCGGTGTGACGGGCCCAGTCGCTGATTGATCTCGCCGTGCGGTCCCCGCGACCGGGACCGGTTGGCCAACCTCCTAGCTGATGCCGGAGATCTGAGCCGGAGGTGTGCTCAGTCCGACAGACTTGCTACTTACCTCAGGCGGCAAGAGCGAAGTCAGCGCGGGAGTTATCCTTGGCGCTTATTGGTTTCCGACGACCGATTCTCGAGACGACGTCGGCTTCCTCGGCTCGCTTCCCCTGTCTCCACGTACGAAGTCGAAACCAGTCACCCCCTCGTAGGGCTGCCGCTTCTGCGCCAGCTATGTAAGCCTAACGCGTCCGCTCCCGGGATTCATTCCGGTATCAGGCCCCGCTGCACGGCGTGCCGCCGATGGCGCAGGCGGTGGGGCGTACGGTGCCGCGGGTCTGTTTGGTGGCCTGGAAGCCGAAGCTCATGCCGGCGCCCGGGGCGAGCGGGCCGCCGGTGAAGGTCCAGGTGTTGCCGCCGCCGCTGACCTGGGCGTTCCAGACGTTGGTGACGCGGATGCCGGCGCGGGAGTCGTAGCTGATCGTCACCCGCCAGGTGCCGGGGGCTGCGCCCGTGTTGGTGACCTGGACGCCGGCGATGAGGCCGCGGTCCCAGGTGGCGCCGGTCTGGTAGCGGGCGGTGAAGGATGCGGCGGCCGGCGGTGGGGTGGTGGTACGTACGGGCGCCGGTTTGGTGGTGGCGCGGGCCGACGGCTTGGCCGACGTGCGGGACGGGGACGGCGTCGGGCTCGCTGAGGGCGTACGCGAGGGTGATGCACTGGCCGAAGGCGAGGCCGAGGCCGAAGGCGAGGCGGGGGTCGTGGCCGGCAGCACCGCTCCGGCCTCGACCACCGGCGTCGACGGGGGCACGACCAGCACGGGAGCCTTCGGGTGCTCGCTGGGGCCGGCGGCCCGGACGGCGACCCAGGCGACCAGAATCACGAGCAGGGTCGCGGCCGCCGCGATGAAGGAGTAGCGGGGCAGGCCGAGTTGTCCTGTGGAGTGCTTGCCGGGCAACGGCGGGTCCTTCGCGCGAGACAGCAGGGGGCCCGGCGAGGTTACAGGTCAGTCCATGCCTTTGCTGCGGCGGCCCATCGCGCGCTGGATTTCCTTGTTGGCGTCGCGCGCGGCGAGGTCCTGCCGCTTGTCGTACGCCTTCTTGCCCTTGGCCAGCCCGAGCTCGACCTTCGCGTACCCGTTGTGGAAGTAGACCTGCAGCGGCACGAGGGTGACGCCGTCGTCGCGCAGCTTGCCCATCAGCTTGTGGATCTCCTCGCGTTTGAGGAGCAGCTTGCGGACCCGGCGGGGTTCGTGGTTGGTCCAGGTGCCCTGGGTGTACTCGGGGATGTGCATGCCGTGCAGGAAGATCTCGCCGTGGTTCTCGTGGCCGAACGCGTCGACCAGCGAGGCCCGTCCGGCGCGCAGCGACTTGACCTCGGTGCCGGTCAGCGCCATGCCCGCCTCGTACGTGTCGAGGATGGTGTAGTCGTGCCGCGCCTTGCGGTTCGAGGCCACGACCTTGCGCCCCTGTTCGCGCGGCATGTCCGGGCTCCTTACAGACAAAAGGCCCGGCCGTTCGGCCGGACCTTTCCATCCTAGCGCTCCGGTCAGCAGAGACAGCCGGGCAGATAGCTCAGCGGATTCTTCGGTACGCCGTCGAAGCGCGTCTCGAAGTGCAGGTGGTACCCGGTGGAGGCGCCCGTCGTGCCGACTCTGCCGATGACCTCGCCGCGGCGGACGTACTCGCCGTCGTGGACCAGGATCTTGGACTGGTGGCCGTAGCAGGTGGAGAAGCTGCGGCCCTGCTTCTTGCCGTGGACGATGCAGGTGTAGTTGCCGTACCCGCCGTTCCAGCCGGCCTGGATGACGCGACCGCTCGCCGCCGCGTGGATCGGTGTGCCCCCGGGCGCGGCTATGTCGGTTCCGGCGTGCAGCTGCCACACGTGGTAGTACGGGTCGTACCGGGAGCCGAAGTCGCTCGTCTTCCATCCGTGCACCGGCATGAGCAGGACGCCGCCGGCGTAGCGGCCGCCGCCGTTCTTGTGCGCCCAGCCGCGCAGCGCGTCCTGGATGCGCGCCTCCTCGGCCTTGGCCTGCTCGTACTTGGCCAGGACGGCGGCGCGTTGGGAGCGGGCGACGCGCAGGGCTGCCTTGCGGCTCTGCGCGAGCTCGATGACGGCGGCGCGGGCGCGCTGGGCAGCCGCCTGCGCGTCGCGCGCCGCCTTGAGCTTGTCCGCGGCCTCGCGTTCGGCGTCCTCGGCGGCCTGCTTGGCCAGGCCGGCCCGGTCCTGTTCGACGCGGGCCTCCCGGCGGGCCACCATGAGCTCGTCGACGTCCTCCTGCTGCGAGCGCATCACCTGGTCGATGAGGCCGAGCCGGTCCATGGCGTCCTGCGGGCCGCGCGCGCCGACGAGCACGTTGACGGTGGCGAAGTTGCCGCCCTTGTACGAGGCGGCGGCGATCTCGTTGACCCGGTCGTGCGCCTGGTCGACCCGGCCCTGGGCCAGCTGGAAGCTCGACGCGGTCTGCTCGTACGCCGCCCGGGCCGCGTCGGCCTTGCGCCGGGCGGTGGCCGCCTGCACGGACGCGGCGGCGACCACACCGCGGGTCTTGGCGACCTTGGTCTGAGCCGCCGGGAGGGCAGCGGTGGCCGCCTCCAGGCGCCGGGCGGCGTTGCGGGCCGTCACGGTGGCGTCCTCGAGGATCGCCTCCGCCCGGTCCACCGCCCGGCTCGCCTTCTTGGCGTCGGCGGCGCTGGGGTCGGCGTACGCGGACCCGGGGGCGGCGAGCGCGAGGCCGGCGGCGCAGAGCACGCTCAGGCCAGCGGTCAGCGCGGTACGGAACCGGCGATGTCGACGACGATAGGACTCCACGAAGAGTCACCGTACCCTGACGTAACGTCACTAATCGCCGAAATCCCCCAGAACGGCCATCGCCGCGCCTTCCCGTACGGGAGGGCGCGGCGATGGGCGAAACGGCTCGTTCAGACCTTCAGGTAGAACCGGAGGGTGATCCACGCGGTGATCGCACTGACGCCGGCACCGACCGCGGCGAGCAGTGGCAGCATCAGCCAGACGTTGCCGTCGGGGATCGGCGTCAGCACGTTCGTCAGCGCCTGCAGGCGGCCGTCGAGCAGCACCACCTTGCTGACGAAGATGAACACGAAGCCGAGGATCGCGCCGATCAGGCCGGCGACCACCGCCTCGAGCACGAACGGCGCCTGGATGAACCAGTTGGACGCGCCGACGAGTTTCATGACCGCGACCTCGCGGCGCTTGCTGTACGCGGCCACCTGGATGGTGTTACCGACGAGCATCAGCGCCGCCAGGGCCATGAAGGCCGCCACCACCAAGGCCATCACCTGGATCGCGTTGAAGATCTTGAAGACCTTCTCGAGCAGCTCGCGCTGGTCGACGATGTCCTGGATGCCCTGCTGGGTCTTGATCTGGTCGGCGAAGGCCTGGTACTGCTCCGGGTCCTTGAGCTTGACGCGGAACGACTCCGGCAGGCTGTCCGGCCCGACCGACTTGACGAAGTCCGGCGAGTCCGCCCAGAGCACCTGGAACTTCTTCCAGGCGTCCTCGCGGCTCTCGTAGGTCTTCTGCTGCACCAGGGGGCTCTGGTCGATCGCCTGGTTGATCGCGCTGCGCTGGGCCTCGGTGACGTCCTCACGCAGGAAGATCGAGACCTCGATCTCCCCGTAGTAGTAGTTCTTCATCTGGTCGACCTGCATGTACATCAGCACGCTGGCGCCGAGCATGGTCAGCGACACCGACATGGTGATGATCATGGCGATGGTCATCGTGACGTTGCGCCACAGGCCGACCAGCACCTCGTTGAGGACGTACTTGAAACGCATCGGGGGTTCCTTCCGGGACTCCGCGTTCGTAGATCAGGACTGCAAGATGAGCGGGCGCGGCCCGGTTGGTTCAGCCGTACACACCGCGGGCCTGGTCGCGGACGATCCGCCCGCTCTCGATCTCGATGACCCGGCGGCGCATCTGGTTGACGATGTTGGAGTCGTGCGTGACCATCACGACCGTCGTGCCGGTCCGGTTGATCCGGTCGAGCAGGCGCATGATCTCGATGGAGGTGTCCGGGTCGAGGTTGCCCGTGGGCTCGTCGGCCAGGAGGATCAGCGGCCGGTTCACGAAGGCCCGGGCCACCGCGACGCGCTGCTGCTCACCACCGGAGAGCTCGTGCGGGTAGCGGTGCTCCTTGCCGCCGAGGCCGACGAGCTCGAGCACCTCGGGCACGACCCGGCGGGCGACCGCCTTGGTCTTGCCGATGACCTCGAGCGCGAACGCCACGTTCTCGTACGCGGTGCGGTTGGGCAGGAGGCGGAAGTCCTGGAACACGCAGCCGATCGAGCGGCGGAAGTGCGGGATCTTCCACGACCGCATCGTGGTGACGTCCTTGGAGTTCACCACCACCTTGCCGCGCGAGGGGGCGACCTCGTGCAGCAGGAGCTTGATGATCGTCGACTTGCCGGAACCGGAGGGGCCGATGAAGAAGACGAACTCACCCTTCTCGATACCGACGCTGACATCGTCCAACGACGGCCGAGACGCCTTCGGATACGTCTTCGTCACGTTCTCGAGCTGAATCACGGGTGGAGAGTCTACGCGGTGTAACGAAATCGCCAAGCCCGGCGGTCGCCGTCTTTTGCACGATGTCGGCCGCCGCCGGGGCGTTCCGACACGGGCCGTGAACGCCGCCTGACTCTTCGTTCAGACGGCGTGTCGGCCGGGCCGCCGGCTCAGCCGGCCGCCATCTGCGTCTGCTTGCGCCACCGGATGCCGGCCTCGATGAAGTCGTCGATCTCGCCGTCGAAGACCGACGACGGATTGCCCGTCTCCTGCTCGGTGCGCAGGTCCTTGACCATCTGGTACGGGTGCAGGACGTACGAGCGCATCTGGTCGCCCCACGATCCGGTGGTGTCCTGCTTGAGGCCGGCGAGCTTCGCCTCCTCCTCCTGACGCTTGCGCTCGAGCAGTCGCGCCTGCAGCACGCGCATCGCGGAGGCCTTGTTCTGGAGCTGAGATTTCTCGTTCTGACACGTCACGACGATGCCCGTCGGAATGTGCGTGAGGCGCACCGCGGAGTCCGTGGTGTTAACGCTCTGTCCACCAGGACCCGACGAACGGTAGACGTCCACGCGGAGCTCGTTCTCGGGGATGTCGATGTGGTCGGTCTGCTCGACGACCGGCATCACCTCGACGCCGGCGAAGCTCGTCTGGCGCCGCCCCTGGTTGTCGAACGGGCTGATCCGGACCAGGCGGTGGGTGCCGGACTCGACGCTGAGCGTGCCGAACGCGTACGGGACCTTCACGGCGAACGTGGCCGACTTGAGGCCGGCCTCCTCCGCGTACGAGGTCTCGTACACCTCGGTCGGGTAGCCGTGCCGCTCCGCCCAGCGCAGGTACATCCGCAGGAGCATCTCGGCGAAGTCGGCGGCGTCCACGCCACCGGCGCCGGCCCGGATGGCCACGACCGCCTCGCGGGAGTCGTACTCGCCGGAGAGGAGGGTGCGCACCTCCATCTCCTCGATGGCCTTGTGAAGCTTCACCAGCTCGTCGCCGACCTCGGCGACCGAGTCGGCGTCCCCCTCGGCCTGCGCCATCTCGAGCAGCAGGGTTGCGTCGTCGAGCCGCGTCCGCAGCTTCTCCATCTTCGAGATCTCGCCCGAGACGTACGACAGCCGGGAGTTGACGTCCTGAGCGCGGGCCTGGTCGTCCCACAGGTCGGGGGCGGAGGCCTGCTCCTCGAGCTCCGCCCGGTCCCGGCGCAGCTTGTCGAGGTCGAGCACGTTCTCGATGTTGCGCAGGGTGGCGTCGAGGGCCTTGAGCTGGTCAGGAAAGTCGGCTGCACTCACGACGGTCAAGAATACGCCGCCCGGCCCGTACGCAGGCCGGGCGGCCCATGATGCGTCGTTACTCCGCCGGTGCGGTCTTGAGCCAGCTCAGGGCTGCCTTGTGGTACGCGACCGCGAACTCGAGGGCGGCGGCGCCGTACTGGTCGCCGGCCTTCTTGGCCTCCTTGGCCTGCTCGCGAGCCATGGCCAGGGCCTCCGAGTGGAACTCGTTGGCGCCGGTGTAGAGGTTCTTGAGCTGGCCACCGGCGTGCTGCTGACCGAATGCGACACGCAGCGCGACCGGATTACGGATGGCGTCGCGGCCGGGAGATTCGGTGAGCCACCGGCTGAAGGCACGCTTGCCGGCGGCGGTGATGGCATAGGGCTGGCTGGACCGTGGTCCCGGCTTTCCGAGGCGGACATATCCCATCTCGGCGAGAACCGGCAATTCGCGGTAGACCTGGCTCCGCGTCATCGACCAGTAGGGCCCGAGACGGCGTTCTGCGGCCGCCATGAGCTGTCCGCCGGTCATCGGCCCATCGTGGAGCAGGCCGAGCAGAGCGGCAGCCGTAGGGTTGATCTGAGAGTCGGGCATGCCTTCTAAGCTGCCACTTTGTTGCTCCGGCGTCCAGGATTTCGCCCGATCCGTCCAATTTGCGTCTCCACAAACGACTGTCCCGCACAGACAGTCCGACCACGAGGGTCGCGACCGGGCGTTTCGCCCTTGAGGACGGGTCTCGCGCGGTAAAATGGAGCGCGAAAACGGTCAGACGGCGCTCGAAGTCCGGAACGCTCATAAACGGCGCGGATCGCCGCCCTTTCTTCCCCGGAAAAAGTCTGAAGAAAAGACGACGACCCGCGAACCGGACAATCAGCCCATGTGGGGATACTGCCAGGACGTCGGCGGCTCGAACGTCTCCTTGATGGTCCGCGGCGACACCCACCGCAGCAGGTTCAGCGCCGAGCCGGCCTTGTCGTTCGTGCCGCTGCCGCGCGCGCCGCCGAAGGGCTGCTGGCCCACCACTGCGCCGGTCGGCTTGTCGTTGATGTAGAAGTTGCCGGCCGCATTGCGCAGGGCGGTCGCCGCCCAGTCCACGACCGAGCGGTCGGTGGCGAAGATCGAGCCCGTCAGCGCGTACGGGGAGACCGACTCGGCCTGTGCCACCGCGCCCTCGAAGTCGCCGTCCTCGTAGACGTGCACGCCGAGGATCGGCCCGAAGTACTCGGTCGTGAAGATCTCGTGGGCCGGGTCGCTCGACTCCACCAGCGTCGGCGCCACGAACCAGCCCTCGGCGTCGTCGGCCGTACCGCCGGCCAGCACCGTGCACGCCGCGCTGTTCTTGATCCGGTCCAGCGCCGCCGCGTGCTTGGCGAACGCGCGGCCGTCGATCACCGCGCCGCCGAAGACCGACAGGTCCGTGACGTCGCCGTAGTGGATCGAGGCGACGGTCGCGGCGAGTCGGTCGCGCAGGCCGCCCTCCCAGATGCCGCGCGGCACGTACGCCCGCGAGGCCGCCGAGCACTTCTGGCCCTGATATTCGTACGCTCCGCGGACCAGCGCCGTGTGCAGCGCGTCCACGTCGGCGCTGGGATGCGCGAAGACGAAGTCCTTGCCGCCGGTCTCCCCCACCAGCCGTGGGTACGACCGGTAGCGGTCGATGTTCGAGCCGACCTCGCGCCACAGGTGCCGGAAGGTGGCCGTGGACCCGGTGAAGTGGATGCCGGCCAGGTCGGGGTCGGCGAGCACCACGTCGGAGACCGCGAGCCCGTCGCCGGTGACCATGTTGATGACGCCGGGCGGCAGGCCGGCCGCCTCGAACAGCCGCATCGTGAAGTGCGCCGAGAACTGCTGCGTCGGCGACGGCTTCCAGACCACCGTGTTGCCCATCAGCGCGGGCGCGGAGGGCAGGTTGCCGGCGATCGCGGTGAAGTTGAACGGGGTGATCGCGTACACGAAGCCCTCGAGCGGCCGGTGGTCGAACCTGTTCCAGATGCCGGGCGACGACTGCGGCTGCTCGGCCAGGATCTGTTCGCCGAAGCCGACGTTGAAGCGCAGGAAGTCGATCAGCTCGCAGGCCGAGTCGATCTCCGCCTGGTACGCCGACTTCGACTGCCCCAGCACCGTGGCGGCGTTCAGGGTGTCCCGCCAGCCGCCCGCCAGCATCTCGGCGGCGCGCAGGAACACGGCGGCCCGCTCGCTGTACGGCAGCGCCCGCCACGCCGGAGCGGCCCGCTTGGCGGCGGCCACGGCGGCCGCGGCGTCCTCGTGCGTGGAGTTGCCGGTGACGCCCAGCACGTGGTGCCGCTTGTGCGGCTGGACGACGTCGATCCGCTCGCCGCCGGCCATCCGCTGCACGCCGTCGATCGTGTTGGTCAGCTCCAGCCGCTCGGCGGCCAGGGACTCCACGCGCGCCTGCAGCGAGGCCCGCTCGGGGCTGCCGGGCGCATAGGCGCGTACGGGCTCGTTCCGTGGCACCGGCACGGAAAACTGGGCGTCCATCACGTACTCCTCGACCTCGTGGGTTCGGCTTGTGCGACATCGTGTGTCGGGTCCATCCTCGCATGCGCGCGAGGCCCTCCCCGGGGGTCGGAAAGCGTCGGTGGGCCCGCGTACGCTGAAGGCCATGAGTGAGGCGGACAGCGAGGTCAGGGCGGCCGGAACGGCGCATCAGGGGCCGGATCGGGCGACCTCCCGTGGCCTGCTCCTGGCCCTGGTGGGCGTCCTCTGGGCCGCCGCGATGCTGTGGTCGGCCCGGGCCACGATCACCGGCCGCACGGACGCCGAGATGGAGGTCACCTCCACCGCGTACGCGTTGCCCGGCGCCGTCTCCGCGAGCCTGGTCGCTGGCGCGGCCGTCGCCCTCGCCGTCATGGCGTTCGTCGCCCGCGGCGGGCGCGAGCCCGGGGCCACGATTCGCTTCCTCATCGCTACCGGCGCCGGTCTCGTCGTGGGCCTGCTCGGCGCCGTCTCGATCATCACGATCAACACCGAGGGCTGGATCTACGCGGTCGTCGGCGGCACGGTCGCCGCGGCGGCCACGATCGGCGGCGCGCTGGCCGGCTTCCGCTACCCGCGCGTGATGGCCGCCGTCTGCTGGGGCGCGGTCGCGGTGTTCCTGGTCGGCGTGGTGCTCACCTTCCTGCAGGACGACCTGCTCCCCGTCTTCGGCGCCGGCGACACCTCGGCGTCGCAGGCCGACGCGGCGGGCTACTTCGGCTTCGCGCAGGGCGCGCTCGGCGGCCTGGCGGCCGGCCTCGTCGCCTACCGCTTCCTGCGCCGGGCCCGGCACCGCAGCGACGCGGACCTCCGGTGGCCCCTGTTCGCCCTCGCGGGCGCCGGACCGGGCCTGCTGCTGATTGCCGGCGAGGTCCTGACGCGTACGGCGGGATCGCGGGTGCTGGAGCTCGCCGGGAAGGTCAGCCCGCTCGAACTGACCGTGCAGCAGATGCTCAGTGGCTCCCGGCTCAACAACGGGCTGATCGTGCTGTTCGTGGGCGCGTTCACGGCCATGGTCGCGGTCGGTCGGACGCTGGGCACCCCCGCCGTAGACTCCCCCACGCCGGCGGACCCCGCGCCCGAGGCGCCGGCCCGTGCGGCGACGCCGGCCGACCCGGACGAGATCGAGAAGGCCGCGCGCGAGGACGACCCCGCCGTGGCGGCCACGGCCAAGGACGACTGACCGGGCAGTCAGGTCAGGTCGTCGAGCTCGCTGACCGCGTACCACTCGAGCTCGTGGTCCTCGGCCCCGTCGACCGTGAACTGGGCGTCCGGGTCACCCGCCAGCGCCTCCTCCACCACGTCCGCGGCCGCCGCGACCTGCTCGGCGGCGTCGGCCCCGTCCACGTGGATCGACGCCACCTCCTTGAGGGAGAGGGGCTGCGGCAGCCGCACGGTGCTCGACCCGAGCTCGACGTCCTCGCGGACCAGCGCGGTCGACGCCACGTCGGCGGAGACCACCACCCGCCGCCGCGGGGCCGCCGGATCGTGGCGCAACAGCTGCAGGGCGGCCTGGGCGGCACGGGTGAAGGCGACGTACTCCAGTTCCTCCTCGTCGCCCTCGGCGTACCACTCCCGCAGCGCGGGCGTGACCGCGTGCGCGACCACCGGGACGTCGCCCAGCTGCCCCGACGACTTGAGCGCCGCCAGCATCGGCACGGTGGCGGGCACGTAAACCCGGACCAGATCGGTGATCGGCACTAGCAATCCCCCCGGCGACTCGACCGTCCCTGTAGTACACCGCCGCGCACGCTACCGGAAGGCTTTTCCACAGGTCGTGTCCGTCCTGGGGGTCAACATCCACAGGCGGCGCCGGCGGGGGCGACCAGGGGGTCGGGCGGCAGGGCCACGTCGCCCTCCGGGGTCCGCAACGCGAAACCCTCCCGGATCCAGTACTCGACGCCGCCCAGCATCTCCTTGACCTCGTACCCGAGCCGCGCGAACGCCAGCGCCGCGCGGGTCGCGCCGTTGCAGCCGGGCCCCCAGCAGTACGTGACGACCGGGATCCCACGGTCGACCAGCTCGGCGGCGCGCAGCGGGATGTCGGCGGTGGGCAGGTGAACGGCGCCGGGGATGTGCCCCTGGTCCCAGGCCTGCCGGGACCGGGAGTCGACCAGGACGAAGGCGCCGGGCTCGGCATCGCGGACGTCGGCGACGTCGGTCTGCGTGGCCAGGCGCTCGGCGAAGACTTCCTCGGGAGTACGCATGGCCACGACGCTACGAACGATCAAGCGGCGGCTCCAGAAAACAACCACGGACGATCGACGTTGCCGCCGTGGAATCCCCGGTAGTTTCCCGATGTGGCCGTTGACAGCGCTTTGGACCGTACGGATTGGCGGCTTCTCGCGGAGCTGCAGCGAAACGGCCGTGCCAGTTACGCCGACCTCGCCCGCGCGGTGGCGATGTCGCCGAGCGCTGTCGCGGAGCGGGTACGCCGGCTGGAGGAGACCGGCGTGATCGCCGGCTACCGGGCGCGGATCGATCCGGAGCGGGTGGGGCTCACCGTGATGGCCTTCGTCCGGCTCCGCTACCCGACCGGTAACTACAAGCCGTTCCACGCGCTGCTGGACACCACCCCGGAGATCATCGAGGCGCACCACGTGACCGGCGAGGACTGCTTCGTGCTCAAGGTGCTGTGCCGGTCGATGCGGCATCTCGAGGAGGTCACCGGCCGGATCTCGGGTCTGGGCTCGGTGACGACAAGCGTGGTGTACTCCAGCCCGCTGCCGGGCCGGGCCGTGTCCTCGGCCGACCCCCAGGAGTAGCAGGCACGATCCACAGGGAGAGGGCTGGCCGGTTGCCATCGGCCAAACGATGGCAAACTGAGGCTATCCGAGGAATCGAGCCGGGATTGCGAGCGGAGGAGCCGTGGAGGCCAGGTTCATGCTGCTGTCGGACGTGGCGGCGGAGCTGAACGTGTCCGACTCGCAGGTCTACCACATGGTCCGCAGCGGCGAACTGCCCGCGATCAAGATCGGCGGGCGAGGACAGTGGCGGGTGGAGCGGGCGAAGCTGGAGGAGTACATCCAGCAGAAGTACGCGGAGACCGCTTCATGGGTGCGGGACAACCCGCTCAACGAGCGGGACGCCGACCTGCCCTGACGTTCCGCTCCCGGCTTCCCCCTCGCGTTATCCACAGGACTCGAACCTGGCATTGACGGTGGAGCGCGCCCTCTAGACACTTCTAGTCGTAGGCAAACGAAGGCAAACGCAAGGATCGAGGTGCGGTGTGTCGACGGCGCAGATGACTCGGCAGGACACGAAACCCGCTATCAGGCTCCGGCGGGCGCCCCACAGCGACCCGCCGTACGACGACGAGCGCGAGCCGGATTCCTGGTCCTCGCCACACCAACTCGCCTTCGACCTGGCCCGCCTCCTGCCGACGGCCCCGACCACGACGCCGGCCCCGGCCTTGGCCACGCCCACCGCTCGTCGGCCCCCGGCCCGTCAGGCGCCCGCGGGACCCGCCGCTCCCACCCGGCCGGGGGCGGCGGCCGCCGCGTCCTCGACGGGCGTGTCCCCGGACGCGCGCCTGGCCGTCCGCCGGTTCATCGGTTTGTGCGTCGAGGTGGTGAACGGCTACCGACCGGCAGCGCACCTCCGCAGACTCGCCCAGCCCCGGGAAGCGGCCGCCGTGGTGGCGCAGGGCGTAACAGCCGCGCACAGAGTCGCCGAGGCCCGGCGGAAAACGGCGACTCGCCACGGGACCGAACGGCATCCCCGGTCGCGGCGCCCGGCCCCCGCGGCCGTCGTCAAGGTGAGCCTCTGCGAGCCCCGGCCCGGAGCGGTGGAAGCCGCGGCGGTGCTGGTCATCGGCGACCGGGCGTGGGCGATGGCGCTGCGCCTCGAACGTCACGACGACGTGTGGCTGGCCACGGTGCTGCGCTTGATCTGAGCCGGCAGGACGCCGACCGGCCACGGACCACGCCGGGCCCCCGGGGCGTCCGCTGAGCAGTGCAGGCGGCGGCCGTCCTGGGCCTCACCACCACCAGACCGACGTGGGCCCGCTTCGCCTGCCCGGCGGATCCGGCCGCGAGCGCGCCGACGGCGGCCCGGCGCCGGCGCGAAGGTGGCCGGCGACCGAAGTAGGCCGGCGACCGCGGCAGACCGGTGCCCGAGCAAACCGCCGCCCGAGCAAACCGCCGACCGGGCGAACCTCCGCCCGGGCAAACCGGCGACCGGGCAGACCGGCGACCGGGCAAACCGGCGACCGGGCGAACCTCCGCCCGGGCAAACCGGCGACCGGGCAGACCGCCGACCGGGCAGACCGGCGACGATGATCCGGGGCGGGCCGGCGACGTGACGGCATCGCGGCCGAAGGAAGAGCGGCAGCGAGGAAACGGCGGTGGGAAGCGAACGAGCGCCTGGGCAGCTCGCACGTGGGCAGCGCCCCGGGAGTGGAACGGCCCGGCGCCCGCGAAGCGTTGTCGCGGGCGCCGGGCCGGTCGGTCGGTGGTCCGGTCAGACGGCGCCCGGGGCGCCGTGGCAGCGCTTGTACTTCTTGCCCGAGCCGCAGTAGCAGGGGGCGTTGCGGGAGGGGCCGTTGCTGGCTTCCGCCTGGCCGGAGGTGCGGGCGCCGCCGCTGCGGTGGGCTCCGGTGTGGGCGGGGCTGGCGGGGACGACCGGGGCCGGGCCGATGCCGAGGGCCGGGGCCTGCTGGTCCTGGTGCTGGATCTGCGGGGCGCCGGCGCCGGCTTCGCCGTCGATGGCGGGAGCCGTGTACTGGAGGGCCTGGGGGCGACGGTTGCCGCCGAGGCCCTTGGCGCGGACCTCGACGTGCTGTTCCGGCTCCTCTGCGGTGGGCAGCGGGCGGGCCTGGGAGGCGTCGACCGTGACCGTGGGGGCCTCCTCGACCTGGACCTCCAGGTTGAACAAGAAGCCGACCGCCTCCTCCTTGATGCCCTCCATCATCTGGTTGAACATGTCGAAGCCCTCGCGCTGGTACTCGACCACCGGGTCGCGCTGGGCGTACGCCCGCAGGCTGATGCCTTCCTGCAGGTAGTCCATCTCGTAGAGGTGCTCGCGCCACTTGCGGTCGATCACGGCGAGCAGGACCTGGCGCTCCAGTTCGCGGACCGCCTCCTCGCCGAGCTCGTCCTCGCGGGCCTTGTACGCCCGCTGCGCGTCCTCCTTGATCTGCGCGACGAGGAACTCCTGGTCGAGGCTGCTGCGTTCGCCGCCGGCCTCCTCGATGACGTCCTCGATCGTGAGGCTGAGCGGGAACAGACGCTTGAGGTTCACCCAGAGCTGCTCGAGGTCCCAGTCCTCCGCGTACCCGTCGGAGGTCGCGGCCGTGACGTAGTCGGCGACCACGTCGTCGATCATGTGCTCGGCCTGGTCGTGCATGTCCTCGCCGTCGAGCACGCGCTTGCGCTCGGCGTAGATGACCATGCGCTGCTTGTTGAGGACCTCGTCGTACTTCAGGACGTTCTTGCGGATCTCGGCGTTCTGCGCCTCGATCTGGGTCTGGGCGCTGCGGATCTGGCGGGTCACCATCTTCGACTCGATGGGGACGTCCTCCGGGATGTTGAAGCGCTCCATGACCGCCTCGACCGCGCCGGCGCGGAACCGCTTCATGAGGTCGTCCTGCAGCGACAGGTAGAAGCGGGACTCGCCCGGGTCGCCCTGACGGCCGGAGCGGCCGCGGAGCTGGTTGTCGATGCGGCGCGAGTCGTGGCGCTCGGTGCCGAGCACGTACAGACCGCCGGCGGCGATGACCTGGGCCGCCTCCTCCTCGCAGGCTTCCTTCCAGGCCGGCAGGACCTCCTCGAGCGCCTTCGCGTACTCCTCCGGGCTCTCGACCGGGTCCAGGCCGCGCTGGTGCAGCTCGGCGGAGGCCAGGAACTCGGGGTTGCCGCCGAGCAGGATGTCGGTGCCGCGGCCGGCCATGTTGGTGGCGACCGTGACCGCGCCCTTGCGGCCCGCCTGCGCGATGATCTGCGCCTCCTGGGCGTGGAACTTCGCGTTGAGGACGCTGTGCGGGATGCCCCGGCGGCGGAGCAGCGTGGAGAGGATCTCGGAATTCTCGACCGAGACGGTGCCGACGAGCACCGGCTGGCCGGTGGCGTGCCGCTCGGCGATGTCCTCGATGACCGCGTTGAACTTGGCCTTCTCGGTCTTGTAGATGACGTCCGGGTGGTCCACGCGGATCATCGGCCGGTGCGTCGGGATGCTCACGACGCCGACCTTGTAGACCTGGTTGAACTCGCCGGCCTCGGTCTGGGCCGTACCGGTCATGCCGCCGAGCTTCTTGTAGAGGCGGAAGTAGTTCTGCAGCGTGATGGTCGCCAGGGTCTGGTTCTCCTGCTTGACCTCCACGCCCTCCTTCGCCTCGATGGCCTGGTGCATGCCCTCGTTGTAGCGGCGGCCGTGCAGGATGCGGCCGGTGAACTCGTCGACGATGAGCACCTCGCCGTTCTCGTCGACGATGTAGTCCTTGTCGCGCTTGTAGAGCTCCTTGGCCTTGATGGCGTTGTTCAGGTAGCCCACCAGCGGGGTGTTCACCGACTCGTACAGGTTGTCGATGCCGAGGCGGTCCTCGACCCGGGCGACGCCGCGCTCGGTGATCGCGACCGTGCGCTTGGCCTCGTCGACCTCGTAGTCGCCCTCGCCGTCCTTGCCCTTCTGCAGGCGGCCGACCAGGGCGGCGAACTCGCCGTACCAGCGGGCGGAGTGCTCGCCCGGGCCGGAGATGATCAGCGGGGTGCGGGCCTCGTCGATGAGGATGGAGTCCACCTCGTCGACGATGGCGAAGTTGTGCCCGCGCTGCACCAGCTCGCTCTTCGCCCACGCCATGTTGTCGCGCAGGTAGTCGAAGCCGAACTCGTTGTTGGTGCCGTACGTGATGTCGCACTGGTACGCGGCGCGGTGCTCGGCGGCGGGCCGGTTGGGCAGGATCACGCCCACGGTCAGGCCGAGGAAGACGTGCACCCGGCCGACCCACTCGGCGTCGCGCTGGGCCAGGTAGTCGTTCACGGTGATGATGTGCACGCCGTCACCGCTGAGCGCGTTCAGGTACGCCGGGAAGACGCCGGTGAGCGTCTTGCCCTCACCGGTCTTCATCTCCGGGATGTTCCCGAAGTGCAGGGCGGCACCGCCCATGAGCTGCACGTCGTACGCCCGCTGCCCGAGCACCCGCCGCGCGCCCTCGCGGGCCACCGCGAACGCCTCCACCAGCAGCGAGTCGAGGGACTCGCCGTCGGCGTAGCGCTCCTTGAACTGCTGGGTCTGCTCGCGCAGCTCGTCGTCGGTGAGGTCGGTGTACTCGTCCTCGATCGAGTTGACCGCTTCGGCGATCGCCTTGAGGCGGCGCAGCATGCGGCCCTCGCCGGCACGAAGGACTTTTTCCAAAATCGACACGGGTCAACGCTCCCCTAGACGGTCTGCCGAACCATCGTAGGCGTCTCGTGGGGAAGTCCGTGAGCCGAGCCCCGCAGGAATCTCGCAAAGAGGACGAAACAGGGCTGAGAGTTCGCTGACAGCGGAGCCGCAAAGCGGTGGCAGAGCGGAACGGGGCCGGGGCACGATGGCGGCGTGCCGGACCCGGATCCCCCCTCCGACGAGTCGTCCGCCCGCCGTCGGCCGCCCGGCGACGCCGGAACGGCCGCCCGGGCGTGTCAAGATCCGGCCGCGGGCGGCGAGACGCCCGGGGAACACCGCCGGGAAGCGGGCACGGACGTCGCCGATCCGGTACGCCGCAGCGCGCGAACCTTCGGCACCGGGCATCCGAGGCTCGAGGCGGGGCCCGTCACCCTCCGCAGGCCCGAGGAGCGGGACGCCGCCGCCATCGCCGGGTGCCACAACGATCCCGAGATCGCCCGATGGTTCGGCGTGGCGCACCCGTGGACCCACGACGACGCGCTCAGGTATGTCACCGTCGAGGTGCCCGCGTGGTGGTCCAGAGGCGAAGAAGCCGTATTTGCGGTTGTCGGCGCCGATGACGCGTACCAAGGATCGGTTGATCTGAGAGTGCGCGGCACGGACCCGGCGGCGGGCGAGGTGGGTTTCTTCGTCGCGCCGGCGGCGCGCGGACGGGGCTACGCCACGGCGGCGCTGACCGCGGTCTGCCGGTGGGGTTTCGAGGCGCTCGGGCTGGAGCGCGTCGAATGGCGTGCCGAAGTGGGCAACGACGCGTCCCGGAGGGTCGCGCAGAAGGCGGGATTCACGATGGAAGGTCTGCTGCGGCGGGCACTGGTGACCGGCGGCACGCGCCGGGACTGCTGGATCGGTTCGCTGCTGAGGGAGGACATGGCGTGATCGCCCCCACGATCCCGGGCGACGGGGTACGCCTGCGCGGCCTGCGCGAGGACGACCTCGACGACCTCGTGACCGGCTACAACGACCCGGAGATGCGGCGCTGGCTGGCGCACCTGCCGACGCCGTTCACCCGGGCCCAGGCCGAGGAGTACGTGACGGAGCTCGTGCCGCGGCTGTTCGCGGCGGGCGGCGGCTTCTACGCGGTGGCGGACCCCGTGACGGACCGGCTGCTCGGCGGGGTGGGCATCGACCGCGTCTCACCGGGACGCGGCCAGGCGGAGATCGGCTACTGGACCGGCCGGTGGGCCCGCGGACGCGGCGTGGCGACCGCGGCGGTCCGCGCGCTCACCGAGCACTCCTTCCACACCGGGCTGTCACGACTGGAACTGCTCACCCATTGGGAGAACGTGCCGAGTCAGCGCGTCGCGCTCGCCGCCGGCTTCCAGCGCGAAGGCGTACGCCGCGGGGCGCTGCCGGACCGCGACGGCCGGCGCGACGACGTCCTCGCGTACGCCCGCCTGGCCGACGACCCGCCCGGCCCCACCGACCGGCTGCTGCCCGACCTCCCCGGCGGCGAACTCACCGACGGCGTGGTCACCCTGCGCCCGCTGCTGCCCTCGGACCTCGACTTCTACCGGGAGCTGCACACGCTCGAGGACGTCGTCGCGACCTCGGTGCCGCCGGTGCCGCCCAGCGACGAGAAGATGCTGCGCCGGTGCGACCGCGCTCAGGCACACTGGCTGGCCGGGGACCGCGCGGACCTGGTCATCGTCGACACGGCCACCGGTACGAGCACCGGAAGCATCGACCTCTACTACCAGGAGCCGCCGACCGGCCAAGCCATGATCGGGTACAGCATGCTGCCGGCCTGGCGTGGACGGGGCTATCCGACACGGGCCGCGCAGTTGCTGTCGCTGTGGGCGTTCGCGGAGACGGGGATCGCACGGCTGATCGCCGGGGCGCTACCGACGAATCTGGGGTCGCAGCGGGTGCTGGAGAAGGCCGGGTTCAAGCGGGAGGCTTACCTGCGGTCGCGGCTGCCCGGAGGCGACGGGCGGCGCAATGACGACGTGCAGTTCGCGTTGCTGGCCGAGGATCTGCTGGCGGAGGGGGCTCGGCTGGACGGGTGACCCGGGACCGCCGGCCGGGAGGCGCGGGTCGCGGCGTCTTGTCTGATTTCGATCGGCCGCCATTCTCGGCGCGCGGCGGTGGCGGCCGCCGCTGTCCGCCCCGCGGCCGGCACCACGGCCGTTCCTCGGGAAGGGTCGCAGGGCGATCGGCGGCGCGATCGCCCCGCTGCAGGTCGGTGGCCGACCGGCGGGCGCTGTGGTGCCCGCCCGGTCGGACAGACTGCCCGGGGACGTGGTGAGCCCGGCCGGGCAGTGACGCGTCGGCTTCCTGGCGGCAACGGCGGGACGCCGTCCCATGCGGCACCTGACCTGCGCCTGCGGCGCGGGACGGTGCGACACCTGGCCGGACGCCGGTCTGTGCGGCGGCCGGCCGGACGCCGTCCTGCGCGAGTGGTCCGCCGGCCGGAGCCGCGCTCTCCACGGCGGCCTGTCGGATGCCGTGCGGACCCTCGCCCTGAGGTCAGGCGGTCGTCTCCAGGCTGAGGATGCCGTAGTCGTAGCCGCGGCGCCGGTACACGACGCTCGGGCGGCCGCTGTCCTTGTCATGGAACAGGTAGAAGTCGTGGCCGACGAGTTCCATCTGGAAGAGTGCGTCGTCGACGGTCATCGGGTCCGCGGGGTGTTCCTTCTCGCGCACGATGCGCCACGGCTGGGCGTCGTCGTGTTCGGCGAGGTCGGTCGCCACGGATGAATCCTCGGTCTGCGATGTCAGGTCCGGCAGGTCCGTCGGGAGCCCTGCGGTGGCCGCGGCCACGGATACCGGCGCGTGCCGTCCACGGTGTACGCGGCGGCGATCGGCGGCACGGCGCAGACGCCCGTCGAGTTTGTTGATGGCGCTGTCCAGGGCGGCGTAGAAATCCTTCGCGCAGGCTTCGGCCCGGATGACGGGCCCCCGCGTCACGACGGTGATCTCCACCCGCTGGCAGAAGTCCGACTGACGGGGGTTCCGCTCATGGAAGAGCTCCACGTCGACTCTGATCAGCTTCTGGTCGTAGCGTTCGACTTTTGCCAGCTTGTCGGCGACATGTTCCCGATAGTGATCAGGAACCTCTACGTTGCGGCCCTTGACGACAATGTCCACTCGTGACCTCCCCCAACGTTGCACTTCGACGCGGTGTGCTGGTGTCGGCGACGACGGGGATCCCGGAGCGATCCCACGTACGTGACCGAATCGGCTTACGAGGACGCTCCTTTCCGGTGCGGTGGGTCAGACGATCGACTTTCGCTCCGGCGGCGGTGGGTAGGCGGCTCGCTTACCCTCGTCACCAGAACGCTAACCTGCCGACGGCCGCCCGTCACCCCTCGTTCGGGGAACGTGTGCGAGGACTTCCGGCCCTGGCGGCACACGGAGATCACTTTCCCCCGGCGCGCCGCCGCGGTGCCTGCGCAGCCGGGTGGCCGCCAGCACTGCAGCACCCGTGACCTGCATGTCCACCTCCCGGAGTCGTACCGTCACGGCAGCGAGCGTGGCCCCCGTCGTGACGATGTCGTCCACCACTATCAGAGTGCCCCTCATCGTCGGCCGCCGCCGCGAAACGCGGATCCGAGCCCCCCGGATTCGCAGCGAACTCTCAGCCGCCGCTGCCCGTCCGGCTACGTCCAGTGACGCAGAGTCCGCCCGCGGGAGCGCCCGCAACGGCTGCCGCACGTCAGCCTCCCACCCGGCCCGCCGCAACCGCCGCACGACGTGTCCGGCCAACCGCGCCATGTGATCGCCACCCCGCTCCCGCGCCGCGCTCACGGTCGACGGCACGGGAACCACGACCAGGGGTACGCGAGGACCACCGCCCCCGCGAACGGCCGCCTCCGCGACCACGCCGGCGAGCAGACCCCCGAGCGGCCCGGCCAGCCGATGCCGGCCCCGTTCCTTGTACGCCAGCAGCGCCCCACGAAGAGCCCCCGCGTACGGCCCCAGCGTGGTGCAGGGCGGCATCGCGGGCGGCGGTGGGTCGGGGGTGGTGGCGTACGGGTGGGAGTTCTCCAGCTCGGCGACGCAGGCCGTACAGATGCCGAAACGAAGCGGGACCCGTTCGGTGCCGCATCCGGCGCAGGCGGCGGGGAGGACGAGGTCGGCGAGGTCGGCACCCAGAGCGGCGAGCCGGGCGGAGAGGGCCGCCGGGCGGGCCGGCCGCCCAGTCGATGGCCCGCGCGAACGGCGCGGGGCTGCGGCGCGGGGTGCCGGCGGGACGGGAGCGGGACGCTTGTTCACAGGACCACCTCTGGGCTCATTGGTTTGCACGGCAGGCGGTCGGTACGCCCGCACAGCGCGCCGTGTCGCGGCAGCGCCTCGCCGCCGCACAGCTACGGCAACGGCTCCTGGCCGACAGCCGGATGCACCACCGACGCGCGCCGTCGTACGGCCATACCGCCGCACGCAGCATCGCCACACCGCGCCGCCGTGCCGCATCGGCGGCGCGGTGTCACCGCCCAGAGAAGGCGGCGTTCAGCGGGCCGCCCACCCGCCTACGCGCGGACAGCCGGGGTTTCCGCCCAGCTGAGGCCGGCGGCTCCGCTTAGCTCGGGCCAGCGCCTCGCCCACCTCAGGCCAGAGTGCTCCCGCCCAGCTCGGGCCAGCGCCTCCACCGAGCTCGGGCCAGCGCTTCCGTGCGGCTCGGGTCAGCGGAGGAAGAACGGGGCGGTGGGGACGACCCCCGTCGGGGGGTTGGTCACCGGTTCGGCGAGGTCTCCCACGCCGATGCGGACCGGGCCGGAGAGCACGTCGAAGGTCGCGCCGTTGGCCATGTACTCGATGACGTCCGGGGTGATTTTGCCGCTGGTCGGGCTCACCGGGTACGCCGCCAGGTAGGTCACCTTCTCCAGGCCGATGTCGGCGAGGGACTCGACCCACTGGGTGCCGTCGATCGCCGTGTCGATGACGGCCACGCGGTCGCGGTCGGCGCGGGTGCCGGCGACGATCACCGAGGTCTCGGTGCCCCAGTCGACGGCGGACACCTCGCGCAGGACGGGCAGCTGAACCTGGCGGGGCGGCGACAGCTGGGGTCCGTCACCGTCGGCGGTCAACGCGGCCAGGTACAGCTTGCCGCCGACCGCCAGCGCGACCCGCCGCCCGTCCGGCGCGACCGCCACCGCTGTGAGCGAGCCGGACGGTCCGGGCCACGCCACCGCGCGCAGCGGTGAGCCGTCCGCCGAGAAGCTGAACAGTTTGCCGCCGATGGTGATCAGGCCGACCGCGCCGGTCTGCGGGTCGTCGGAGGTGATCGCCCAGACGGGTTGGCCGGTCGAGCCGCCCCGCAGCTCGACGCGCCGCAGGTCGCTCTGTTCCCCCACCACCGCGCTGCCGACCCGAAGCACCTGGTGGTCGCCCTCCGTGGTGACGAGGGCCGCGTACCGGCGGTCACTGGGGCTGCGGGCGATTGCTGCCGCCCGTACGTTGCGGTTGGCCTCCGGCTTGAGCACGGGGAGCGGGTCGGCGGCGCCCGGCGTCCGGGACATGCGGCGGATCTGGTTGTTGTAGATCAGGAACCGCTCGGGCGAGTCGGCCAGCCGGTACGTCGGGTTGCTCGTGAGGTAGTCGTTGCCGTCGTAGGCGGTCTGCTCCTGGTTGCCGATCTTCAGCTCCAGCACCTTGGAGAGGTTGGGCCGCAGGGACCACATGAGCTGGCGGCGGAGCCGGTCCAGCGCCTTCGGGTCGTCCGCCGGCCGTACGGACTGTGCGCTGAGGCTGATCTGCAGCTTGTCGTTGCTGACGGCGGGCACGTTGCCGAGCAGCGCCGTGCCCTCGGGCAGTGGCTCGACCGCGTCGTGGATCGTGTCGGACGGGCCCTCGATGAGCCACTTGATGATCCGCTGCGGTTCCTGCTCCGGCGGCATGTCGGCCGGGAGGTAGCGCACGTCGGGGACCAGCGCGGTGTACTCGTGATTCCAGAAGTAGATCGTCCGGCGCACGAACCACGTCGTGAAGGCGGTGTCGCTGAGCAGCAGCACCGGCGGCGCCTTGGTGACGAACAGCCCGTTCTTGCCGCTGATCGACGCGACCGTCAGCTGGTACGTGGTGATGCCCGTGTCCTGCACCGGGTCCAGCCGGCCGTTGGGCCCCAGCACGCCGAGCGTGCGGACGCGGAGCTCGACCTGATCGCTGCCCGGGTTGACCAGCGGATCCTCGGTCAGGTAAACGATCTTGACGCCTTCGGGCGCCTTGAAGGAGTCGGCGGCCGCCGGCGACAGGAACTGCTTGACGCGGTCCATCGCGCCGTCCGGGTCCCCTCCGGCGGCCTGCAGGTAATACTCGACGAACTTGGCGGTGTCGAGGGTCGCCTCGCGCCCGTACCGCGGGGGTGCGCCGTCGTCGTTCGACGAGAAGCCGGTGGAGGGCCCCGGTCCGACCGTCACGACGTCGGTGTTGTCGGGGATCCCGCAACCGCCGAGCAGGAGGGTGCCGGTCAGGGCTCCCGCGAGAAGCGTGCGAACGAGCTTCCTCATCGGCCCACCTCCGCGGGCTCATCCAGGTCGAGATCGTCGGGATGGGCCGCAGACGACCGGCCGTCAACCGAGGACCCGGCGCGGGCCGGGGACCCGGCGCGGGCCGGGGACCCCGTCGGGCGGGCGTCGCCCCGAGTTTGAGCGTCGCCCCGAGGTTGGGCCTCGTCCGGAGGTTGAGCGTCGCCCCGAGGTTGGGCCTCGTCCGGAGGTTGAGCGTCGCCCCGAGGTTGGGCCTCGTCCGGAGGTTGAGCCTCGGAGTTCGACGCCGCGAAATCGCCTGCGGAGGACTCCGGGTCGGCCACGCTGGTCGAGGTGTCGCCTGGAGCGGGCAAGGTGTCGCCACGGGAGGACGAGGTGGAAGCAGCGCCCGGCGTGGTGCTGCCGCTGGGTGACGCGGGCCCGGCCGGGCTGGTCGATCCGTTGCCGGCGGAGGCCGCCGCAGGCGCGCTCGACCGGGTGCCAGGGGCAGATGCCGCCGTCGGTGACTCCGCCAGGGTGCCATCGGTGGAAGCCGACGAGGGCTGGCTCGGCTGGGTGGCGGCGTGGGCGGGGGCGGCCGCGTTGGTGAGGGCATCGGGGGCGGGCGCGCCGGAACGAGCTTCGGGGGCGGGCGCGCCGGAAAGGGCTTCGGGGGCGTTGTTCGCGGGGGTGTTGTTCGTCGGGTCGTCGATCGCGCGGTCGCGGGGGATCAGCGGGAGGGGGGCCGAGACCAGGCGGTCGCCGGAGCGGACCGGGAGGGTGAGGCGGAACTGGGCGCCGCCGCCCGGTTCGCCCCAGGCTTCGAGCCAGCCGCCGTGCAGGCGGGCGTCCTCGACCGAGATGGACAGGCCGAGGCCGGTGCCGCCGGTCTGGCGGGCGCGGGACGGGTCGGCGCGCCAGAAGCGGTTGAAGACCAGGCGTTCCTCGCCCGGTTTGAGGCCGACGCCGTGGTCCCGGACGGTGATGGCGACCGCGGCCTCGTCGGTGGCCATGGTGACCTCGACCGGCTTGCGCTCGCCGTGCTCGACCGCGTTGCCCACCAGGTTGCGCAGCACGCGCTCGACGCGGCGGGGGTCGACCTCGGCGATGACCGGGGTGTCGGGCAGGCGCAGCTCGATCGTCACGCCGACGCGCTCGGCCAGGCCGGTGAGGCGGTCGGCGACGCGCTCGACGATGGGCACGAGGTCGGTGTGCTCGGCGTCGAGGGCGGCGAAGCCCGCGTCGAAGCGGCTGATCTCGAGGAGGTCGGTCAGCAGGCTCTCGAAACGGTCGAGCTCGGCCTGGAGCAGCTCGGCGCTGCGGGCCACGGCCGGGTCGAACTCGTCGCGCTCGGCGAAGATCAGGTCGGCGGCCATGCGTACGGTGGTGAGCGGCGTCCGCAGCTCGTGCGACACGTCGGAGGTGAACCGCCGCTGCAGGCGGGACATCTCCTCGAGGCGCACGATCTGGCGCTGCAGGTTGGCGGCCATCTGGTTGAACGAGGCCGCGAGCAGGGCCAGGTCGTCCTCGCCGTCCACCTTCATGCGCTGGTCGAGCAGGCCGGCGGAGAGGCGCTGGGCGGTGCGGGCCGCGACCCGGACCGGCGTCACCACCATGCGGGTGACCAGGCCGGCGACGACGCCGAGCAGGATCACCAGCGCGAGACCGGTGACCAGCACCGTGGTGCGGATCTGGTTGGCCGCCCGGTCCTCGGTGGTCAGCGGGACGACGTAGTACAGCTCGACGTGGCCGAAGCTGGTCGGCACGGGTGACCCGTACACAAGGTATTTGGAGCGGACGCCGCCGACCTCGGCGGTGCGGATCTGCTGGGCGACGTGGCCCTCCCGGGAGACGTCATGGACCATCTCGGGGGTGATCAGCGACGTCGTGTCGACCTTGGTCGACGTGACCGGCTTGAGGTCGGGGAAGTTGTCGGCGCGCAGCGCGACGATGGCCCCGCCGCTCTCGGCGGGATCGCCGTCCGCCAGCCGGGTGACGGTGTTGCTGATGGTCGTGGGCAGCTCCGGGTCACGGACCTGCCGGTGCACAGTGAGCTGCTGCAGCGCGTAGTCGACCTTGCTCTGCATCTGCGAGCGGACCTCGTCCTCGGCGCGGTCGAGCAGGATCTTGGTGCTGCGGTCGGCGATGAACCAGCCGAACCCGCCGACCAGAAGGCTGGACGCGACGAGGGTGAGGGTGACGACCCGCAGGTGCAGCGAGCGGCGCCAGGCCCGTCGGGCGGGTGCGGAGACCCGAAGGCCGCGGCGCACGGCCGCGCGCCAGTATCGCCGCACGACCCGGAGGATTCGGCGGACGGGCATCGGGAGCCAGGCGGGAGCACGCATCTCGGGGGCAAGGTTAGCCGCTCGGGGGTCCGGCACCCGTCCCGCTGGTCTTACCAACCAGCCACAATTTCCCGCGATCGGCGGACCCCGGGCAACCAAGCGCCGAGCCCGCGGACCCCGGGCAACCGACCGCCGGTCCCGCGGACCGCGAGCAACCAAGCGCCGAGCCCGCGGACCGGCCCGCGGCGGAAGGCGAGCAGCCAAGCCCCGAACCCGCAGACCCGCCGAAACCGCCGGGACAGGACCGGAAGCGGCCCGACAACGCCGGCCGACGAAGAGCCGGCCGGGAGGAACCCGGCCGGCAAAGGAGGCGGAAGACTGCCGGACCGCGGCCGGGAAAAGGCCTACCCGGTGCCCGCCTTGTAGCCGACCCCCCGCACCGTCAGGATGATCTCCGGCCGCTCGGGATCTGGTTCGATCTTGGCGCGCAGCCGCTGGACGTGGACGTTGACCAGTCGGGTGTCGGCCGCGTGACGGTAGCCCCAGACCTGCTCGAGCAGGACCTCGCGGGTGAAGACCTGGCGGGGTTTGCGGGCCAGCGCGACCAGCAGGTCGAACTCGAGCGGCGTCAGCTTGACCTCTTCGCCGTCGCGGGAGACCGTGTGCGCCGGTACGTCGATGGTGATCTGGTTGCCGGGCGGGCCGATGGTGAGCATCTCGGGCGCGGCGTCCTCGCCGCGGCGCAGGCGGGCGCGCATGCGGGCGACGAGTTCCTTGGGCTTGAACGGCTTGACCACGTAGTCGTCGGCGCCGCTCTCGAGGCCGAGCACCACGTCGACCGTGTCGCTCTTGGCGGTGAGCATGACGATCGGGATGCCGGACTCGGCGCGGATGGCGCGGGCCACGTCGATGCCGCTCATGCCGGGCAGCATCAGGTCGAGCAGGACGATGTCGGGCCTGTTCTCCCGGAACGCGGCGAGGGCCCGCTCACCGTCGGCCACGAAGGAGGGCAGGAAGCCTTCGCTGCGCAGGACGATGCCGAGCATCTCCGCCAGCGCGGGGTCGTCGTCGACGACGAGTACGCGGGCTCTCATGCGATCCAATATTGCACTGTCCCCTTTCGGCCCGTGTGACCGCCCGGCCGATCATGTCCGCCCGGCCGCCGCCGATCATGGCCCGCACCGTACGGAAAAGCCAGGCCGGACGGCAAAACAGGCCGGACGGAAGCCAGGCCGGGCGGGAAGACGCAGGCCAGACGGAAGACGCAGGCCGAACGGGAAGAAAGGCGGACGGGAGAACCAGACCGCTACGAGAACAGGGACCGGCCCCAGAAGTCGTCCGGACCGCTCACCCCTGGGGGACACGCGAACAACCCGATCGAGACGTACTTCAGGTACTCGTTCATCTCGTCGTGCCGGGACAGGTTCAGCTGCACGGGTACGAACTGCTTGTGCGGATTCCTCTGGTACGCCATGAAGAACAGCCCCGCGTTCAGCCGCCCGAGCCCGTCCGACCCGTCGACGAAGTTGTAGCCGCGGCGCAGCAGCCGCGCGCCACCGTTGAGGTCCGGGTGGGCGAGGCGGACGTGGGAGGTCTTCGGCAGCGCCTCGACGTCCGGCTCGTCGAATTCGCGGGCCATGCCGAGCGGGGCGCCCGTGCCCTTGTGCCGGCCGACGATGGCCTCCTGCTCGGCCAGCGAGGACCGGTCCCAGGTCTCCACGATCATGCGGATCTTGCGGGTGACCAGGTAGGAGCCGCCGGTCATCCAGTCGGGGCCGTCGCCGGGCTGCACCCAGAGGTGCTGCTTGAGCAGGTCGGTCTCCTCGAGCTTGAGGTTGGCGGTGCCGTCCTTGAAGCCGAAGAGGTTGCGCGGCGTCGCCTGGGCCTGCGACGTCGACGACGTACGCCCGAAGCCCAGCTGCGACCACCGCACGCTGACCACGCCCATGCCGATGCGGGCGAGGTTGCGGATGGCGTGCACCGCCACCTGCGGGTCGTTGGCGCAGGCCTGCACGCACAGGTCGCCGCCCGAGATGGAGTCGTCGAGGACGTCGCCCGGGAAGTGCGGGAGGTCGTCGAGCGCCGCGGGGCGTTTCGCGGCGATGCCGAAGCGGTCGCGGCCGTCGGCGTCGCGGAACAGGGTGGGTCCGAAGCCGACGGTCACGGTGAGCCCCGACGGCGGCAGCCCGAGCGCCTCGCCGGTGTCGTCCGGCGGCGCTTCCGGGACCCCGCCGACCGCGCCGATCTCGCCGGCGTCGCGGCCGGCGGTCATCCGGGCGGCGGCCGCGGTCCAGTCCTTGAGCAGGGTGATGAGCCGGTCGCGGTCCTTGGTGATGACGTCGAAGGCGACGAAGTGCAGCCGGTCCTGCGCCGGTGTCACGATGCCGGCCTGGTGCTCGCCGGTGAACGCGATGGCCCCGTCGACCGCCGCCGCGTGCTCGTCCGCGCCGCCCTTGACCAGCGCGCCGCCGACCGCGGCGGCACCGGCGATGCCCGCCACGCCGACGCCGGCGAGCGCCATGGCCCGCCGGCGGGAGACCGTGCTGTCAGTCATCGGATCCTCTACTTCTTCGAGACGACCGCGGCGACCTTCGAGATGGGCTCGGCCAGCGCGTTGATCGCGTCCGAGAGACCCCGAAGGTCGGCCTGGCTCAGCTGGTTGTGCAGCTTCCAGCCGTCGCCGACGCGGTACTTGCCCAGCGCGGCGTCGACGTTGGCGAACTCGGCGTCGAGGGTCTTGACCAGCGCCGGGTCGCGCTCCTCGAGCACCGGCCGGAGCGCGGCGATCGCGGCCTTGGAACCCTCGACGTTGGCGTTGAAGTCCCACAGGTCGGTGTGCGAGTAGCGGTTCTCCTCGCCGGTGATCTTGCCGGTGGCGACCTCGTCGAGCAGGCCCTTGGCGCCGTTGGCGAGCTGCAGCGGGGACAGCTTCTCGGCGTTGGCCTTGGCGACGATCTCCTTCACGTCGGCGAGCAGCTTGTCGGCGATCGGGCCGTCCTTGGAGACGTCCGGCTTCGCGGCCCAGAGGTCCTTCTCGAGGCGGTGGAAGCCGGTGAACTCCATGCCCTCCTCGATGACCTCCTCGCGGCCGTCGATCTTCGGGTCGAGGTCGCCGAAGATCTCCGCGACCGGCTCGATGCGCTCCCAGTACGTGCGGGTCACGGGGAACAGCGCACGGGCCTTGGCGACGTCCTTGGCCTTGACCGCCGCGACGAACTCCTCGGTCTTGGGCAGCAGCGCCGCGGTCTGGCTGCGGACGTACCGGGAGTAGCTGTCGGTGGCCTGGGCGAGCTTGGCGTCATCGGTGAGCGGGGCGGACGAGCCGGAGACGGTGAACGCCGCGCGGATGCCCTTGCCGATCATGCCGGGCTTGCAGGCCGTCTCGTACGTGCCGGCCGGCAGCTCCACGTGCAGCTCACGGGTGAGCCCGGGCGCGATGTTCTCCACCTCGCCCATGACGCGGTCGCCGGCGGCGTACACGTAGAACTCGGTGACCTTGTTGCCGCCGTTGGTGATGGTGAAGACGCTGGTGCCCGCGTCGGCGGTGTTCTTGGCGACCTCGCACGCGGTGTCGGTGGCCTTGACCGTGATCGGCCCGCCCGCGGCGGTGCCGGCGGCGCTGCCGCCGTCGTCGCTGCCGCAGGCCGCCAGGGTGCCGCCGAGCAGCCCGGCAGCGGCCAGCGCGAGCAAAGGGGTCGTACGCATGGAACGGTTCTCCTACTGCTGAGGCGCGGGCGCCGGGGCGGGGGTCTCGGAAACAGGCGCGGGCGCCGGGGCGGGGGTCTCGGAAGCAGGCGCGGGCGCCGGGGCGGGGGTCTCGGAAGCAGGTGCAGACGCCGGGGCCGGGGCCGGGCTCACCGACGCGGCGCGGCTCGGCCAGAGGAAGATCGCCAGGACGGGGACCGCGTACGCGACCCAGGCGATGGTCTCCAGCACCGACGCCGTCGGGGTGATGTTGAACATGCCGGTGAGCAGCGCGGTGTACCAGGCGTCCGGGTTGAGCACGCCGCTGATGTCGTACGCCAGGGTGTTGAGCCCGGGCAGCACGTTCGCCTCCAGCAGGTCGTGCACGCCGTACTTGAGGATCCCCGCCGCGACCAGGATGAGCAGCGCGCCGGTCCAGGTGAAGAAGACCGAGAGGTTGATCCGTACGGCGGTCGCGTACATCAGCCAGCCGATGACGACGGCCGAGGCGATGCCGGCGAGCAGCGAGAGCAGCGGCCCGGTGTTGGACGACGCGCCCTGCACGGCGGAGTAGAAGATGAGCGAGGTCTCGAGGCCCTCGCGGACCACGGCCAGGAACGCCATGACGGCGACGGCGATCGAGCCGACGGCGAGCGCGTCCTGGAGCTTGCCGCGCAGCTCGCCCGCGATGGAGCGGGCGGCCCGGCGCATCCAGAAGATCATCCAGGTGACGAAGCCGACGGCGAGGATCGACGTGACGGCCTCGAAGAGCTCGCGGTGCTCGTACTTCTGCAGCAGCGTCGTGGTGGTGTAGCTGAGCAGCCATCCGAAGAACACGGACAGCGCCACGGCGAGGCCGACGCCGGACCAGACCTGCACGAGGCGGTCCTTGCGGCCGGCCTTCACCAGGAACGCGACGAGGATGCTCACCACCAGGGTGGCTTCCAACCCCTCACGCAGGCCGATGAGGTAGGTGGCGAGCATGGCACTCCGTTTGCTAAGGCATCCCTAAGTAAGGCTCGGCATACCTTAGCCACGAGAGAGGCCGCGGAGTCAAGCCGGACGGCTATATCCCGCGTCACACGACGACGCGCGGGCGGTCACCCTGGACCGCCCGCGCGCTGCGGTCAGCGGTCGAACTCGCCGTCCCGTACCCCGGCGACGAACTCCGCCCATCCCTCGGCGCCGAACTCCAGGACGGGGCCGCCCACGTCCTTCGAGTCCCTGACGAAGACGGCCGAGGCGGTCGACGCGACCTCCACACAGTGCCCCGCCGCGGCGCTACGGCTGCTCTTTTGCCAGGTCAACGCGTTCTCTTGCAATGTCATGCCCCTTCGCGAATGGTTAAACCATCCGCTCAACGACTGTCTAATCAAGCAAGTGTTCGCCTGTTCGAGCGATGAGCTCGCGGCTCGCGCGCGGAGGCAGCGCCCGGGATCGCAGATCGGCGAAAGCGTCCCGGTACACCTGCACCTCCGACGGCTTGGTCCGAAGCTGACCGCCGACCAGATCCTCGCTGTGCACGACCGGCGGCCGCTTGCCGAATTCGAAGACGACGAACGCCTCCCCCAGCGCGGCGTGCGCGCCGGCGGCGAAGGGCAGGATCCGCAGCTCGACGCCGGGACGGTCGGCGGCGTCGTACAGGCGCTGCAGCTGGCGGCGCAGCACCGCGCGGCCTCCCACCTCCCGCCGGAGCGCGGATTCGTCGAGCACCACGCACAGGAGCGGCGACGGGTCGCGGGTGAGGATGCTCTGCCGGGCCATGCGCAGGGCGGTACGCCGCTGGACGGTGTCGGCGTCCTGCACGTCCGCGCCGACCTCGATGACCGCGTGGGCGTACTCGTCGGTCTGGAGCAGGCCGGGGATCACCTGGGCCTCCCACTCGCAGATCGCGGTGGCTTCCGCCTCGAGGGCCACGAACTCGTCGTAGCGGTCCGCGACCGACGACCGGTACGGCGCCCACCAGACCCGGGCGCGCCCACGCCCCGCCATGTCGCGCAGCCGCGGCCAGTCGCGTGCCGGCACACCGAGGACGCCGAGCAGTCGTTCGAGGTCGGGCTCGCTGATCCCGGTGCGGGCGGTCTCGATGCGGCTCAGCTTGGACTCGGACCAGCCCAGCTCGGCCGCCACCTCGGCGCCGCGTCGGTCTCCTCGCAGGCGGCGGAGCTCGTCACCGAGCTCGCGGCGTGCGGCCATCGATGTCGGCGCCACGCGTGCCACCGTACCGGTCACCTTGTGCAAGTTGCAGGACACTTTCTGCACTTGCAGATCCGCGGTGAGCATGTGCTAATGGGATGAGAGGTACCAAACTTGGTGCCGGCCGCCGGGCGGAGGCCGAGCACCGGCGCGTCGCCTGCGGGGGCGGAGCGCGGAACAGGAAAGCGAACCGGCGGCGGCAACCACCGGTTCGCTTTTCCACGTTCAGGGGCGGCTCAGTAGCGGTAGTGATCCGGCTTGTACGGCCCCTCGACCGCCACACCCAGGTACGACGCCTGCTCCTTGGTGAGCTCGGTCAGCTTCACGCCGAGCGCGCCCAGGTGCAGCCGCGCGACCTTCTCGTCCAGGTGCTTCGGCAGCACGTACACGCCGACCGGATACTCGTCGGTCTTGGTGAACAGCTCGATCTGCGCGATCGTCTGGTTGGAGAAGCTGTTCGACATCACGAACGACGGGTGGCCGGTCGCGTTGCCCAGGTTCAGCAGGCGGCCCTCGGACAGCACGATGACCGAGTGGCCGTCGTCGAACTTCCACTCGTCGACCTGCGGCTTGACGTTCACGCGGGTGACGTCCGAGCGCCGCGCCAGGCCGGCCATGTCGATCTCGTTGTCGAAGTGGCCGATGTTGCCCACGATCGCCTGGTGCTTCATCCGGGCCATGTGCTCGTTGGTGATCACGTTGAAGCAGCCGGTCGCGGTGATGAAGATGTCGGCCGTCTCGACGACGTCCTCCATGGTGGCGACCTGGTAGCCGTCCATCGCAGCCTGCAGTGCGCAGATCGGGTCGACCTCGGTGACGATGACCCGGGCGCCCTGGCCGCGCAGCGACTCGGCGCAGCCCTTGCCCACGTCGCCGTACCCGAAGACGACCGCGACCTTGCCGCCGATGAGCACGTCGGTGGCCCGGTTGATGCCGTCGATCAGCGAGTGGCGACAGCCGTACTTGTTGTCGAACTTGCTCTTGGTGACCGAGTCGTTGACGTTGATCGCCGGGAAGAGCAGCGAGCCGTTCTGCTGCATCTCGTACAGCCGGTGCACGCCGGTCGTGGTCTCCTCGGTGACGCCCTTGATGCCGGCGGCGACCCGGGTCCAGCGCCGGTCGTCCTCCTTCAGCGAGCGGGCGAGCAGCTTGAGGATGACCGCGTACTCGTCGGAGTCGGCGGTGTCGGCCGACGGCACGGCGCCCAGCTTCTCGAACTCGGCGCCCTTGTGCACCAGCAGCGTGGCGTCACCGCCGTCGTCGAGGATCATGTTGGGGCCCTCGCCGTCCGGCCACAGCAGCACCTGCTCGGTGCACCACCAGTACTCGTCGAGGGTCTCGCCCTTCCAGGCGTACACGGGCACGCCCTTCGGGTCCTCCGGCGTGCCGTCGCGGCCGACGACGATCGCGGCGGCGGCGTGATCCTGCGTCGAGAAGATGTTGCAGGAGGCCCATCGGACCTCGGCGCCCAGCGCGGTCAGCGTCTCGATGAGGACCGCGGTCTGGATCGTCATGTGCAGCGAGCCGGTGATCCGCGCGCCGCGCAGCGGCTGACCGGGGCCGTACTCCTTGCGCAGCGACATCAAGCCGGGCATCTCGTGCTCGGCGAGCTCGATCTCCTTACGGCCGAACGCGGCGAGCGACAGGTCGGCGACCTTGAAGTCGCCCTCGGCCACGGACGTGGGGCGCGTGCTGGTCATCATGCTCCTGAACGACGGGGATTGGCAGCGCTCCACTTTACGCGCGGCCCGGGAGCGCCGAATCAAAACCGTTTCGAAGGTACGGACACAGTCCCCGACAACCGCACCACCGTGGCGCACCGGTCCACGGCCGCACCGGCGTGACCGGCCACCACCCGTTACGTCCCCCGAGCCGGAGGGCCGCGGCCGTCGTGCAGGGAGGCGTCTCGGCGGCGCGACAACCCGGGACGATGAGGCGCGCACAGAACGGGTTGCGCGCAGGGCAGGCCGACGCGCGCAGCCCTGCACACGAGGCCCGGCCCGGGGCGGACAGCGAACGGGGCGACGGGTCAAAGACCCGCCGCCCCGTTCATCCCCCCGGTTTGGTACCGCGCGCGTCGTGGGACCCCCCGATCACCATTGACGCTGCGTGTTGATAGCTTCACACTCCGCAGTCGCAGTTGTCAAGGTAATCAGGATATTTCCTATTTTCTCGGCGGCCTGAGGGCCACGCCCGGTGAGCTGCGCCGACCTCGGCAGTACGGGGCGTCAGCCCGGCACAACCCAGCGCGAGCCCGGCACAGCCCCTACGGCCCGCACGGCCCGGCACAGCCCGCACGGCCCGGCACAGCCCGCACGGCCCGGCACGGCCCGTCGCGAGCCCGGCATCGGTCCGGCGTCGGCGGGCGACGTTCGCGCCGGGAGGTGTCGCGACCACCCGGCACGGCCCGGCACGGCCCGGCGCGAGCCGGCATCGGTCCGATGCGAGCCCGGCATCGGTCCGGCGTCGGCGGGCGAGGTTCGCTTGCGCCGGGAGGTGTCGCGACCACCCGGCACGGGCGCGGCCGCCGGGCCGCGACGCGCGAGAAGCTGCCGATGCCGCAGCGCCGGGCCGCGTCACGGGCAAAGCGATGCCGGCGGAATGCGGGGGCGGCGTGGGCACGTCAACGCAAGGAAATGAACCCCGCCCGGCAGCGTCAGGCAGACGGCATGCGCGCGGCAGGGTCGGGCGCAGAGCGCGGCAGAGGACGGCATGCGCGCGGCAGGGTCGGACGCAGAGCGCGGCGGAGGACGGCATGCGCGCGGCAGGGTCGGACGCAGAGCGCGGCAGAGGGTGGCGCCGGGTTGACGGCCTCACACCGCGGCGGTCGCGACGAACACCTCGCCGACGCCCGCCACGGTCGCCGGACCCGTCTCCGCCGGGACGTACGCGGCCGTTCCCGGTGTCACCTCCACCGGCGTGCCGTCCACCGCCTCCGCCACGAACACGTCCCCGGCCGTTCCGACGACGATCCGCGGCCCCTCCCCCGGCAGCGGCCGCGGCGGTGTGGACGGGCCCAGCTGCACCCGGTAGAGCGCGAACTCGCGTACCGGGACCGGCCATGTCTGCACACCGGGGGCCACCTCGGTCGCCGGCAGGACCGGGTTTTCGAGGACCTCGAAGCGCAGCACCCGAAGCAGTTCGTCGACGTCCACCCGCTTCGGGGTCAGGCCGCCGCGCAGGACGTTGTCGCTGGCCGCCATGATCTCGACGCCCGTGCCTTCGAGGTACGCGTGCAGGTTTCCGGCCGGCATCCAGATGGCCTCGCCCGGCGCCAGCCGTACGTGATGGAGAAGCAGCGCCACCAGCACTCCGGGGTCGCCCGGGTAGTGGCGGGCGAGGCTCGTCGCGAGCGGGGACGTGCCCGCCGCCAGAACCTCGCCGATCAGCGCCGTGCGGTCGTCGGCCGGCCAGGTCAGCAGGGTTCGCACCGCGTCGGCCAGGCCGGACGGACCTCGGCGCAGGGCCGCCACGACCGGCGCCAGGCGGGTGATGCCGAGCGCCTCGAGAGCGTCCGCCGACCGCTGCGGGGGACGGAAGCCGCACAAGGCCTCGAACGGCGTGAGCGCGACCAGCACCTCCGGCTTGTGCCACGCGTCCGTGTAGTTCCGGGGAGCGGCCGGATCCGCCTCCTGGACCGCGAAGGCCTGCCGGGCGTGGTCCGCGTCCGGGTGGGCCTGCAGCGACAGCGGCGCCTCGGCCGCAAGGATCTTCATGAGGTACGGCAGGCGCGGCCCGAACTCGTTCACGACCTCGGCACCGAGCTGGCCCTTCGGGTCGTCGGCGATGAGCGCCGCGAGGCTGACCGGTCCGTCCGCCCCGGTGACCGTCGACGGGTCCCCGGGGTGGGCGCCGAGCCACAGCTCGGCTTCCGGGGCCTCCGTGGGTGCCGGACGGCCCTGGAGCTCGGCGATCGAGGTGCGCGAGCCCCAGGCGTACGGCCGGATCACACCGGTGAGTGGAAGAACAGCAGCCACCGGGCCGCCCCCCGTTCGTGTCTCGTCAGGTGGTGGTGGCGGCCGCGTCGGTCACGGTCTTCCGGCCCGCCGAAGAGCTGTAGATGTCCGGCTCGAGGTAGATGACCCGGGCGATCGGCACGGCCTCGCGGATGCGGGCCTCGGTCTCGTTGATGTGCCGGGCCACGTCCTCGGCGCGATCGGTCGGCGGGACCGCGATCTTCGCCGCCACCAGCAGCTCCTCGGGGCCGAGGTGCAGCGTCTTCATGTGGATGATGCACTCGACGCCCGTGGTGCCCGCGATGGCCTGCTCGATCTTGGCGATGTCCTCCGGGTTGGCGCCCTCGCCCAGCAGCAGGCTCTTGGTCTCGACCGCCAGAATGGCCGCGATGGTGACCAGCAGCAGGCCGATCGCCGCGGTCCCGACGGCGTCCCAGACGCCGTCACCCGTGATGAGCGTGAGCACGACGCCGAAGAGGGCGAAGATCAGACCGAGCAGGGCGCCCGCGTCCTCCAGCAGCACCACCGGCAGCTCCGGGGCCTTCGCACGGCGAATGAAGTCGGCCCACGAGGTGTTGCCGCGGACGTGGTTCGACTCCTTGATCGCCGTGCGGAACGAGAAGCCTTCCAGACCGATCGCGATGACCAGCACGACAACCGGAACCCACTGGTATTCCTCGATCGCGCCGCCCTCGTGCCACTTGTGGTACGCCTCGTACAGCGCGAAGAGGCCACCGACCGTGAACAGCACGATCGACACGATGAAGGCGTAGATGTAGCGCTCACGCCCGTACCCGAAGGGGTGTTGCGGGGTGGCCTTGCGGGTGGCCCGCCTGCCGCCGAGCAGGAGCAGCGCCTGGTTGCCGGAGTCGGCGACCGAGTGGATGGACTCGGCCAGCATCGACGACGACCCGGTCAGGAGCCAGGCGACGAGCTTCGTGGCGGCGATGCCCAGGTTCGCGGCCAGGGCCGCGATGATCGCTTTTGTTCCTCCGCCGGCGCTCACTGCAGTGCCTCGGGCATGGGGTTCGACAGTTCCTTCATCTCGTTGATCGCGGGCACGGCCATCGGGTCGAGGCCGTGCGCCAGGGCCAGGTAGATCGATGCGAAGTCCGGTACGGCGGTGAGCGACGCCAGCCGCTCGAGCGCGGAGCCACCCTCGGCGGTCACCACGTCGCAGCGCACGCCGCGGCGCTCGGCGAGGACCTGGACGGCGTCGGCGCGGCGCTCCTCGACGGCGACCGGCTCGTCCGCCTCCTCCTCCGGGTTCAGGCCGCCGTCGCGCAGGACGACCAGCCGCAGCCGGGTGGTGGCCTGCTCCTCCTCGTCCGGGTCGGCGAAGATGTCGCGCGCCGACTCGGCCAGGCCGCCGAACGGGCCGTCGAGCAGCCCGACGCGGCCACGACCGGCCTCGCCCAGGGCCCCGGCCATCACCGGGTAGCGCGCGTTGGCCGCGAGCGTGTCGGCGAACCGGCGGGCGGCGACCGTGGCGAGCGGCGACGAGCCCCAGACGATGGGTACGGAGCCCGCGAGGTCCAGCGCCAGCGACTTCGCCGGGTTGACGAAGGACTCGGCGCCCGGCCGGCACCGCTCGGCGTCGGCGTCGAGACGCGCGGCGGTCTCGGCGAGGTCGGCCTCGTTGACCTTCACCAGGCCGAGGCTGCGGGCGGCCAGCAGCACCGGCACGGCGAGACCCCACAGGCTGGCCCGGGCGGGTGCCCGGCGCGGCACCGGGATGAACGGTGCGCGGGCCCGCTCGGCCACGGCTTGCAGCTCGGAATCCGGGTTGCCGATCGCCACCAGCCGGGCGCCCCGGCGGGCGGCGGCGTCCGCGGCGGCCAGCGCCTCCGGGCTGCGACCGCTCGCCGAGACGGCGATGACCACGTCGGCGGCCCCCACCCAGCCGGGCACGCCGGCGCTGCGGTGCCCGATCACGGGAACCGGACAGCGCGGGCCCGCGACGGTGGCGAGGATGTTGCCGGTCAGGCCGGCGGTGCCGATGCCGGCCACCACGACCGCGCGGGGACGTCCCTCGTCGGCCAGCAGGCTCAGATTGGCCTCGGCGGCCAGGGCGGCGGACTCCCGCACCTGCGCACCGGCGGACGCCGTGGCCCGCAGCATGCCGCCCGGGTCGTTGGCGAGCATCGCCTTCTCGTCCTCGAGCAGGGACTCGTCGGCGACGCGGCGCCCGGTCAGGCCGGCCGTGCCCTCGTCGGGGCCCGCCATCACGCCACCTCCCCGGCGCCTGCCGGAAGGACCATCCCGGCGGCTCCCCCGGCGGCGACGGAACCGAGCGGCGCCTGCCGCCGATCCGGTCGGGCGGGTAACTCCGGCGACTGCGGGTCGAGCGCCACCGAGCGGCTCCTTCACGTACGCGGTTCGTTCGGACCAGGTGATCCTAACCGGGTACGCCCCGGCGCACCGCGCACGGCGGACCGCTGCGCCGCACCCCGCGACGTGGCCTTTCCGGGTGCGCCGGCCCGGCGCGACGCCAAGGCGCCGGCGGGTGGTCAGGCGGGGTCGGTGGCCGTGCCGGGACCCGGGCGCGCCTCGTCGAGGAGCAGGACCGGGATGTCGTCGCGCACCTCGAAGACCCGGCCGCACTCGGTGCAGGTCAGCGTCTGGGCCTGCGCGTCGTAGTCCAGCGGCGCGTGGTGGGTGTCCGGGCAGGCCAGGATGTCCAGCAACTGCGGGTCGAGGGCCACGGGAACGCTCCTTGCGATACGGGACTGCCGGACGAGGCGATCCTAGCCGCGCACGATGGCGAGGACCTCGTCGCGCAGCGCCGCCATGCGGTCCGGCTTCGGGGCTTCCACGTTCAGGCGCAGCAGCGGCTCGGTGTTGGAGGCGCGCAGGTTGAACCAGGCGCCGTCGGCGAGGTGGACCGTCATGCCGTCCAGGTCGTCGAACGTGGCGTCCGGGTAGGCCGCGCGTACCTCGGCGATCTTGGCCGGCGCGTCCGCGACGGTGGAGTTGATCTCGCCCGAGGCGCTGTAGCGCTCGTACTCGGCGGCGAAACGGGACAGGGGCTCGTCCTGCCCGCCGAGCGCGGCCAGGACGTGCATCGCGGCGAGCATGCCGGTGTCGGCGAACCAGAAGTCGCGGAAGTAGTAGTGCGCCGAGTGCTCGCCGCCGAAGATGGCGTTCGTCCGGGCCATCTCCGCCTTGATGAAGGAGTGGCCGACCCGGCTGCGGACCGGCTGGCCGCCGCTCTCCTTGATGATCTCGGGTACGGCGGCCGAGGTGATCAGATTGTGGATGACCGTGGCGCCCGGGTACTTCGCGAGCTCGCGCCGGGCGACCAGCGCGGTGATCGCCGACGGGGAGACCGGGTCGCCGTTCTCGTCCACGACGAAGCAGCGGTCGGCGTCGCCGTCGAAGGCGAGGCCGATGTCGGCGCCGTGCTCGCGGACCGCCGCCTGCAGGTCGACCAGGTTGGCCGGGTCCAGCGGGTTGGCCTCGTGGTTGGGAAAGGAGCCGTCGAGCTCGAAGTACATCGGCACGATCTCCAGCGGCAGCGGCGCGAGCAGCTGGTCGCCCAGGACCGCCGGAACGGTGTAGCCGCCCATGCCGTTGCCCGCGTCGACGACCACCTTGAGCGGGCGGATGCCGCTGAGGTCGACCAGCGAGCGCAGGTGCTGGGCGTACCCGTCGAGCAGGCCGATGTGCTCGACCCGCGGCGGCATCTCGCCGACCGCGTCGAGGTCGCCGAGCAGTTCCTCGGCGCGCATCCGGACGATCGCGAGCCCGCTGTCCTGGCCGACCGGCCGGGCACCGGCGCGGCACAGCTTGATGCCGTTGTACTGCGCCGGGTTGTGGCTGGCGGTGAACATGGCGCCGGGCAGCCCGAGCGCGCCGGAGGCGTAGTACAGCTCGTCGGTGGAGGCCAGCCCGATGTGCACGACGGCCGCGCCGGCGGAGTTGGCACCCTTGGCGAAGGCGGCCGCGAGCGCGGGGCCGGTCTCGCGCATGTCGTGCCCGATGACGATCTTCTCGGCGCCGTCGCCGGCCTCGCGCAGCATCTCCACGAAGGCGGTGCCGAGGGCCCGGGCCACGGTCTCGTCGAGCTGGTCGGGCACGACGCCGCGGACGTCATAGGCCTTCACGAGCTGGGACAGGTCAGTCAACGCGTACTCCTCGGCCGGATTTCCGTCCAGCCGAGACTATCGGAGCGCGGTTGCCCGGAAGGTCGCAACCGAGCGGCGTCACCGTCTCGGTGCTGTCACGGCCAGGGCGTCCCGGCAGGCGCGGTCAGCGAGCCGGGTGGTTTCCGGCAACCGGAAGCGGGAGGCAAGCCGCAGCGTCAACGCGCACGCGCCGTCCAGGTCGGTCCGGTGACCGACGGACACGAAGACCGGCTTCACACCCGTACGGGTACGCAGCACCGCACCCACGGTCTCCCCCGCGTCCACCAGCGCCGACCGGGAGCCGCGCTCCTGACCGAGCGGCTCCCACGTGCCCACGAGCGGCGTCTTGCCCACCCCGTACGAGGGCAGGCCGGTCAGCACACCCAAGTGGCAGGCGAGCCCGAAGCGGCGCGGGTGTGCCAGCCCGTGCCCGTCGCAGATCAGCACGTCCGGGGTGACGGACAGCCGCCCCAGCGCCTCGAGCAGAGCGGGGATCTCGCGGAAGGCGAACAGCCCCGGCACGTACGGGAAAGCAGCGGTCCCCCGCACGACGGCGGTGTCGAGCACCCGGTGATCCTCGGCGTCGAGCACGACCACCGCCGCGGCCAGCCGCTCGCCGTCCTCGTGGTAGGCGACGTCCAGCCCGGCGACGGCCCGGGGCCGCTCGGGGCCGGGTCCGGGCAGCAGCCGCGACCGCAGCGCGTCCTGCACGGCGAGCGCCTCGGCCTCCGTCCGTGGCGCATCGGGAGTCACGCGGAGAGCCTATGGCCTGAGCAGTGCCTGTGAACCCCCGCTGACCGCCGGTCCGGGTGTTGTCGGCGGACGTGATGGGGGTCACGATGGTGGCTGGAGGTGCGCGTATGTCCAATCCCTGGCTCGCGCTCGACCTGGGCACCGATCCCGCGGAGCGGATCAGCCAGGTCGGCCGCGCCCACGAGCTGTTCGTGACCGGGGAGCGGCCCGTCGCCCAGGTGCGGTCCGTGGTGGCCGACTCGTGGCGGCGCTCGGCGGGGGCCCTGGTCAGCCCGGACGGCACCGCGCCCATCGACCTCAGCGACGGCGATCTGGAGGCGTACCGGGCCGCGCATCCGCTGTCCCGGGTGCTGCCGATCTTCCGGGATCTGCTCGGCGGGCTCGCGGACGACGGCGCGCACATCATGGCGGTGTGCGACGCGCACGGCCGGCTGCTGTGGGTCGAGGGGCACACCTCGATGCTGCGCGGCGCGGAGTCGATGAACTTCGTGCCGGGTGCCCGGTGGGACGAGGCGCACGCCGGCACGAACGCCCCCGGTACGGCGCTGGCCGTCGACCACCCGCTGCAGATCTTCGCCACCGAGCACTTCACCCGGGGCGTCCAGCGCTGGACGTGCGCCGCGGCGCCGATCCACGACCCGGCGACCGGCCGGCTGCTCGGCGCGATCGACGTGACCGGCGGCGACCACCTCGCCAACCCGCACAGCCTCGCGCTGGTCCGCGCCACCGCGCTCGCCGCCGAGGCGTATCTCGGCAGCCAGGGGCCGCAGCCGGGCACGGACACCGCCACGGTGTCGGTGTTAGGGCGCGAAGACGCCGTGCTGGCGGTCGGCGGGAAGCGGGTCAGACTCGGCCGCCGGCATTCCGAGCTCCTCTGCCTGCTTCTGGTCCACCCCGAGGGCCGTACCGGTGATCAGTTGGGTTTCGATCTCTACGCCGACGACCTCAATCCGGTGACCGTCCGCGCGGAGCTCTCACGGCTGCGCCGGACCCTCGGTCCGGAGCTGCTGGACTCGCGGCCGTACCGGCTGCGCGGCGAGATCGCGGCCGACTTCCTGGCGGTGAACCGGCTGCTGGACCACGGCCGGGTCGCCGAGGCGCTCGCCGCCTACGCCGGCCCCCTGCTGCCGTCGTCGGACGCGCCCGGGATCGTCCGGCTGCGCCGACTGATCGACGGGCGGCTGCGCACGGCGATCCTGACCGGCAGCGACCCGCGGCTGATCCAGACCTGGGTCACCGCGCCCTGGGGCGCCGACGACCTGGAGATGTGGGAGGCCTACGCGGCCGCCCTGCCGGTGAACTCCCCCGCCCGGGTGCTGGCGAACAAGCGGATCGCCCAGCTCGCCGCGGAGTACGGGCTTGCAACGTCTGTGCAACGTCGCCGAAATTAGTGTGCGCCGCATCACCTTGATACGGAGGTCGTGCGCATGACTGTCTACTCCCCGCCCGGTACCGACGGCGCGATCGTCAGCTACGAGTCCCGGTACGACCACTGGATCGGCGGCGAATACGTGCCGCCCGCCAAGGGTCAGTACTTCGCGAACCCCTCCCCTGTGACGGGACAGACCTTCTGTGAGGTCGCGCGCGGCACCGCCGAGGACGTCGAGCGGGCGCTCGACGCGGCGCACGGCGCGGCCGACGCGTGGGGCCGGACCTCGGCCGCCGAACGCGCGAACATCCTCAACAAGATCGCCGACCGGATGGAGGCGAACCTCGAGAAGCTCGCGGTCGCCGAGGCCTGGGAGAACGGCAAGGCGGTACGCGAGACCCTCGCCGCCGACCTGCCGCTGGCGATCGACCACTTCCGCTACTTCGCCGGCGTACTGCGGGCCCAGGAGGGCACCCTCGGCGAGATCGACGAGGACACCGTCGCGTACCACTTCCACGAGCCGCTCGGCGTGGTCGCGCAGATCATCCCGTGGAACTTCCCGATCCTGATGGCGGTCTGGAAGCTCGCGCCCGCGCTGGCCGCCGGCAACGCGGTGGTGCTCAAGCCGGCCGAGCAGACCCCCGCCTCGATCCACTACTGGATGTCGCTGGTCCACGACCTGCTGCCGCCGGGCGTGGTCAACATCGTCAACGGGTTCGGCGTGGAGGCGGGCAAGCCGCTCGCGTCGTCGAACCGGGTCGCCAAGGTGGCGTTCACCGGCGAGACCACCACCGGCCGCCTGATCATGCAGTACGCCTCGGAGAACATCATCCCGGTGACGCTGGAGCTCGGCGGCAAGAGCCCCAACATCTTCTTCGACGACGTCAGCAGCGCCGACGACGACTTCCTCGACAAGGCGCTCGAGGGTTTCGCGATGTTCGCGCTCAACCAGGGCGAGGTCTGCACGTGCCCGTCGCGGGCGCTGATCCAGCAGGGCCACTACGCCGACTTCCTGGCGGCCGGGGTCAAGCGCGTCGAGAACCTCAAGCAGGGCAACCCGCTGGACACCGACACCCAGGTCGGCGCCCAGGCGTCGAACGACCAGCTCGAGAAGATCCTGTCCTACCTGGACATCGGACGTCAGGAGGGCGCGAAGGTGCTCGTCGGTGGCGCCCGGGCAGACCTCGGCGGGGATCTGGCCGGTGGCTACTACGTGCAGCCGACGATCTTCGAGGGCTCCAACTCGATGCGGATCTTCCAGGAGGAGATCTTCGGACCGGTCGTGTCGGTGACCTCGTTCACCGACTACGCCGACGCCATCAAGATCGCCAACGACACCCTGTACGGCCTCGGCGCCGGCGTGTGGACCCGCGACGCGACCCTCGCGTACCGGTCCGGGCGGGCGATCAAGGCCGGTCGGGTGTGGACGAACTGCTACCACCAGTACCCGGCGCACGCCGCGTTCGGCGGGTACAAGCAGTCCGGCATCGGCCGCGAGAACCACAAGATGATGCTGGACCACTACCAGCAGACGAAGAACCTGCTGGTCAGCTACTCGCCCAAGGCGCTGGGCTTCTTCTGATGGGTGCCCGGGTGGACGTGACCCCCGCGGCGGCCGAGCTCATCCGGTCGCTGCGGGGACAGCACGGACCGTTGATGTTCCACCAGTCCGGCGGCTGCTGCGACGGGAGCGCCCCGATGTGCTACCCGGACGGCGAGTTCCGTACCGGCTCCAGCGACGTCCTGCTGGAGGAACTGCACATCGACGGCGTCGACGAGCCGGTGTCGTTCTGGATGAGCACGTCGCAGTTCGAGGCCTGGAAGCACACCCATCTGACCGTGGACGTCGTCCCGGGCCGGGGCAGCGGCTTCAGCCTGGAGGCACCGGAGGGGGTGCGCTTCCTGATCCGGAGCCGCGTGCTCACGCCGGAGGAGTTGGCGGCTCTCTCGCCGTGAGCCCGGGAAACCGGCCGTGGGGTGGTCACCGCCCCACGGCCGGGCTGCGCCGGCCGACCGCCCACCGGAATCGGTTGATCAAGCGGTAACCTCCCGCCTTTTGACGGTACGGGCGCACCACAGCGAGAACCTCCACGGCGAGCTCCGGCGCCTCGCCCTGCAGGATGCCCGTCACGAGGGACTCGTCGTCGGCAAACTCCCACGGCACGTCGACGAGCCCCTCCACGACCCCGGTCAGACCGCCGTCCTCGAGCAACTCCCGAAGTCCTCCGGCCAGCCGCAGATCACCGTCCGGCCGCGGCGAGCCGCCGGAGAGGACCCGCTCGATCACGTCGAGGTCGTTGAGCGCACGCTCGGCCCAGTTCGCGACGGCGACGTGGCCCCCGGGCCGCGTGACCCGAACCATCTCGGCGAGCGCGTCGTCGGTGTCCTCCGCGAACTGCAGCGCATTGAACGCGGTGGCGAGGCCGAACGTGGCGTCGTCCCACGGCAGCTTCTCCGCTTCGCCGGCCCGGACGTCCAGCCCTCCCCGGCTCGCCACCTCGACCAGGTCATCGTCCGGGTCGACGCCCGATGCGATCATCCCCCGCCGCCCGCAGTACGCCAGGAACCCGCCGCTGCCGCAGCCCACGTCGAGGACCCGCGTACCCGGGCCGGCCCGGCTCGCGTCCAGAACGGCCCGCCACGCGGGTTCGGCCCAGCCTTCTCCATTCACCCGCTCACCATGTCACGACCGGGTCCGTACGGAGCCTGCTGAACAGCAGGACGTCGCGCCATTGCCCGACCCGGAATTCCGCCGCGCGGATCACGCCCTCCAGCTGGAAACCGGCCTTGACCAACGATTTCTGCTCGGCGATGTTCTCCGGCTGGGTGCCCGCCTGAATCCGGTGCACCGGCGTGTGATCGAACAAGTAGTCGCACAGCATCGCCTGGGCCCGCCAGCCGATTCCGCGCCCCCGGAATTCCGGCAGCAGCAGAATGCCGATCTCCCAGTGCCGGCCGTTCGGGTTGGACTCCTTCGCGCCCCAGGCCACGAGGCCGGCCGTCGCCCCGTCGGCGTCGACCATGAGGCGGCCTCCGTCGACGCCCAGATACCCGTCCGCGGCGAAACGGCGCTCGGGGGCCCGCGCGTCGCTGAATCCGTGCCAGTCGTCGCCCACCAGATCACGATCCACGGCCATCTGCCGGAACAGGGGTAAATCGCCCTCTTCGACCGGGCGCATTTTGATGTTCATCCAACCAGCTTGTCCGAATGGGTCAACCCCATGGGCCATTAGGGGCAATCGATGAACTGCGTATGCATGATCCTCCGTGTTCCCGGCCGACACCCGAGTCGATCCGATCCAAGGAGCACGATCATGCGTTCCCCGCTGCGAACCGCGATCCTCGCCGGCACAGCCGTTGCCGTCGCCGGCGCGGTCACCACCGTCACGCTCAACGCCTCCGCCGCCGAGCAGACCCGCCCGATCCCGCGCCCGAAGCCGAGCAGCACGCCGTCGCCCATCGACCCGCCCGCCGGGCTGCACAAGCTCGGCAGCTACCGCGTGGTGAGCGGCACCCAGACCTACACGTGCACCGGCGGTGTCTTCCCGGCCGCGTCGGTGCCCGAGGCCCGGCTGGCCGGCCCGCGCGGCTGGATCCACCACTTCAAGGGCCCGAGCTGGCAGTCCGAGAAGGACGGTTCGCTCGTCACCGCCACCAAGGTCGCCGACCTGCCGCGTACCGGGACGATCCCCGAGCTGCTGCTGCAGGTGAACAGCCACACCGGCGACGGCATCCTGTCGAAGGCCGCGTACATCCAGCGGCTCTACACCTCGGGTGGCGTCGCGCCGGCCCGGGCCTGCACCGACGGCGAGACCGCGGCCGTGCCGTACAGCGCCGTGTACGTCTTCTGGGGCTGACCGGTCGCCGGGGGCGGCGCCGCTCCGGTTCTTCGGGGGCGCCGCCCTTCTCCCCCATTGATGCCAGCCCTCCGCCGGGCCGATCACCGGTCGTCGCGTACCCGGCCATAGTGCTTCCGTCCTCAGTAACCGGAAGTCGGCGGACGGAGCTTGCGATGCGTACCCCCAAGGTGTTGGTGATCGGCCTGGTGCTGGCCGGCCTGACCGGCTGCGGCACGGCGGTGGCCGCCGAGGGTTCGCCCGCCTGGGTCACCGCGTCGCCCTCGCCCTCGCGGACGCACGCGCCCTCTCACTCCGCTTCGCCGTTCTCGTCGCCGTCCCATCGGGCGACGCACACGCCGGCGCACTCCTCATCGCCGACGTCGACCGCGACATCGACCCCGCCTTCGCGGCCCACGCGCCGGGCGCACCACGGCGGCCCCGCGAACAGTCTCATGAAGACCGGGCAGAACGGCGTCGCGCTCACCTTCGACGACGGGCCCGACCCGGTGCAGACGCCGAAGCTGCTGGACCTGCTGAAGCAGCGGCACGTGAAGGCCACCTTCTGCCTCGTCGGCCAGAACGTCGCCGCGCACCCCGGCCTCGTACGGCGCATCGCCGCCGAGGGGCACACCCTCTGCAACCACACCTGGCGGCACAGCCTGACGCTGGGCAAGCGCAAGCCGTCCGCGATCCGCGCCGACCTGCAACGCACCAACGAAGCGATCCGCGCCGCCGTACCGGGCGCCGAGATCAAGTACATGCGCGCGCCGGGCGGCAACTTCACCCCCGCGTTCGTCGACGCGGCGACGGATCTCGGCATGACCTCCATCTACTGGCAGGTCGACCCGCGCGACTGGGACCACCCCGCGGGCGAATCCGACGACGCCCACGAGGCCAAGGTGATCCGCGCGGTCAAGAAGCACGTGGGGCGCGGGGCGATCGTCCTGTCCCACGACTACGGGCAGCCGGACACGATCACGGCTTACCAGACCCTGATTCCGTGGCTGCAGCAGCGATACAAGCTCATCGCCCTGCCCTGACGAGCCGGCCGGGGCGCCCGAGCGCCGGCCCGCTTCGGGCACGGCAGCGGGTTGCCTGCAGTGGTTCTTTCGCGCGGCGCTGAGCGTTCCGCGGGCCTTTCGCGGTGGTGGTGCCTTCCCGCGGGCGCTGTCTCGTGCACAGCGCCGGGACGGCTCAGTGGGAGGGCGGGATGACGCGGAGGTGGCCGCGGCGGCCGGTCTGGTGGCCGGGGAGGTTGTCGTGCTCCTCCGGGCGCGGCGGCGGGGCCGGGCGGGCCGCCTCGCGGACGGCGTCGGCGAGGGCGACCAGGTCGTCGGTCGTGGGCGGCGGGGGCGCGAAGTCGCCGTCGTGGCGGACCAGCTCCCAGCCGCGCGGGGCGGTGAGGCTGCGGGCGTGGGGTTCGCAGAGGTCGTACGTGTGCGGCTCGGCGAAGGCGGCCAGCGGGCCGACGACGGCCGTGGAGTCGCTGTAGACGTAGGTCAGGGTGGCGACCGCCTGTCGGGGACAGCCGTTGCGGGAGCAGCGCCGTGGGGACCTCACGGCGGCACGTTATCTCTAAGCGCCCTCGCGCGGGGGACGATGGACCCGCGACACGCCGACCCACAATGCATCACGATTTCGCCATGACGCTCCGACACGCCGCCCCAAAGGGGCGAATTCCTCGTGACGAAACGCGGCCGACACAGCCTGACCACGGCGGACGCCCTTTGCGGGCTAGGCTTGCGGCGTGACCACCAGCCCCGACCGCCGCCGGACCGGCTCAGAGCCGGGCCGCTCCCCGCGCACCGCCGGGCCGGGCCGTCCCGCCCGCCGCGACCGGCACGGGCGGGGACTGCGCGGCCGGCTCGTCCCGGCCACCGTGCCGCTCGCCCGCACCAAGGCCGAGATCTTCGACGACCTCGTGCTGGACACCGTCGAAACCCTCGAGCGGCGGTACGCGAAGGAGCTGGCCGGCGTGGAGTTCGCGGTCGAGGACGTGCCGCCGGACCTGAACGTGTACGACTCCGACGTGCTCGAGGACGGCGAGGTGCCGCTCGCCCGGCTCCTGCCGGGCCGGCCCGGACGCCAGGAGCTCCCGCCGCGCATCGTGCTCTACCGACGGCCGCTGGAATTCCGGGCGATGGACCGTGAGGACCTCGCCGACCTCGTGCACGACGTGATCATCGAGCAGGTCGCCAACCTGCTGGGTGTCGACCCTGACGAGCTCTCGTAGCACATCTGCCGGCGTCCGGTGCCGCTTCTTCCACTGAACGCTCTCGCGTCCGGTCCACTCTCGCTGGACGGCCCCCCGGCGTCCGTGCGAGCGGGCGATCAGGCCACGCGACGCTTGAGCTTGCGGCGTTCCCGCTCGGAAAGCCCGCCCCAGATGCCGAAGCGCTCGTCGTGCCCGAGGGCGTACTCGAGGCACTCGGCCTTCACCTCGCACCGGCCGCAGATGCGTTTCGCCTCGCGGGTGGAACCGCCCTTCTCCGGGAAGAATGCCTCCGGATCGGTCTGCGAGCAGAGCGCCCGCTCCTGCCACTCGGGCGCGTCCCCGAGCAGGTCTACCCCTTCTACCTGCGCTTCCATCGGCGTGCCTCCTTCTTGGCGCCGGCAGCGATGCCGGCGCTGACCCCCCACGCACGCGGCGTGTTTCTTGCGGGAAATGCGCGCTTCGCGACGCCCGTTTCCCACAACCCCACCGAAATTACACGCGTGTAAGACGTGCGTCGTCAAGCCGAACCTGATAAATAGGCCCGTTTCCTCGAGGCGCCGTCATCACCTCGCGGTCCCGTTCCTGCCCTATCTCTCAGAGCTGCCGTCAGGTAACGCACAGTCGGCGCGTCGGGTCCAAATTACCCCAATTTGTAACCCGATGACCAGGCGGGTCGGCGACGCTCAGGGTATCCCCAGGGGGACGTGACCGCGCCCACCGTCCCGCCTGGGGGACGACCGGAACACGGCGGCGGAACGCGAGCAGGGGTCGGCTCGCGACCGCAGCCGGTGCGGCACCGTCGGGTCCGGACCGGACGACACGCCCGGCGGTCGTCGGCTCGGACACCGTTCGGCCTCCGGGCGCGAAGAATCGCGCACCGCAAACCGACGGCTCGCGGTGGGGGACACAGCCGCGCCCGGCCGCCCGGGCTCCGCCACCGCCGCGTGCTCGGCACCCACAGCGCGCCCGGCACCCGCAGCCGGGCCTTCCAACCCCGCCCGGCACCCCGCGCCCGGCACCCGCAGCCGGGCCTTCCAACCCCGCCCGGCACCCCGCGCCCGGCATACGCACCCGGCCTTCCAACCCCGCCCGGCACCCCGCGCCCGGGCCGCAGCCGGGCGTTCCGGTCCCGCCCGCCGCAGCCGGGCCTTCCGGTCCCGCTCGGCCGCCGCCTCGGCGACCGGCTACCGGCGGCCGTAGACCGTCGTGCGCTCGGCGGCGGGCCGGCCCGCCGCCGCGGCCAGCTCCTTGAGCTGGGCCACCGTCCGCGCCGATCCGTGTTCCGAGCCGGCCATCCGCGAGATCGTCTCCTCCATCAGCGTGCCGCCGAGGTCGTTGCAGCCGCCGTTGAGCATCGCGATCGTGCCCTCGTCGCCGAGTTTGACCCACGAGCACTGGATGTTGCCGATGCGACCGTGCAGCAGGACGCGGGCCATCGCGTGGACGACCCGGTTCTCCCGCCAGGTCGGGCCGGGGCGGGCGATGCCGGCCAGGTAGATCGGCGCGTTGGTGTGGATGAACGGCAGGGCGACGAATTCCGTGAAGCCGCCGGTCACGTCCTGGATGCCGGCCAGGACGCGGAAGTGGCCCAGCCATTGGCGGGGATGGTCGACGTGGCCGTACATCATGGTGGAGCTGGAGCGGATGCCGACCTGGTGGGCGGTGGTCACCACGTCGATCCAGGTGGAGGCCGGGAGCTTGCCCTTGGTGAGCACCCACCGGACGTCGTCGTCGAGGATCTCGGCCGCGGTGCCCGGGATGGTGCCGAGGCCGGCGTCGCGGAGCTCCACGAGCCATTCGCGTACGGACACGCCCGCCTTGGCCGCGCCCGTGACGATCTCCATGGGGGAGAACGCGTGGACGTGCATGCCGGGCACGCGTTCCTTCACCGCCCGGACGAGGTCGGCGTACGCGGTGACCGGCATCTTCGGGTCGATGCCGCCCTGCATGCAGACCTCGGTGGCGCCGTCGCGCCAGGCCTCCTGCGCGCGGTCGGCGACCTGCTCGACGGAGAGCCGGTACGCGTCGGCGTCGCGTTCGCGCTGGGCGAAGGCGCAGAAGCGGCACCCGACGTAGCAGACGTTCGAGAAGTTGATGTTGCGGTTGACCACGTACGTGACGTCGTCGCCGTTGACGTCCTTGCGCAGGTCGTCGGCGATGCGGGCGAGCTCGTCGAGCGCGGAGCCGTCGGCCTGGAACAGGGCCATCGCCTTGTCCTCGTGCTCGGGCAGCAGCAGCCTCGCCGGGTCCTCGGAGGCGAGCCGCAGCCCCGCGAGGACGTCGGTGGCCACGCGCTGCGCGGAGGACGCGCCGTCGGTGGGACGGGAAGGCGCGGCTCGGGCCTCGGGTGAGATGTGCGCCTCGACCTCGTCCCAGTCGCCGTACACGGAGTCGAAGTCGCCGCGACGGTCGCTGGTGCGGCCCTCGGTGTCGATGGTCGCGAAGAGGTCGGTGCGGCCGCCCGCGTATGCGTCGTCCGGCTCCTGCCACGGCAAGCCCGCCGGCATCGCGTCCTCGCGGGCCAGGCCGGAGGGGTCCGCCAGCGCCGCCACGTGCGCGGCGAGGCGGGGGTCCAGCCAGCCCTCGCCGCGGCGGACGTACTCGGGGTAGATCGTGAGGCGTTCGCGCAGCTCGAAGCCGGACCGGGCGGACATCTCGCGGAGCGCCTCGATCTGCGGCCAGGGCCGCTCCGGGTTGACGTGGTCCGGGGTGACCGGCGAGACGCCGCCCCAGTCGTCGATGCCCGCGCGCAGCAGGAGGTCGTACTCCCCCGCGATCAGGTTGGGCGGGGCCTGCAGGCGCGCCCGGGGGCCCATGATCACCCGGGCCACCGCGACCGTCGCCGCCAGCTCGCGCAGCTCCGCGTCGGGCATGCCGCGCATCGCCGTGTCCGGCTTGGCGCGGAAGTTCTGGATGATGACTTCCTGGATGTGGCCGTATTCGCGGGCGGTGCGGCGCATCGCGAAGACGGCGTCGGCGCGTTCGGCGCGGGTCTCGCCGATGCCGATGAGGATGCCGGTGGTGAACGGCACGCCGACGCGGCCGGCGTCGTCGAGGACCCGCAGGCGCACGGCGGGCTCCTTGTCCGGGGAGCCGTAGTGCGGGCCGCCCGGCTCCGACCAGAGCCGGGTCGCGGTGGTCTCCAGCATCATGCCCATGCTGGGCGCGACCGGCTTGAGCCGCTGCAGCTCCGCCCAGCTCAGCACGCCGGGGTTGAGGTGCGGCAGCAGGCCGGTCTCCTCCAGCACCGCGATCGCGCAGGCGCGCACGTAGTCCAGAGTCGAGTCGTACCCGCGCTCGTCGAGCCACTGCCGGGCCGCCGGCCAGCGCTCCTCGGGCCGGTCGCCGAGCGTGAACAACGCCTCCTTGCAGCCCTGCGCCGCGCCCTCGCGGGCGATGGCCAGCACCTCGTCGCGCTCCAGGAACGCGGCGGGCAGCCGATGCGGGACGGTGGCGAACGTGCAGTAGTGGCACCGGTCCCGGCACAGCCGGGTGAGCGGGATGAAGACCTTCTTCGAGTACGTGACCACGCCGGGGCGGCCGGCCTCACGCAGGCCGGCGTCCCGGATCGCCCCGGCGGTCGCGAGCAGGTCGTCGAGCAGCGGCCCCTCGGCGGCGAGCAGGGCGGCCGCCTCGTCGGCGTCGATCGCCCGGCCGTCGGCGGCCCGCTTCAGGGCACGGCGGATGCTGGCTTCGGTCGGCGGGGTGTCCACGGCTGCCACCCGTGCAGCCTAGGCCGGAACTCGGCCCGGCCGCCCGCGTGGCGGCCCGGGACGGGCAGTGGTCTGAGACACCCTCACCCGGCCCGGGCGCGCGGTCAGCGCGGCGGTTCCTCGCCGAGGTTGCGGGTGCGGTCGTCGTCGCCCTCGCCGTCGCCCTCGCGGGACGAGATCACCTGCGTCGGCTCGGAGAAGGGGCCGGGCTGCGGCGCCGGGGCCGGCGGCGGGCCGGCCGGGGAGAACCCGCCAGGCGGCGGACCGGCCGGGGAGAACCCGCCAGGCGGCGGGACCGCGTGCGGGTTGCCCGGAGCCGGAGCGAACGGGCCGGGCGGTGTGCCGGGGGCGCCGCCGGACGAGGGCTGGGCCGAGACCGGCGGGGCCGGCGGCGCGGAAGCCGGAGGAGCCGAGGCAGGAGGTGCCGAGGCCGGCGGCGCGAAGACCGGCGGCGCGGAAGCCGGCTGCGCGGGCGGCGGGGTGCCCCAGGCCGACGGCTGCCCCCACCCCTGCGGCTGGCCCGGCTGCGGCTGGCCAGGCTGCGGCTGGCCAGGCTGGGCCTGACCGGGATGGGCCTGGCCAGGCTGGGCCTGACCGGGATGGGGCTGGCCCGGCTGGGCGTAACCGGGAGCGGGCGGCGGGTAGCCCGGCTGGCCCCACTGCGGCTGCTGGCCCCACGGCTGCGGCTGGCCGTACATGCCGGGCTGCTGCTGCGGCTTGGGCGTGCTGAACAACGCCCGCCAGATCGCGAAGACCGCGTACGCGGCGACCGCGAAGACCGCGAGCCACGCCGCGCGGACCAGGAGCTCCTCGAAGGCCACCCGTACGCTGAACCCGGCCAGATTGACCACCGCGATGAGGAAGCCGAAGACGACCGCGAAGAAGCCGGCCACCGCGTACTCCACGAGCGCCACGACCGTGATCAGCCGCGCGTGCCGGTGCCGGGGCTCGACCAGCGTGGCGAGCAGCACGGCCGCGAGCGGCATCGCGATGATCTCGACGTTGACGTAGCCGTAGAAGCTGTTCTGCACCCGGGTGAGGAAGTCCTGCCCCACCTCGGACGGGATCAGCCGGATGATCGCCACGAAGAGCCACACGGCGGGGGCGGCGACGAGGGCGTACGCGGCGAGGTCGCGCAGCGGCCGGATCACCGGGGCGACCGGACGGCCGGGCTGGGGCTGCGGCGGCGGTGTGCTGGTCACAGCGCTCTCCTGATCGGCGACGGATGACGGACGGGTGGAAAGATCGGCTCACTCTAGTCCGATACGCGCATCACACCATCGCCCCGCGCGCCGCGGATCGGCGGCGGGTGCGCAAGGATGGTCGGATGCGGATCGTGGTCCTGACCGGGGGGATCGGTGGCGCCCGGTTCCTGGTGGGCGTGCGCGCGTACGCGCGGCAAATCGGCGCCGATGTCACGGCTGTGGTCAACGTCGGTGACGACGTACGCCTGCACGGCCTGCAGATCTGTCCCGACCTGGACAGCGTCATGTACACGCTGGGCGGCGCGGCCGACCCGGAGCGCGGGTGGGGGCGGGTCGGCGAGACCTGGGTCGTCAAGGAGGAGCTGGCCGAGTACGGCGCCGAGCCGAGCTGGTTCGGTCTCGGCGACAAGGACACGGCCACCCACCTCGTCCGCACCACCATGCTGAACGCGGGCTACCCGTTGTCGCAGGTGACCGCCGCGCTGTGCGAGCGCTGGCAGCCGGGCATCACCATGCTGCCGGCCACCGACGACCGGCTGGAGACCCATGTGGTCGTCGACCTCGACGGGCAGCGCGCCATCCACTTCCAGGAGTGGTGGGTGCGTTACCGCGGGGACGTGCCGACGCACCGGTTCGTCTTCGTGGGCGCGGACAAGGCGAAACCCGCCGCCGGGGTGCTCGAGGCGATCGCGGCCGCGGACGTGGTGCTCGTGGCCCCCAGCAACCCCGTCGTCAGCATCGCGCCGATTCTCGCCGTACCCGGGCTCAAGGAGGCCGTGGTGGACGGCCCGGCGCCGATCGTGGGGGTTTCACCGATCATCGGCGGGGCACCCGTGCGCGGGATGGCCGACCGCTGCCTCGCGACCCTGGACGTCGAGGTGAGCGCGGCCGCGGTGGGTGCCCTGTACGGCGCCCGCTCGGCCGGTGGCCTGCTCGACGGGTGGCTGGTCGACGAGGCGGACGCGCAGGCCGCGGTCCCCGGCGTACGCGTCAAGGCCGCGCCGCTGTGGATGAGGGACGAGGAAGCGACGTCCGCGATGGTCGCCGCGGCGTTGGAGCTGGCGGGGGTGGAGGGAGGCACAGCGTGACGGACGGCTTGGAGATTCTGCCGGTGCACGGCATCGGCGACGTGACGGCCGGGGACGACCTGGCCGAGCTGATCACCCGCAGCGCGCCGTGGCTGCGCGACGGCGACGTGCTCGTGGTGACCAGCAAGATCGTGTCGAAGGCGGAGGGTCGCCTGGTCGAGGTGCCGGCGGACGGCCCGGAACGCGAGGCCGCCCGCGCGGAGGTCCTCGCCGCCGAGACGCGGCGGGTGGTGGCCCGGCGCGGCGCGACGGCGATCGTGCAGACCCACCACGGTTTCGTGATGGCGGCCGCGGGCATCGACGCGTCCAACGTGGACAAGACCCACCTGGTGCTGCTGCCCGAGTCCCCCGACGACTCGGCCCGGCGGCTGCGGGCCGGCCTGGCGGCGCGCGGCCTGCACGTCGGCGTGATCGTCTCGGACACGATGGGCCGCACGTGGCGCAACGGGCTCACGGACGTGGCGCTGGGCGCGGCCGGGATCGAGCCGTTCCGCGACCATCGCGGCGAGATCGACCCGTACGGCAACGAGCTGCAGCTCACCCAGATGGCCGTGATCGACGAGCTGGCCGCCGCGGGCGAGCTGGTGAAGGGCAAGTGCGACCAGGTGCCGGTCGCGGTGGTGCGCGGCTATCCGGGCGCGGGCGCGGCGGAGACCCCCGGCGCGGACGTCCTGCTGCGGGACGCTGCCAGCGACATGTTCTCCTTGGGTACGGCGGAAGCCCACGCGCAAGGCCTGCGCACGGCGGCGACGCTGCCGGAGGCCGCGACCGACGAGCCGGCGAGCGCCGAGGCGGTGCAGCGGGCGATCACCACGGCCGGCCTCGACGGCGTGGTGGCCGTACCCTCGCCGCAGACGCTGCGGTGCACGGCCACGGACGCCTCGCCCGCCGGGCTGATGCGCTTCGGCGCGGACGTGCAGCGGCTCCGGTCGGCGCTGGCCGCGGAGGGCCTGGCGTCGGCGGTCGCGTACGACGAGACCGGCGCGACCATCGCGGTCTCCGGGTCGTGAGCCTCTTCGCCGACGCCATGAGCGTCCTCTCCGGCTGGCCGGCCACGTCGGACGCCGCCGATCTCGCTCGCAAGCGCACGCTGGAGCTGCTCGGCGCGGGACCCGTGGCGATGACCCGGGCGCACCGGCCCGGTCACGTCACCGCCAGCACGCTGATCGTGGACGACCGGCGCCGGGTGCTGCTCTGCCTGCACGGCCGCCTCGGGCTGTGGATGCAGGTCGGCGGGCACTGCGAGCCGGGCGACGCCACGCTCACGGCGGCGGCGCTGCGCGAGGCGACGGAGGAGTCCGGGATCGCCGGCCTGCGTCTCGACCCGGAGCCGATCGACGTCGACGTGCACGCGGTCCGCTGCGCCCCGGCCGGCGGGGAGCCGGCCGGGCCGTCCTGGCACTACGACGTCCGCTTCCTCGCCGTTGCGCCGGCGGGTGCGGTGGAGCAGATCAGCGACGAGTCGGCGGCCCTCGCCTGGTTCGCCGCCGACCGGCTGCCCACGCCGCTGGCGAGTGGGGTGAAGCAGCAACTGGCCCCGGCGTTCGCCCGGCTGTGACCGGCCGCCACCCGGCCCGGCAGCCAGGCGGCCGGCGCGGCAGCCAGGCGGCCGGCGCGGCAGCCGGTCGGCCGGCGCGGCAGCCGGTCGGCCGGGCGGTCGGCTGGCGCGGTAACCCGGCGGGTCAGATGTAGCTGATCTCGCCCTTGTCCTTGAGCTCGTCCACGATGGACTTGACCTCCTGGGCCCGGTCGCGCGGGCAGACCAGCACCGCGTCCGGCGTGTCGACCACGATGAGGTCGCGGACGCCGAGCGCCGCGACGAGCCGGCCGGAGTTCGGGACCACGACCAGGTTCTCGGTCTCGCGCAGGATCACCCCGGGCTTCTCGACCTCCTGGTGGCCGACGATCACGTTGCCGGCCTGGTCGGCCGCGAGGACCTCGCCGAGGGTGTGGAAGTCGCCGACGTCGTTCCAGCCGAAGTCGCCCGGGACCGTGCCGACCCGGCCGACCGCCGCCGCGCCCTCCATCACCGCGTAGTCCACGGAGATGCGCGGGAGCGTCTGCCACACCTCGCCGAGCACCTCCTCGCGGGACGCCGAGTCCCACGCCTGGGCGATGCGGGAGATGCCGGCGTGCAGTTGCGGCTGCTGGCGGGCGAGCTCGGCGAGGAACACGTCGACCCGCCACACGAACATGCCGGCGTTCCACAGGTAGTTGCCGGACTTCACGTAGCTCTCGGCCACGTCGTACGAGGGCTTCTCCTTGAACTCCTCGACCGCCAGCACCGTGCCCTCGCCGACCGGGCCGCCGCACTGCACGTAGCCGTACCCGGTCTCCGGGCGTGTCGGGGTGATGCCCAGCGTCATGAGCAGCCCCTGCCGGGCCCCGGCCATCGCCTGCTCGATGACGCCGATGAACCGCTCGCCGTCGGCGATGAGGTGGTCGGCCGCGAACGACCCCATGACCGCTTCCGGGTCGCGGCGGGCGATCACGGCCGCGGCGAGGGCGATGGCCGCGCAGGAGTCGCGCGGCGAGGGCTCGACGAGGATGTTCTCCTCGGGTACGGCGGCGAGCTGGCGCGACACGGCAGCCGCATGCGCCACTCCGGTCACCACGTACACCTGAGTCGGGTCGGCCAGCGGCAACAGCCGGTGCACCGTCGCCTGCAGCAGCGAGTCGTCCGTGCCGGTCAGCGGGTGCAGGAACTTCGGGTGACCGGCGCGCGACAGCGGCCAGAGACGAGTACCACTGCCACCTGCGGGGATGACGGCGTAGAGCCCACCCGGATTCTCACTCATGCGCACGGAGTGTAACGAATCGTCAGACGGCGGCCACGCGGTTCCAGGTCGAGACGTGCACCTCGGCGCTGGAAGCCCAGGTGAACTCCTTGGCCCGGTCGAAGCCGGCCTTGGCCAGGGTGACCCGGCGCGGCTCGTCGTGCAGCAGGTCTGCGAGGTCCTGCGCGATGCGGTCCGGCTCCTCGGTCGTGTACGCGACCGCGTCCCCGCCGACCTCGGGCAGCGACAGCCGCGGCGTGGTGAGCACCGGCGTGGCGCAGGCCATCGCCTCGAGGATCGGCAGGCCGAAGCCCTCGCCGAAGGACGGGTAGCAGGCCACCAGCGCGCCGCCGAGGAAGCCGGGCAGGTCCGCGTACCGCAGGTAGCCGGGGCGCAGCAGCCGCAGGTGCGAGGGCACCTCGGCGACGGCCCGGTCGATGTCGTCGTCGTGGCCCTGGCCGCCCGCGATGACCAGCGCCGGCGGGTGCGGCCAGTCGCCGACCGCCCGGGCCCAGCCGCGGATCAGGTTGGGCACGTTCTTACGGGGCTCCTTGGCGCCCAGGAACGCGACGTAGCCCGAGTCCCCGAGGCCGAGGCGGGCCCGTACGCGCGCCTTCTCCTCCTCGGTGGGCGCGTGGAAGGCGGTGTGGTCGACCCCGTGGTACGCGACGTCGATGTGCGTCGGGTCGGCGTCGAGCAGCCGGATCAGCTCGTCGCGGGTGGCCTTGCTGGGCACGATGACCCGGGCGGCGCGGCGCAGCGACGTCTTGATGGCGCTGCGGAAGAACGTGCGCTTCGTGTTGTCGTAGTGCTCCGGCTCGGTGAAGAAGGTCGCGTCGTGCACGGTGACCGTGACCGGACATCCCGCCCGCAACGGGCACGTGTAGAACGGCGAGTGCAGCACCTGCGCGCCGACCTGCTGGGCCAGCAGCGGCAGGCCGGTCTGCTCCCAGGCGAGGCGGGCGGGGCGGTGCGCGACCGCGGCGGGGCCCGCGATGACCTCCGCGCCGGCGAGCATCCGGGAGTAACGCTCCGCATCGGAACGCTGGGCCACGACGGCCAGGTCGATGCGCTCGCCACCGATCGCGGCGAGGGCGCCGAGCAGCCCGTCGACGTATCTCCCGACACCGCCTCGGTCGGCGGGGACGCTCGTGGCGTCGACGAGGACTCGGGGCGGACGACCGGCGGTCACGTGGCAACTCCTCACATCTGTGGGCCAGACCACTGGCAAGGGTACGCCGCTCGATGCCTCCTGTGTCGACCGCGACGCCCGCCGACACCGCTTAGTTGTTTCCTCTTTACCCCGTCGTCCCGGCCCGGCAGCATCCGCTCACTGTCAGTCATCCGACTATCGTGAAATCCGATGACTGAGACGATTCCGGCAGCCCTCGCGGCCGCCGTCCGCCGTGACCCGACGACGCCGCTGCTGACGTGGTACGACGACGCCACGGGGGACCGCACCGAGCTGTCCGGCGCCACGATGGACAACTGGGTCGCCAAGACGGCCAACCTGCTCGCCGACGGCGCCGGGCTGGCCGTGGGAGATCCGGTGGCGGTGCTGCTCCCGCCGCACTGGCAGACCGCGGCGATCCTGCTCGGCGCGTGGGCGGCCGGGACGACCGCTCACCTCGGTCCCGAGCCGCACCCGGTGGACGTCCTCTTCACCTCTCCCGCCGGGATCGAGGCCGCGGCCACGTGGCAGGCCGGCGATCGTTACGCGACCGGTCTCCTGCCGCTGGCCATGCCGCTGCGCGAGCTGCCGGCCGGCTACGCCGACTACACGATCGAGGTACGCGGGTACGGCGACCGCTTCGTCCCGTACCAGCCGGTGGACGCCGACGATCCCGCCCTGCCCGGCCGCAGCCACCGGGACGTGTCGCGTACGGCCGCCGCCCGCGCGGAGGAGCTCGGCATGACCGCGGGCGCCCGGGTGCTCATCGACGCCGCGCGGCACCCCGATCCCGCCGACTGGCTCCTCGCCCCGCTCTTCGCCGGAGCCAGCGTCGTCCTCTGCGCCAACCTCGACCCGGCGGCGCTCGACAAGCGCGTCGAATCGGAGAACGTGACGCTCACGCTGGCTTAGGCGCGGTCCTTCGCGTACTCCTCGAAGGCCGTCAGCGACTCCGGGTTGGCCAGCGCGCCCTTCGCCGCGGCCTGGTCCGCCGGTGTGCCGGTGAGGATGCGTTTCACCGGGACCTCGAGCTTCTTCGCCGACAGGGTGCGCGGCACCGCGCGTACCTGATGGATCTCGTCGGGGACGTGCCGCGGCGACAGCGCGGCACGCAGCTCGGCCCGGATCCGGCCGCGCAGGGCTTCGTCGAGCTCGAGGCCGTCGGCGAGCACGACGAAGAGCAGCAGCTCGTCCTGCTGGTCGAGGTGGACGACGACCGAGTCGGCGATCTCCGGGATGCCCTCGACGACCGAGTAGAACTCGGCGGTGCCCAGCCGCACGCCGCCGCGGTTCAGGGTCGCGTCGGAGCGGCCGGTGATCACGCAGGTGCCGTCCTCGCCGATCGTGATCCAGTCGCCGTGGCGCCACACGCCGGGGAACACGTCGAAGTACGCCTCGAAGTAGCGACGGCCGTCCGGGTCGTTCCAGAACCCGACCGGCATGCTCGGCATCGGCGCGGTGATCACCAGCTCGCCCAGCTGACCGATGACGGGCTTGCCCTGCGGGTCGTACGCCTCCACCCGCGCGCCCAGCGCCCGGCACGAGATGACGCCCTCGACGACCGGCAGCAGCGGCGTCCCGCCGACGAAGCCGGTGCACACGTCGGTGCCGCCGGACAACGACTGCAGCTGCGGCTTCTCCCCCAGCGCCTCGTAGATCCAGCGGAATCCCTCGGGCGGCAACGGCGCGCCGGTCGAGCCCACGCCGCGGATCACGTTCGGCGGCGGCTGCACCCCGGCCTTGCGGCACGCCAGGATGAACGGTGCCGACGTACCGAAATAGGTGACCCCGGCGTCGGCGGCGAGCCGCCAGAGCTCGCCCAGGCCGGGGTGGCCGGGATTGCCGTCGAAGAGCACGATCGCCGCGCCGACCGCCGGGCCCGACGCCAGGAAGTTCCACATCATCCAGCCGGTCGTGGTGAACCAGAAGAACCGGTCCCCCGGGCCGAGATCGTGGTGCAGGGCCAGCATCTTGAGGTGCTCGAGCAGGATGCCGCCGTGGCCGTGCACGATCGGCTTCGGCAGGCCCGTCGTGCCCGACGAGTAGAGCACGTAGAGCGGGTGACCGAACGGCACCGCGGCGAAGGTCAGCGGGTCGTCGCCGTCGAGCGTGTCCCAGTCGCCCTCGCCGCCGAGGTACGGGATCGTGATGACGCGTTCGACGCTGGGCAGGGCCTCGCGGATCGCCGCCACCTCGGCGCTGCGGTCGATCGCCTTGTCGCCGTAGCGGTAACCGTCGACCGCGACCAGCACCTTCGGCTCGATCTGCGTCCAGCGGTCGATGACGCTGCGCACCCCGAACTCCGGCGCGCACGAGGAGAAGACCGCGCCCAGACTCGCGGTCGCCAGCATGAGGACGTACGTCTCCGGGATGTTCGGCGCGTACGCCGCGACCCGGTCGCCGCTCGCGACGCCGAGCCGGCGCAGCCCGGCGGCGACCCGCCGGACCTGGTCGCGCAGCTGCCGGGCGGTGAGCGTGACCGGCTCGCGGGTCTGCGAGTACGCGATGACGACCGGATCGTCGTCGCCGAGGCCGGGCATCCGCAGCACGTGCTCGGCGTAGTTCAGCGTCGCCCCGGGGAACCACGTGGCGCCCGGCATGGTGGCGTCGGCGAGGACCGCCGTCGGCGCGGTGTGCGCGATCACCTCGAAGTAGTCCCAGACGGCCTGCCAGAAGCCGGTCAAGTCGGTGACGGACCACTCCCACAGCCCGGCGTAGTCGCCCACGTCGATGCCGCGCTCGGCGCGCAGCCAGGTCAGGAACCGGCCCATCCGGGAGGTCTCCAGGACGTCCGCCGGCGGCGTCCACAGCACTGTGCCCGTCGTCATGCCGACACCTTAACGGCTACTCAGCATGGCTGGCCCGGGCCGTCGGCCCGCATTCCTCCGCTTATTCGGCATGGCTGGCCCGGGCCGCCTGGATCGCTTTTCTCCGGGCCAGTCGGTGCTCGCGGCGGATGATCGCCTCGCGGAAGCGCCGCTCGTCCTCCGGCGTCTCCGGCACGACCGGCGGGACCGCCCGCGGATGCCCCGAGACGTCGACACCGACGAACACCAGGTAGGCGGTGGCCACGGTGATCGGATCGCCGCCGGCGGTGTCCCACCGCTCCGCGGTCAGCCGTACGCCCACCTCCATCGAGGTGCTGCCGGTCCAGTTCACCTGCGCGTACGCGTGCACGAGGTCGCCCACGCGCACCGGCTCCACGAACACGATCTCGTCGATCGCGGCGGTCACCGCGGTCCCGCCGCTGTGCCGGGCGGCCGCCGCGCCGGCCACGTCGTCGACGAACTTCATCAGCACGCCGCCGTGCACGGTGCCGTACAGGTTGACGTCGACCGCGCTCATGATCCGGCTCAACGTGACACGGGAGTGCGAGGTGGGCCGTCCCGAGAGGGAGCCTTCAGTCCGCTTGTGGGTGGCGGCGGGGTGGTCGGACGGGGGCTCACTCATGCCCGATACGTTAATTCCTGCCGGTTGCCGTCCCCGGGTACGGTCCGCTCGTGCGACATCTCCGGTCGATCCTGTACGCCCTCGTGCTGGGCCCGGCGGCGTGGATCCTGTGCGGGGCCGGGTTCGACGAGGACCTCACCGGACGGGCTCGCGACAACGGCGGCCCCGAGTCCGTGGGCGGGCTGCTGCTGCTCCTGCTGGCTGGGGCGGCGTACGCGATCCTGCTCTTCGCCCCGATCTCCCCGGCCGGACCGCTCACCGCCGGCGCGGCCTTCCTCGGGGTCGGCGCCTGGGCGCGCATCGCCCCCGACGCGTACGCCGGCATCTGGCCGGCGGAGATCGCCAAGGGCGGCTTCAACCTCAGCACCCCCGGGTACGGCCTCGCGCTCCTGCTCGCCGTGCCGCTGCTGTGCACGGCGCTGAGCGCCCGCCGCTGGGCCGGGTACGAGCCACCGCAGGTCGTGTTCATCGGCACGCTCGGCCGCGCCCGCGGTGCCGCCGCCGTGCCGGGCACGCCGATGGCGTCCGAACGCACGACGGTCTTCGCGGTGGACGACGAGGATGAGAAGACGACGCTGCTGTCGGGGCTCTTCCCGGCGCAGGAGCAGGAGGCGCACTCCGGGGTGCACTCCGAGGTGCACTCCGGGGCGCACTCCGAGGCGCCGACGCAGGACGTGGCGAAGTCCGAGGAGGTCACCACCGTCCTCTCTCCGGCTCCGCCGACCACGGACGGCGAGAAGACCCAGGTTCTCGGCCCGGCCGAGGTGCCGGGTGACCGGACCCAGGTCCTCGCCCCGGTCGACGTGGCGGGTGACCGGACCCAGGTCCTCGCCCCGGTCGATGCTGCGCCGGAGCTCGATCCCGAGGCCGGTGAGGCGACGACCAAGGCGATGTCCGTCGTCGGCGAGGAACGGCCCGACCCGGCGCAGGACCCGACCACGCGGCTGACGCCCGTACCCGCGGCTCCTGCTCCTTCTCCCGTGCGGGAGAAGACGACCGTGGCCAACCTGGAACGCCCGGCCGACGAGGCCGCCGACGACACCCGGCCGATCACCCTGCCGGCGCCGCGCCGGCCGGACGAGGACGAGACCACCCGCCGCCTGTAGGTTCGACCGCGTGCTCGAGCCGCTCGCGATCTTCGCCGCCGGCTTCTGGGCCGGCATGATCAACGTGGTGGTGGGCTCGGGCACCCTGGTCACGTTCCCGACGCTGGTGCTGTTCGGCTACCCGCCGCTGGTCGCGAACGTCTCCAACAACATCGGCCTGGTCGGCGGCGGCATCTCGGGCACGTGGGGCTACCGCCGCGAACTCACCGGCAAGACCGGACACCTCAGACGGCTGCTGCCCGCGTCCGCCCTCGGCGGCATCACGGGGGCGCTGCTCCTGCTCGTCCTGCCCGCATCGGCGTTCCAGGCCGTCGTCCCCGTCCTGATCGCCCTCGGCCTGCTCATGGTGGTGACCGGCCCGGCGCTGCAACGCCGGGCGGCCCACCGCCACACCCACGGCCCGTCGCGCACCCGCGAAACCGCGCTGGTCATCGGAACGTTCCTGCTCGGCATCTACGGCGGCTACTTCGGCGCCGCCCAGGGGGTCCTCATCATCGGCCTGATGAGCGTCCTGACCGCGGAGTCGCTGCAGTCCATCACGGGCCTCAAGAACCTGCTGACCACGGTGGTCAACGCCCTGGCCGCGATCACGTTCATGGTGGTCGCCTGGAACTCGGTGGACTGGACGGTGGTCGCGCTGATCGCGGCGGGGGCCACGCTGGGCGGCCTGGCGGGGGCGCGGTTCGGGCGAAGGCTCTCGCCGGTGCTGATGCGGACGCTGATCGTGGTGATCGGGCTGATCGCGATCGCCCGCCTGCTCTTCTTCGATTAGGGAAGGCTCAGAGCCCGGGCAGGTGATCCGCCGGCGACGTCTGCAACAGCCAGGCCAGCGGCATCTGCGCTTCCTTCTCGTAGGCGGCGTCCGATCCCAGCCGATACAGGGTCACGGTCAGCGCGGCGTCACGCGCGATCGTCCAGTACTGCGGGATGCCGGCCTTCGCATACTCCTCCACCTTGGCAACCTGATCGATCGCTTCCGCTCCCCGTGAAATGATCTCGACGACCAACAGCAGATCCGTGACGGAGAGCCATACCGCACGGTCCTGCGGCTTGGCCCAGACAGACAGGTCCGGTATCCGCCCGCCGTCCCCCTCAGGGCCCGGGATCCGGATCCCGGCGACCTGCATGAGCTGATCGAGCGGCACACCGGCCGTGATGAGCCAGGCCATGAGTCGAGTGGCGATGACGGCGTGCTCGCTGTCAGGGGGCGGCACGACGGAAAGCACTCCTTCGGGACTGGTCTCATATCGACGGCCATGGGTGTCGGCGGAGATCATGGCAGCCAGGTCATCGAGCGTGATGACGGCCGGCATGTGCCGCCCTACGGCCTCTGCGCTCATGCCGCCATCCTAATTCCCGCGAACCCGGCGAAAGCCGGTCGGCGAGGGCCTGTGGAAAACGCTGATACCGAACCCGGCGGACGAACAACGGCCTCAGAAGCGTGGCGGGCGTTGATAGGCTGCGGACGATGAACGGCAGCTACGGGCACGTGCGATGACCGGCGGCTTTCCCGAGGGCGAGGGACTGCTCGACCCGGACGGCGCGCGGGCTTACCTGGCGGATTGGAAGAGCCGGATCGACCGCAAGGCCGCCGATACCCAGGCCATGAGCGACCGCCTCGGCCACCTGCGGGTCACCGCGGAGGACGGCAACGGCATCGCCGAGGTGACGATCGACTCGGGCGGCGTCCTGGTCGACCTGCGGCTCACCGACCGCATCCACCGGCTCGCGCCGGACGTCGTCTCGCGGGCCGTGCTCGGGGCGCTGCGGGAGGCCCGGCGCAAGGCCGCCGAGCAGTCGCGGCAGATCATCACGGAGACGATGGGCGGCGACTCGGTCGCCGCCCGCACGATCGCCGACCGCCTCGACCACCAGCTGCGCGACGGGGAGTGACGGATGGCCGACGGGTTCACCGTGGACGTCGCGCAGCTGCGGGCGCACGCGGCGAAGATCGACGCGGTGCAGCGGCGGTTCGCCGCGGTCAAGGCCGCGAGCGCGGCCATCGCCCAGGACGACGCGGCGTACGGGATGCTGTGCGCCTGGATGTCCGCGATCCTCGAGCGCCGGCACGTGCGGCAGGACCAGCTCATCGCGTACGTGGAGGAGAACCTCGGCCTGGCCGCGGACGCGCTGATCCGCACGGGTGACGACTACGACCAGGTCGACGGGACGGCGGCGGACCGCGTCCACCGCGCGGGACGTTTGTCATGACCGGCGAGTCGCTGGTCGCGCCGGTCACCTCCACGCGTACGGCCTGGACCGGCCTGTCCCTGGCCGACAGCTTCCAGGGCCTGCACCAGTCGGTCGAGAGCGGCAGCTGGGTCGACCAGGCGCTGGCCGGCGGCGCGTTCGCCACCGAGGTCGCGGCGACCGTCCTCGACCCGTTCAGCGCCCTGCTCTCCAACGGCCTCGGCTGGGCGATGGAATACTTCGACCCGCTGCGCGAGATGCTCGACCAGCTGGCCGGCATCCCCGACCGCGTCGCCTCCCACGCCGCGACCTGGACCAACGTGGCGGGCGAACTCCAGTCGATGGCCACCGACCTCGAATCGGCGCTCGCCTCGGACCTGCCCGACTGGCAGGGACCGGCCGCCGAGACGTACCAGAACCTGATGGTCAACAACGTCAACGCCCTGGACGGCCTCGGCGTGCTGGCCGCGACGATGGCCTCGGCCACCCAGGCGGCGGGCAACCTGGTCTCCTTCACCCGCGACATCGTCCGCGACCTAATCGCCGACCTGGTCGCCCGGGTCATCGTCTGGGCGGCGGAGTCCCTCCTGGTCGTGACGATCCCGGTGGTGGCGGCCCAGATCGCCTCGGCGGTGGTGAAATGGGCGGGCCGCATTCTGAGCTACACGAGCGCGCTGATCACCAGCCTGCAGAACCTGACGACGCTCCTCGAAGGCTGACCCGGTGCCGAAACGGCCGCACGGAGGAGACGAAGAGAGCGGCGCCCACCGCGGCCGCGGCCCCGGTGCAGCGCACAGTGTCCGAGGCGGTCAAGAGGCGGTGGCTGACGCCGCCCTGGCAGGGCGGGCAGGCGCCGAGCGCACGGGCCGCCAGGCAGACAACTTCGTCACCCATGCGACCGGCGAGCCGGGCGGCGTCCCGGCGGGCCGCCCGACCTACAACAACCCGGACGATGACGAACCCACCCGCCTCTCCATCGAGCGCGAGAACATCGCTGCGACGCGCCTGGCAGAGCGGGGATACCGGATCAAGCAGAATCCCACGCCGGACGAAGTCTCCCGAGCGCGTCAGGACACCGGCGACACCGGAAACCCGAGGTCGCACCCGGACTACCTTCTCGAGGGCAGAGTGTTCGACTGTTATTCGCCCACGAACGTCGCCAAGAGTCCGCGAGGTGTGTGGTCGGGTGTGTCCGACAAGGTCGTCAAGCTCAAACAGACCCAGCGCATGGTCGTGGATCTCGAGAACTGGCAAGGCGACATGTCGGCCCTGCGCAGACAATTCCGGGACTGGCCGATGGAAGGCCTGAAGGAGGTCAAGGTCATTACGCCCGAAGGCGATATCGTCCAGATTCCCATCAACCGCGAGGAGCCTCCGCATGGCGCTTGAATACGAGCTGACCCTCGCTGGAGCAACCTCTCTCGAGGAGTTGGCAGAGCGTGCACTGCCCGATCCGGCCGAACGCCCGGCCGGGACGGAATCGCCGCTCTTCGTCGACCTCTTCGAACGCTACGGATTTGCGGTCTGGGTGTCGGCCGGCCGGAACGGCTACGTGGATGTCGAGACGGACAGCGGCGCGTGGGAATGGGAGCCGGACTTCTACGTGTCGGTCACCTTTCGCATGGACAAGTTCGCCGACTCGTCATGGAAGGTGACCAACATGCTGACCGTCGTACGACGCGTACTAGGCAGCGGCCCGGAAGACGCCGTCCTAGTGTTGAACAGTGACGTACTGCTGCTCACCCGTTTCGACGGCGTCCTTAGCAAGCACCGAAGGAACGAGTGGTGGGATCACTACGCCGGCGCGAACGACATCGTTCCCGGGTGAACGGTGGAGCGGCTTCGCGAGCATGCCGACATGAGTTCTGATCGCGCAGAACGGTGGGTCCCCGACAGCCCCGAGTTTCTCGCGGCGCAGCACCGCGCTGCCGCACGCGACGGCGTGCTGTCCGGCCGATACGTCCTGGTCGACGGGGACTTGCTGCGACAGGCGTACGGGTCGTGGAGCCCGCAGGGTGTGCGCGTGGTGACAACCGCCGGAAGCCCTGGCGCCGGCGAGGACTTCCCTGGCTTCTGGACCGCCGTGGTGCCCCACGAACACGTCGCGTTGGCCGTCTCCTTCACCACGACGGCCCGCCACCGAGACGGTGGCGTGCTGCAACTGAGGGCACCGGCCGGCGCCGGTGTCCGCGCGGTCTGGTGGCGTGGCGAGAACGACGACGCCGCCCACACCATCCCGGCCGGGTTCGTGTGGGAGAAGAACGACGACTACTACCACGGAACGGTGGAGTGGGAGGATCTCGGCGACGTGACGGTCGCCGTGAGGTTTCACCCCAGGTGACGACCACCGCGTGATCGGCGTCGCCGACGCTACTTCACCCTACTTAACACAAGAACTTGCGAGGTGTTAAGTAGGGTGACAACCAACCTTCGCACCCTGACCGAGGCGGGGACCGTCATCGCCGTCGGGGCAGCTCAAAGCCCCAAGCGACGCTACCGGTGGGTCGGGGACACAGTTTCGTCCTGACTGCCCGTCGGCGGGTCGATCAGTCCTTCAGGAGCTGCCGGGCCATCACGATGCGCTGCACCTGGTTCGTGCCCTCGTAGATCTGGGTGATCTTCGCGTCGCGCATCATTCGCTCGACCGGGTAGTCGCGTGTGTAGCCGTACCCGCCCAGGATCTGGACCGCGTCCGTCGTGATCTCCATGGCCGCGTCCGAGGCGAAGCACTTGGCCGCCGCCCCGAAGTACGTGAGGTCCGCGTCGCCGCGTTCGCTCTTGCCGGCTGCGACGTACGTCATCTGGCGGGCCGCCTCGAGCTTCATGCCCATGTCCGCGAGCATGAACTGCAGGCCTTGGAAGTCGGCGATGGGCTTGCCGAACTGCTTGCGTTCCTTGGCGTACCCGAGGGCGAAGTCGAGCGCGCCCTGGGCGATGCCGACCGCTTGGGCCGCGATGGTGACGCGGGTGTGGTCGAGGGTCTTCATCGCGGTCGCGAAGCCGGTGCCTTCGTCGCCGATGATGCGGTCCGCCGGGATGCGGACGTTGTCGAAGTAGACCTCGCGGGTGGGGCTGCCCTTGATGCCGAGTTTCTTCTCCGGCGCGCCGAAGCTGACGCCCTCGTCGGACTTCTCCACGACGAAGGCCGAGATGCCGCGGGAGCGGGCGGCCGGGTCGGTGACCGCGAAGACCGTGTAGTACTCCGACACTCCCGCGTTGGTGATCCAGCGCTTGACGCCGTTGAGGATCCAGTAGTCGCCGTCGCGGACGGCGCGGGTGGTCATGGAGGCGGCGTCGCTGCCCGCTTCGGGCTCCGAGAGACAGTACGAGAACATCGCCTCGCCGCGGGCCACCGGCGGGAGGTAGCGCTCCTTCAGAGAAGTGGAGCCCGCCAGGATCAGGGGCATCGTGCCGAGCTTGTTCACCGCCGGGATCAGCGAGGAGCTGGCGCACGCACGCGCGACCTCTTCGATGACGATCGCCGTGGCGAGGGCGTCCGCGCCGGCGCCGCCGTATTCGACCGGGATGTGCGGGGCGTGGAAGTCCGAGGAGCGCAGGGCCTCGTACGACGCCTTGGGGAACTCGCCGCTCTCGTCGGCCTCGGCCGCGTTCGGCGCCACGCGGGCGTCGCAGACCTCGCGGACGGCCGCCCGGATGGTCTCGTGGTCCTCCGGCAGCTGATAGACGTCGAACTCAGACATGGCTGTGGCCCCTTCTCTGCGACTCCGCGGCCCTATGTTACCGACGCGTAGGGTACGCGCACTATCCTCGCCCCGGACGGCGGTCGGACGATTTGTGCGACCCCATGAGAAGGTGTTTGCCACGTACCCCTGGTGACTGGAGTTCACAGCGTGACCATCCCGTACCCGACCACGCAGACCGTACCCGCGTTTCCGGAGGTCGAGGTGCCGTCCGGCGCTCCCCGGCCGCGGCTGGCGTTCCTCGGCACGGGCTACCTGGGTGCCACGTACGCCATCTGCTTCGCCGAGCTGGGTTACGACGTGCTGGGCTTCGACGTGGACCAGCCGAAGATCGCGAAGCTGGCCGCCGGGCAGGTGCCGTTCCACGAGCCGGGGCTGGACGAGCTGCTGCGGGCCAACCTGAACTCGGGGCGGCTGCGGTTCACCACCTCGTACGAGGAGGTCGCGGAGTTCGCCGACGTGCACTTCATCTGTGTGGGCACGCCGCAGCGCGCGGACGGCATGGGCGCCGACCTGGCGTACGTGGAGGCTTCGGTGACCAACCTCGCCCGGCACCTGAAGCGGCGGGCGTTGATCGTGGGCAAGTCCACGGTGCCGGTGGGTACGGCCGAGTGGGTGGAGCAGCTGGTCGCCAAGCACACCGACCCGGAACTGGGCATCGAGGTGGCGTGGTCGCCGGAGTTCCTGCAGGAGGGCTTCGCGGTCGAGGACGTGCTGCGCCCGAACCGGATCGTGGTCGGCGTCAAGACCGAGTGGGCCAACGGCATGCTCTACGCCGCGCACAAGGGCGTGTTCGACCTGGCCGCCACCGAGGACCGTGAGGTGCCGCTGGTGGTGACCGACTTCGCCACGGCGGAGCTGGTGAAGGTCGCCGCGAACGCGTTCCTCGCCACGAAGATCAGTTTCATCAACGCGATGGCCGAGGTGTGCGAGGTCGCCGGGGGTGACGTGACCCAGCTGGCCAAGGCGATCGGGTACGACCCGCGTATCGGTAACCGGTTCCTGCAGGCCGGCGTGGGTTTCGGCGGCGGCTGCCTGCCCAAGGACATCCGCGCGTTCCAGGCCCGGGCCCAGGAGCTGGGTGCCGGTGAGGCGCTGCGCTTCCTGCACGAGGTCGACCTGATCAACCAGCGGCGGCGCACGAAGGTGCTGCAGCTCGCGGCCGAGCTGCTGGGCCGCCGCTCGGGCCCGGCGGGCCCGGACCTGTCCGGCACCCGCATCGCCGTGCTCGGCGCGGCGTTCAAGCCCAATTCCGATGACGTACGCGACGCGCCCGCGCTCGCCGTCGCCGCGGGCCTGGCCAAGGCAGGCGCCGACGTGCACGTGTACGACCCGCAGGGCATGGACAACGCGCGGACGGTCCAGCCGCAGCTCACGTACGAGACCTCCATGGCCGAGGCGGTGGCCGGCGCCGAGCTGGTGTGCGTGCTCACCGAATGGGCCGAGTTCCGCAACGCCGACCCGCAGGCGCTCGGCGAGCTGGTCGTGGGCAAGCTCGTCATCGACGGCAAGAACTGCCTGGACCCGGTCCTGTGGGCCCGGGCCGGCTGGCAGTACCGCGGCATGGGAAGGCCCGCCCCTGCACTCTGACGGCTGACCGAATGATGGCTGCGGCCGCGAACCTGCCGGGTTCGCGGCCGTTTCCATTGATCTCGACCCGCTTGGGACTGTTCTAATGAGGTGTCGGAAGGGCATGCTTCCGGTGGGGCGGGTCGAGGAGGTGCCGTGGCGCAGGCGCAGGAGCCGGACAGCTACGACGAGGAGTTGGCCCGTATCGAGGCGTCCATCGCGGAACTGAAGATCCGCGACATGGAGGCGGCCAAGGAACGCACCACCATCGCGAGCAAGATTCAGGCCGCGCAGTTCCAGCGGGACATCCTCGCGCACGCGAACCAGCAGCGGAAACGCGCCGCGGCGAAGGCTGCCGCGGGCCGGCGCCTGCGTCGGCGAACGGCGGAGGGCGCGGCCGCCGCCGGGGCCGCGGACACCGCCGCCGGGCTCGCCGGATCAGCCCGCCGGCCCGCGCCGACGCCCGGGCAGCCGGTGGGGGCGAGAACGGCCGCCGCGGCCGGAGCTCCCGCCGCAGCCGCACCCGCCGAGGGCCGGCCGTCCTGGTCGCCGCCGGGAACGCCGTACACCGGGCCGCCCGGGCACGCCACCGACGGCGTGACCGTGCTGGTCGACGATCCGCCGCCCACCGAGGAGCCGCCGCCGGGCGCGCCGCCGCGGCGCCCGCGGGTCGCGCCGCTGCCGCCCGAGCCCGCGCCGCACGCGCCGGAGACCTCGTCGCAGTCGGTGCAGAACATCCTGCTCGGCCTGAGCGCGCTGGTGCTCGGCGTCGCCGCCGTCGTCTTCGCCGGCGCGGCCACCAACGCCGTCGGCCGGGCGTTCATCCTCGCGATCTTCACGGCCGTCGCGCTGGCCGCCGCGCCCGTGATCTCCCGCCGGGGCCTGACCTCGACCGGCGAGACCCTCGCGGCGGTGGGCCTCATCCTGCTGCCGATGAGCCTGTACGCGTTGCACGGCAGCCCCGCGTTCGGCGGCTCGAGCGTGCCCGCCCCGGTGTTCCTCGGCGTCACGCTGCTCATCACCGCGGCGGCGTCGTTCGTCTACGCCGGTGTCACGCGGCTCGCCGCCCCGCGGTACGCCACGGTCGTCGCCGTGCAGCCGGTGCCGCCGCTGCTGGCGTACCCGATGATCGAGAGCCCGGCCGGCTGGGCGCTGGCGCTGACCGCCGTGGCCGTCGTCGACCTGCTCCTGCTCACCACGGTGATCCGCCGGGGCCGGCTCGTGCCGCGCTGGCCGGTGGGACGCCCGGTGGCCGCCGACCGGGAGTCGCTGGCCGAGGCCGACGCCCGCGACATCGGCGCCCGCGACTTCGCAACGCGCGACGACCCGGCGGACCCGGGCTCCTACAGCGGCTCCGCGCAGGCCGCCGAGGCCGATCCGGCCGCGGCCGACGCGGGCTACGACACGCCGGACCGCCCCGAGTCCCAACCCGAGGAACCCGACCTGATCATCGACGGGCTGACCGGGCGCCGCCGCCGGCGCTGGCTGCCCACGCGGATCTTCCCCGGCCCGCGCCCGGCCGGCGCGCCCGCCGCCGGGTCCGTGCCACTCGCGCCGCCCGCCACGCCGCCCTCGGCCGGCTGGCTGCGGCAGCTCACCTTCAGCCTGCTGTGCATCGCCGCGGCGGGCGCGCTGCTGTACGCGACGGCCGCGCTGCTGAGCGCGGACGCCGTGGCTGACGCCGTACGCTCCGGATTGATCTTGATCTTGGCCGCCGTGATCGCGTCCGCGGCCGCGCGGATGGTCGACCACGTCCTGGCCCGCAACATCGCCGGGGCCGTGCTGACCCTGGCGGTCATCGGCGCCTGCGCGCGCATCGCCGCGGTCGGCTCGCCGGCCTGGACCCTCGCCGCCGCGTCCGCGGCCGTCGCCGTCACCGGGGCGGCCGTGCGCATGCTCGCCGACGAGGTACGGCGCGGCCCGCAGTACGCGTCCGCCGCGGCCCTCACGCTCATCGGGCTCTTCGTCGCCGTCGACGCCCTGCGCGCGGCGCTCGCACCGGTCCAGGCGGCCCGGCCGGTCTGGAACGCCGACACCGCCGCGTACGCGGGCCGGCTCGCCGCGGCGGCCGGCGAGTCGGGCTGGCTGCTCGCGCTCAGCGCGCTGCTGCTGACCGTCGCCGCCGCGCTCGCGCTCCCCACCGAGTACAGGTGGGAAGGCGCGGTCACCGGCGTCGCGCTGACCGCCCTGTCCGTGCCGTCGTCGCTGGGTCTGCCCTGGTCGGAGGCGCCCTGGCCGCTCGTGGTGGCGGCCATCGGCATCGGCGCGGCCGGCCTGCTCGCGCCGACCCGCCGGGTCGCGATCGCCCATGTCGCCGCGGCCGGCGTCGTCGGCCTCTTCGGCGCCGGCGCCGCACTGAGCGCGTCGTGGCTGACGGCCGCGGTCCTCACCGCGCTGGCCGGCGCGGGCGTGATGGTCGCGGTCGGGGCCCGCCAGATCCCGGTACGCCTGTACGCCTGGCTGATCGGTGACTGGGCGTCCGGGGCGGCTGCCCTCGCCATCCCGGGAGCCGTGGTCACCGCCGTGCTCGCCGTCCACGACCGCGGCGACGGGCCGCCGCCCACCGAGGCCGTCACGGTCCCCGCGCTGGCGCTGGGCTTCCTCGCGGTGGCCGGCACGCTCACGTACGCGGCGGTGTTCCAGGTGGCCCGCCGCGAGGTCAGCGTTCCGATGACCGCCGGCACCGGCCTGGGCGCCGTCGCCCTCGCGCTGGCCGCCCTGCTCGCACCGGGTTCCACCGCGCCCGACATCTGGGTCGGCGCGCTCCTCCTGGCCGCCGCCGGCCTGCTGTTCTTCGCCAAGTCGCTGGACAACGGCCGGCGCGCGGACCGGATGCTCGACGGCCCCGACATCGCCGCCGCGGCGGCCACCGTGGCGGTCTGCGGCGCCCTCGCCCGGGTCGCCGCGCTGGCCTTCCCGGACGCGCCGCTGGCCGTCGCGGCCGTCATGGTGCTGATCGTCGCCTTCGGCGTCCGCGCGTTGCCGGCCGACTGGCGCCGCGGACCGGTCCGCGGCCTCGCCGTGGCGGGCCTGGTGGTCGGCGTGATCGCCGGCTGGCAGGCGCTCGGCAACGGCCTGCGGATCATCGCCGCGCCCGGCCCGGTCTGGGCCTCGGACATCGGCGCCCTGCCCGCCACGGCTCCCCCGGGCGCCTGGCAGGCGCCGTTCGCCCTGCTCCTCATCGCGATCGCGGCGGCCTCCGCCCTGCCCCGACCCTGGAAGTACGACGTCAGCTCGATCTGCGTCGCGCTCGCCACCATCGGCACGCCGGCCGCCCTCGGGCTGCCCTGGTGGTCGCCACTGCTGATCGGCGGCGCGGTCGCCCTCGGGTACGGCGTCGCGTCCGCGGCCGCCACCGACCCCCGCGACGCCCTCGACCGGGCCGGCGTCGCCGCCGTGGTGGCCCTGCACGCCGCCGGCACCGGGCTGATCCGGCCGTGGGCCACGGCGGTCGCGCTGGGGCTCATCGTGCTGACCTGCGTGCTGGTCGCCTGGCTCTCGCGCACCGGCCTGAGCCCGCAGGAGCGCCGGGAATGGGCCCAGCGCGCCGTGGCCGAGGACGGGGTCGCCGTCAGCGACGACACAGGCATGCCGCGGCATCGCGCGCAGATCGGCGGCGCGGCCACCCTGGGCGCCCTGCTCGCCGCCCCCGGCATCCTCGCCGCGATCGCCGCCGAGCAGCACCGTACGGCCCAGGTGGTGCTGACCGCCGCGCTGGCCGGGTCCAGCCTCGTGCTGGCCCTGCTCGCCGCCGCCGGCCGCGCGATACCGCAGTACCTGCCGTGGGCCACGATCGGGCTCGTCGGCGGGGCCACGATCACGGCCGTGGCCTCCATACCCAGCGACTACCCGACCGCCCTGTACGCGGCCGCCGCCGCCCTGCTCGGCGTCGTCGCGGAACTGCTGCGCGGCGCCGTACCGGCCCCCGGCCTGGCCGTCGCCGCGACGCCGTCCTGGCGGGGCCCGGTCCGGAGGCCGAAGTACACCGCGCCGAGCTACGCCGACGTCCGGTGGGGTCCGGTGCGTCCCGGCCTGCTGCGCGGACGCTGGCTCGTCGACCCGGCGACCGGCGCGGTCGTGGTGGCGGCGCTGCCCACGCTGCTCGCGCTGGTGTCGATCGCCCCGGCGCTGCGGGCGGCCCTGTTCGACCCGATGCAGCAGCTGCGCGCGATCTGGGACGGACCCGTCGAGGCCCTCACCAACCCGGCGTCCGGCAGCGTGGACGGCACCAGCGTGCTGGCGGCGGTGCTGCTGACCGTGGCGGCCGCCCTCGCCGCGCTCGGCTTCGGCGGCAAGCCCGCGGAGGCCGTACCGGTGATCCTGCCCGGCCTGGCGATCACCCTGTTGATCACGCCGATCGCGCTGGACGCGCGCTGGCCGACGTCGACGTCGGCGGCTCTCGTCGTGTTCACGATCGTCATGCTGGGCCTCGCGCTGACCCCGCCGCCGGTCTCCAACCGCGCCGGGTTGCTGCGCACCACCCGCACCATCGTCTTCGTCATCGGCCTGCTCGCCGGCGGCGCCGGCTTGTCCGGCAGCCTGGCAACGCACGAGCTGACGCTGTTCACGCTCGGCTCGGCGGTCGGCGTCGGCCTGGTCGCCGCGGTGGCCGGCCGCAGCCGGCACGCCCGCGTCCTGGGCTGGCTGTTCGCCGCGACGATGGGCCAGTCGTTCGTGCTCGCCGTCGCGCTGATCGCCGGCCTCACGGCCGAATGGGCCTCCTTCGGGGTCCTGGCCGTCGGCGCGGCGCTGCTCGTGCTCGAGGCGGCCCTCCCCCGGCTCGGCCTGCCCGAATACCGCCTCGAGGCCACCACGGTCGAATGGAGCGGGTACGCGTCGGCGCTGCTGGCGGGCGCGCTCGCCTACGACTCGCCGTCCCACCTCGCGGCCCTGCTCGCCGCCTGGGGTGCGATCCTCGGCCTCGCGGCGACCCGCCCCGGCCGTACGCCGGCCCAGCGCCGCAACCTGTTCTGGCTCGCCGTCGGCTTCGAGATCGTCGGCATCTGGCTCTTCGTGGCCCTCGCCGACGTGGCGCTGCCGGAGGCGTACACCCTCCCGTTCGCGGCGCTGGCCCTGCTCGTCGGCGTCATCGAAGCCCGCCAGCGGCCCGATCTGAGCAGCTGGGCCGCGTACGGCCCGTCCCTGCTGGCGGCCTTCGTACCGACCACCGGCCTGGTCATCGCCACGAACGCGGGCGACCTGCGCGAGCTGCTGCTCCTGCTCGGGGCGGTGACGACACTGATCATCGGCTCGCGGCTGCAGCAGCAGGCCCCGGTGGTGATCGGCGCGGCGGCCACGGCGGTGGCGACGATCCACTTCGCGACGACGCTGGTCGGGCCCTGGCTGGTGCTCGTACCGGTGGGGGTGGTCCTGCTCTTCCTGGGCGCGACCAACGAGAACCGGCGGCGTACGCAGGAACGGTTGCGGGGGGCCCTGGTCCGGCTGCGCTGACCTTTCCGTCAGGGCGGCCCTCCGGGCGCGCCGGCGCGGGCCCAGCTTTCCAGGCGCGGGCCGGCTTTCCGGCGCGGGCCGGCTTTCCGGCGCGGGCCGGCTTTCCGGGGACGGCCGTGCCGGCCGCCTTTGGGACGCCGGCCGGGCCGATTTTCCGGGACGGTCAGCTCATCAGGCGTGCGCGCAGCGCGGCGTCCTTCTCGGCGACGACCTGCTCCAGGTTGGACTGGAAAGCCTGCATCTTCTTCAGCAGCACGGGATCCGAGGCGCCGAGGATCCGCACGGCCAGCAGCCCCGCGTTGCGAGCTCCACCGATCGACACGGTCGCGACCGGCACGCCGGCCGGCATCTGAACGATCGAGAGCAGGGAATCCATGCCGTCGAGATACTTGAGCGGCACGGGTACACCGATGACCGGCAGCGGGGTCAGGGCCGCGACCATGCCGGGCAGGTGGGCCGCACCGCCGGCGCCGGTGATGATGACCTTCAGGCCGCGGTCGGCGGCCGAGGACGCGTAGTCGACCATCTTCTGCACCGTACGGTGTGCCGAGACCACGCCCACCTCGAACGGGACCTCGAACTCGGCGAGGGCCAGCGCCGCTGCCTCCATAGTGGACCAGTCGGAGTCGCTGCCCATGATGAGGCCGACGGAGGGTGCCATCATTCGCCTTCCTGGAGCCGGCGGGCGGCGCGTGCCGCTCGGGCGCGTACGGACGTCATGTCGTCGCCGAGCACCGTCACGTGCCCGATCTTGCGGCCGGGGCGCACCTGCTTGCCGTACAGGTGGACGCGGACGCCCGGATCGTCGGCGAAGAGGTGGTGCAGCCGCTCGTCGATCGACATGCCGCCGGCGGGCCCGCCGAGCACGTTCGCCATGACGACGGCCGGGGCGGCCGGCGAGGTGTCACCCATCGGATAGTCGAGGACGGCCCGCAGATGCTGCTCGAACTGGGAGGTCCGCGCGCCCTCGATGGTCCAGTGCCCGGAGTTGTGCGGCCGCATCGCCAGCTCGTTGACGACGATGCCGGCGTCCGTCTCGAACAACTCGACCGCGAGCAACCCGACGACGCCGAGCGCGTGGGCCAGGTCGATGGCCAGCTGCTGCGCCTCGACGGCCCGTTCCTCGGAGAGGCCGGGTGCGGGCGCGAGCACCTCCACGCAGATGCCGTCCCGCTGCACCGTCTCCACGACGGGATAGGCGGCGACCTGCCCGAACGGCGACCGCGCGACCAGGGCGGCCAGCTCCCGCCGCAGCGGCACCTGCTCCTCGACGATCAGCGGCGTGCCGGTGGCGACGAGCTCCTCGGCAGCGGCGGCGTCGCCGAGCATCCAGACGCCCCGGCCGTCGTACCCCCCACGCACGGCCTTCGCCACGACGGGCCAGCCGGCACCGGATCCCCCCGCTGCGGACGCGTCCACCGCCGTCCCGGCCGCCGCCAGCGAGGCGGCGAAGTCGACGACGTCCGCGGCGCTGCTCACCGCCCGCCAGCGCGGCACCGGCGCGCCCAGCTCACTCAGCCGCTCCCGCATCCGCTGCTTGTCCTGCGCGAACACGATCGCCTCTGCGCCCGGGTAAATCTTGACGCCCTCGGCGGCCAGCGCGGCGATGTGCCCGTTCGGCACATGCTCATGATCGAAGGTGACGGCATCGCAGCCCTTCGCGAACTCGCGAAGCGCGGCAAGATCGGTGTGCGTGCCGATACGAACGTCGGCGGCGACCAGCGCCGCGCTGTCGTCGGGCGACACGGAGAGCACGCGCAGGGACTGCCCGAGGGCAATCGAGGCCTGGTGGGTCATCCGGGCCAGCTGCCCGCCGCCCACCATGCCGACAACGGGAAGGCCGGTTCGAGTATCCATCGCGGCCCAAGCCTAACGACCCCGTCCCGCCGCTGGTGCGGGGGCCGGACCCAGCCCACCAGCCGGACAGCACCACCCCTGTCGCCGGCGGCCGCTGCCCGCACGAAGGACCGCACGGCACCGCCCGGGGCCGCCGACAACCGCCGCAACGCAGCCGTCGAACCGCACGGGCACAGCCAGGCTGGCACGGCCAGGCCCGCGCCGCACGGCCAGGCCCGCGCCGCACGGCCAGGCCCGCGCCGCACGGCCAGGCCCG
>NZ_JBFAQM010000017.1:92318-167212 GCF_040677315.1 Actinoplanes sp. NPDC049316 | reverse complement strand
CGACGATCGCCGTCATCCAGAGTTTCCTATGTCTTGACACACCGGTTTCCGATGACTTGAGACATGGGTTTCCGATGTCCTGAGCCAGCACACTGCCGGGCGCGCCAGGTCACACCCTTGATCATTGCTCATGATTTCCCCTTCCTGTGCTTCCGTGCCCGCCGCGTGCCCGATCGACGTCCGGCGCCGAGATCGTCGAGGTGCCTCGCGACCTGGGCGTCCCGCTCGTCGATCGGCCGGGCGTAGTGCCGGGTCGTGACGCTCGCATTGGCATGCCCCAGCCGGCGCGCTGCGGTCATCACGCCGCGCGAATCGGCCACCCAGCTCGCGTGCGTGGCCCGCAGGTCGTGCGGCGTGACGTCGTTCAAGCCCACCTCGGCGACGGCTCGGCGGAAGCGCCGACGAAACCCGCTGTAGCTCTGCTGGCGCGCCGCGGTGTGCTTCTGCCTGCCCGGGAAGACGAACACCTCCGGGCCGTCCGGCACCGTCGCGAGGTAGCGGCGGACGGCCTCGACGACGAACGCCGGCACCAGCAGCTCGCGCCGTTGGTGGTCCTTCGGCGTGTCGATGACCGGGCCGCCCGGGAGCTCGGTCACGGCGAACTCCACCACGACCCGGCCGCCGTCCACGTCCAGATGCCTACGGCGCAGCGGCAGCGCCTCACCGATGCGCAACCCGCCGTACGCCAGCAGCAAAACGAGCACCCGGTCACCGGGCTCACAGGCGTCGGCAAGCCGGGTAACTTCGTCGATCGTCAGGATGTGCGGTTCGCCCTGGGGCGTGCGTGGCAGCCGCACACCCCGGCACGGCGACACCGGGATCATGTCGTTGTCGACCGCCGAGGCCATGACCTGCGACAGGAGCCGGTAACCCTGCCGGACCTGTTCAGCGCCGACGCGACCCGCCATGTCCCCGACCCATTCCCGAACCTGGATCGGTCGTAACTGGATCAACTGCACGTGACCGAGAGCGGGGACGACGAGGCGGTCGAGAATGCTGCGGTAGGTGTGCCGGGTCTTCGGTTTCCAGCCCGAGAGCCCGGCCGTGTACCACTGTTCCGCCCACTCCCCCACCGTGGTCCGGCCCGCCGCCGGGGCGTACCACTTGCCGGCCGTGGTGTCCGCCTCCACCAGGGCGAGGAACCGGTCGGCGTCCCGCTTCGTGGCGAAGGTAGCTGCCGTACGCTCGCGAACGGCTGCAAACCCGGTGCTGCACAGACAGGCGATCGGGCGACGGGCACCGGGAGTTCCTGTCGTTTGCGCCCGTACCAACGCTCTCGCCAGCCGCCGAAGCCTCGCCTCCGGCGGGTAGGGCCTCCGGCCCTACGACCCGGAGAAGGCCTCCGGCGGCGGGGGCTACTCGCCCCGGTCCCTCGGCGACTCTGGGATGCCCCGCCGTCCAGCTGCATCCCGTCGCGCACCGGAGGCAACCGGCCCGGCCGAGCGAAGCTTGCGCGACGGGATGCCTGCGATATCCACAGCATGCCGCCTACTAAGCGTCTTCGACGTCCCCCACGCTGCCGCGGTCCCTGAGCCAGGCTGCGTGTCCATGGAGCAGCCATGTCACGAAATACAGGGTAAAGGTGACCAGGAACCAGGCAAACGACATCAGCGCCGCTAGGTGCGCCTCGGCCCAGCCATCGATACTCAGGAAGACGACCGTCATGATGAACGTCATCCCCATGAGGACCTCGAGCGGCGTCGACCGCGCGTACGGGTGCTCGATCACGATCAGCTCCTTGCAGACGCCGCCCATCATGATCGATTAACGGCGAGGCAGGCAAGTCAACCTGGCAGGTGACACGGATGCACGCGGCCGGCCCCGGGTCCGACCGACCAGCCGTGGCCGTGCCCGCTACGCGCGACGTGCCGGCCAGGACAGCGGTGATGACAAGGCGACGTTTCGACACGCCGCACCCTGCGTACCAGCGGCCGCCGGGTCACGCAGCCATGCCGATGACCCGAGACATGCCTATTCCGATGACCCGAGACACCCTATTCCGATGTCCTGAGCCAGCACACTGCCGGGCGCGCCGTCCTCCTTGCCCTTCAAGGCCAACCGTCCTTCACGCGCGCCCCCGGCAGGGCGGCGATCGCTATGCCGCCGCCCGCCGTGTCGTCGACCATCTCCCCTCATGGAGACGTTCCCCGACGAGAATGACGGCTATCGCTGGCAGCCGGCGACCAACGGCCGCATCCCCCACGGCGCCACGCCGCACGGATACGAGGAGAACGGCGACCCTCTCTGGGTCTGTCGCGCCCCGGCCCACGGTGGTGTCCATCCCGGCAAGGTGCGGCCCGGCTTCGGCGTGGCCGCGATCGCCTGGGCCGGCGGCGAGCTTGCCTGCGACGAGTACGAGGTGCTCATGGATCGCGGCATCTGGGGAGTCGCTTCGGGTGGCGATGTGCCCGCCGACGCCTACGAGGCCGGCCGCGACAGCAACGGCGAGCCCCTCTTTGTGGCCCGTGCCGCGCTCGGCGCCGGGAATCTCCACATCGGGAAACTGCGCAGGGAGTTCGGCGCGGCCAACATCGGCTACGGCGGTCAGGAGCACAAGATTCACGCGTACGAGGTTCTGCTGAGCCCCATTCCGCGGGAGCGGTCCGGCGTACCCATGCCGCCCACGTACGCCGATTTCGGCACCGCCCCAGCGCGCACCGCGAACGCCTCGCTGGACGTGCGCGGGGTTGTCGCCGCGACCGATCATCTCAAGCTGAATGCGGGCGGTTTCGTGGAGCTCGAGTTCGACGTGCCGTCGCCGACCACCGCGCAGGAGGTCACTCTGGGCATTGTGGCGCTCGCGTCGATGCGGGGACCCGACGCGGGGTTCGCCCCTCTGGACGTGACGGTCAACGGTCGTTCGCTCGTGGACCGGTGGCGCATTCCCAACAACGGCGGCCTGCCTCAGCACATGCAATTCGCCATTCCTGCGGATCGGCTGCGGCCCGGCGCCAATCGGGTACGGGTGGCCAGCGCCGACGATGCGCTGACCATGATGTGGCTGTACCGGCTCACGCTGGATCCGATGCACACGCACGGCCGTTCCGCTCGCATTCTCCGCGAGCAGGAGGCCGCGGAGCCCGTGCTGAGGTACGCGACCCGCCGCGACACCGGGCAGCCGGGGCCGGACGTCACCGTCTTCGTGGACCGGGGCGAGCTGAGCCTGCCGGAGCAGCTGGCCTGGGCCCAGCAGGACGGGACCGAGTACGCAGTCACGTTCGCGGCGGCGATGCACGAGTTCTACGGCTGGTGCCGGACGCGGGGTGGCGAGCCGCAGGAATTCCGTGGTGACCTCGTCGGCCGCTGGTCCGCCGACCACCCGGCCGCGCCGGTGGCGCGCAGGTTCGAGACCGAGGAGGGGTGGGGCGGCGGGTGGCATCCGTCGGGGCCCCTCGTCCTCGCGGTGGGCGAGGACGGGGGCGAGCCGACACGGGTGAGCTGGCGGGACAAGCTCGGTAACAGCGGGACGATCGCCGTCACCGACGGCGGCGCGGGCTTTCTGGGCACGTACCAGCGGGCCGGTGAGGGACCCATCGGGTATCGCAGCCGATGACGTCCGGGTCAGCCGGTGTACGGGGCCGCGACGTCGAGGATCCAGGTGACGCCGAAGCGGTCCTTGAGCATCCCGAAGCCGGGGGCCCACTGCGACGGCCCGTACTTCTCGATCACGTCGGCGCCGTCGGCGAGCTTGTCCCACAGCGCGCCCATCTCGTCGGCGGAGTCGCCGCGGACGGACACGAAGAACGGTTCGCCGGTCAGCGTCATGCCGTTCTCACGGACCGTCGAAGCCGACTCGACGGCAGCGGCGGGAGCGGCGTGGCTCGGGACGTCGTACGCCATGATGCTGAAGCCGTTGTCGGCCGTGACCTGGCCGAACACGACCTTGTCGGCGTCGGGCGCCGCCTTCGGCATGCCGAAGTCGCCGTACGCGACGACCGTGAGCCGGCCGCCGAACACGGACCGGTAGAACTCCAGCGCCGCGCGGGCGTCGCCGCGGAAGTTGAGGTGGGGGGTGGTGGTGATGGCCATGACGGTGACTCCTCGAAGGTGAACGGTTGGGTTCGCGAGCAAGATTCGCAGCGGTAGGTGCCAGGGTGTGACACCTACCGCGGGCGAATTCCTCAGGAGGGCAGCCGCAGGGTGAAGGTCGATCCCTGGCCCGGCGTGCTCGTCACCGTCGCCGTTCCGCCGTGCGCCTCGATCAGTTTGCGGACGATCGCGAGGCCGAGGCCGCTCCCGCCGGTCTGCCGGCTGCGGGACTTCTCCGCCCGCCAGAACCGTTCGAAGATCAGATGCTGCTGGTCCGCCGGGATTCCGGATCCGGTGTCGGCCACGTCGATGACCAGGTCGGATCCTTGCGTACGGGCGGAGAGCGTGACCGAACCGCCCGGCGGGGTGTGCCGGATGGCGTTGGCCACGAGGTTGCCGACCGCCTGGCGCAGCCGGATCGGGTCCGCCCGCCATGTCATGGGCGGCGCCACGGCCCGCAGCGACACGCCGCCCGCGGTGGCGGCGAAGCCGTCGGCGACCGACGTGAGCAGCTCCGACACCTCCACCTGCTGCAGGTGCAGGCGCAGTTCGCCCGCGTCGGCCGCCGAGAGGTCCTGCAGGTCGTCGATGACGTGCTGCAGTAGCAGCGCCTCCTCGAGCAGCGACCCGATCAGCTCCTTGTCGAGCGGCACCACGCCCTCGTCGGCGGCCTCGAGCCAGCCGCGGACGTTCGTCACCGGCGTACGCATCTCGTGGGCGATGTCGCCGACCATGGCCCGGCGCAGTCCCTCGATGTGGCGGCGCTGCTCGGCCATGGCGTTGAAGGCACTGCCGAGCCGGGCGATCTCGTCGTGCCCGGTCACGCGTACGAGGGCAGCGCTGTCGCCGTCCCGCAACCGGCCGGCCGCGGTGGTGAGCGCGCGCAGCGGGCGCACGACGCGGATGCCGACCAGCACGGTGACGCCGATCGTGACCAGCAGGACGAGACCGGCGACACCGGCGATCCGCGCCTGGTTGGCCGGGGACAGGTCGAAGCCGCCGGCGGGTGACGGCGAGCGCGGGTCCAGCACGAACAGCAGCGCCGGCGGCGCCACGTACGCCGTGAGCTGCTCGCGACGCGCGCCGGCAAGACAGGACTCCACCGCCCGGTAGTACGCGGAGCCGTCGCCGGTCACCTGCGTGGTGCTCCACCTGCCGCCCAGGCTGATCGCCACGGGGGCCCGGCGTTGCCGTTTGAGGCAGGCGTTGGTCAACGTGCCGAGCTGGTCGAGGGCGCGCTGCTCGGCGGCGGTGGGCTCGGCGAGGTCGTTCAGCGCGTCGGCGCAGCGGGTCGGCTGGTAAGGATCGCTCGTCTCGACGCGGGGGCGGCCGGTCGGCTCGCGGACGATCGTCGCCTGGGCGACGGCCGCCTGCAGGAAGGAGACATCCGTGGGGACCGTCCCGGTTCTCGGTGGTCCGTTCAAGCATTTCAGGGCGGCGCCGGCGAGGCGGTCGAGGCTGCGGCGATCCTTGTCGGACAGCTGGAAGGGCCCGACGGCGCGCTGGTCGATGCCGTCCGCGAGCGGGTCGAGGGTGGCCGACGCCTGCTCGGGCAGCTGTCCACCGGCGGACTCGGCGAGCGGCTGCCGGTCCCGGCCGGTCACCACGATGCGGCGGCCGGTGCTGTGCGCCAGCTCGCGCACCAGCGGGCCGGCGCCGGACCAGTCGCGGTGCGTCGCCGCATACCCGAGCAACGCGTCGTAGATCTTGGTGCCGTCGGCCAGGGCCTGGCCGCGTTCCTGCTGCACGGCCCGGGTGGTGACGCGTACGGCAAGCCACGCGGTAGCCGCCACGGACAGCACCGACACCACGATCGACACGGCGAGCAACCGTACGAGGAGGCTGCTGCGGAGCCGCCGGTCAGCCATCGGCGAGCTTGTAGCCGATGCCGTACACGGTGAGCAGGCGCGTCGGGGTGCCGGGGCCCGGTTCGATCTTGCGTCGCAGATTGAGCACGTGGACGTCGACCGTGCGTGCCGTCACGTACGAGTCGAAGCCGTGCAGGTGGCGCAGGAGCTGCTCGCGGGTGAAGACCCGGCCCGGCTCGGCGGTCATCACCTCAAGCAGGCGGAACTCGCCCGGGGTGCAGCTGACCTGGCGGCCGTCGACGCGCACCTCGTGGCGTACGGGATCGACCTCGAGGCCGCCGACCCGCAGCACCGGCGATGCAGCGGCCGGCACCCGCGTGCGACGCAGCAGCGTGCGGATCCGGGCGGCCAGCTCCCGAGGGCTGTAGGGCTTGGTGAGGTAGTCGTCGGCGCCCAGGTCCAGGCCGAGGAGGAGGTCGTCCTCGCTGCTGCGGGCGGTCAGCATGAGCACCGGCAGCTCCGACTCGCGCCGCAGCACCCGGCACACGTCCAGCCCGTCGACCCGCGGCATCATCACGTCGAGCACCAGCAGGTCGGGCGGGTTCCGGCGGATGTGGTCGAGGGCCGCGCGACCGTCGCCGACGACCGTCACCGCGTGGCCCTCGTGCTCTAGGTAGCGGCGCAGCAGCTCCGCCTGCTTGGGGTCGTCCTCGGCGACGAGCAGCTTGGCAGTCACGGCGGCGAGTGTAGGACGGTCGCGGTACCGGGCCGGCCGGCGAATGGAAGCACTACGCGATCACAACAGGACCATGACAAGTCGCCGCCAGAATCGCTGCCCATGAATCGCATCCGTCAGACGTCGTACGTCGCAGCCGTGGCCGCACTGGTGCTCCTGAGCGCTTGCTCGTCAAAGAGCGAGGACCAGCAGCAGCAGCCAGGGGTGGCGACGCTGGAGAGCGCCCCGGTGACCGCGGCCCCGTCCCACACTGCCGGGACACCGCAGGGCGTGCAGCTGCGCCTCGACATGACCGACGCCGAGAAGGACCGGCTCTGGGACGCGTACGGGGACTGCCTGTTCTCGCACGGCGTCAAGGAACGGTCGAAGGAGAAGGACGCCATGGGGCCGGCTGTCGGAACGGGTAAGCGGCTGCTCGACACCAGCGGCGAGCCGAAAGCCGCGTACGCCGCCTGCGCCTCGCAGAAGCCGCTCGAACCGGTGGAGACCGACCCGGACCGCAACCCGAACTTCGCCGCGCAGTGGCAGGAGAACGTGCGCTGCCTGCGCGACCACGGGCTCATGGTGCACGTGACCAAGCCCGGCGAGTGGACGTACGACAGCAGCGACACCCCGGTACCCGAGAACCAGCAGCAGCTGGAGCGACAGTGCATGCTGGAGGCCTTCGGTGCGAAGAAGGACTAGCCTGCTGGTCGTCGCACTGGCCATGGCCGGGGCCGGCGCCGGTACGGGCGCGGCCGTGGCAGCCCTGCGCACCGGGCCACCGGCGCCGCCGCAGGTGATCACCCCGTCGGTCGCCACCACGACGGTGCAGCGCGGCAACCTCTCCGACAGCCGGCTGGTCCCGGCCACGCTCGGCTTCGGCGCGGCCCGCGAGGTGCGCGGCACGGGCACCGGCGTGCTGACCCGGCTGCCGAAGCCGGGTGCCGCCGTACGCCGCGGCGCCGAACTGTTCCGCGTCAACGATCAACCGGTCGTGGTCCTCTACGGCGACACCCCCGTGTTCCGCACGATCGACCGGGTCGGGATGACCGGCAACGACGTGCTGCAGCTGCGCCGGAATCTGCGCGCACTGGGCTACCCGAGCCGCGCCGAGAAGGCGGACACGGTGGACCAGCCGATGCTCGACGAGGTCAAGAAGTGGCAGCAGCGGCTGGGGGTGACGCCGCCCGGCGCGCTGCGACCCGGCCAGGTCGTGATCGTGCCCGGTCCCGCCCGGGTCAGCGAGGTGCTCGCCGATCTCGGGGCCCCGGCGGACGGCGTCGTGCTCCGGACGACCGCGAAGACCAAGGTGGTGACGATCCCCATGAGCGCCGGGGACGCTCGTACGGTGCGGCTCGGCGCGAAGGTCGCCGTGGTCCTTCCGGACGGCCGCGAGGTACCCGGCAAAGTCACCGCGATCAGCCGGTCCATCGTGTCGGGCGCCGACTCCCCCGGCTCCGCCGAACCGCCCAAGCGCACCGTGACGGTGAAGCCGTCCGCCGGCAAGAGCCTGGCCGCGCTCGACACCGCGCCCGTCCAGGTCCGCTTCACGACGGCGGCCCGCAAGAACGTGCTCATGGTCCCGGTCACCACGCTCGTCGCGCTCCGCGAGGGCGGGTACGCCCTGCAACGCCCCGGCGGTGGGCTGATCGCCGCCACGACCGGCGTGTTCGCGGGCGGCATGGTCGAGGTCAGCGGCCCCGGCATCACCGCGGGCCTGACGGTGGTGGACGGCCGGTGAGCGAGGTTCTCGCGCTGGAGCGGGTCACCCGGCAGTACCCGGGCGGGGTGACGGCCCTGGACGACGTCTCCCTGGTGGTGACCCGTGGCGAGCTGCTGGGGATCGTCGGTCCCTCCGGCTCCGGCAAGTCGACGCTGCTCAACATCATGGGAACGCTCGACCTGCCGTCGCGTGGCATCGTCCGCATCGGCGGCGAGGACGTCACGCGGCTCTCCGACCGCCGCCTGTCGGACCTGCGCGGCGCGCGGCTCGGCTTCGTCTTCCAGCAGTTCCACCTCACCGAGGGCAGCACCGCCGTGGAGAACGTCGCGACCGGACTGCTCTACGCCGGGGTCGCCCGCCGCAGGCGCAGACGGCTGGCCGAGCAGGCCTTGGAGAGGGTGGGGCTGGGCCACCGTCTGCGGCACCTTCCCCACCAGCTGTCCGGAGGCGAGAAGCAACGCGTCGCGATCGCCCGCGCCGTGGTCAACGAGCCCGATGTGATCCTCGCCGACGAGCCGACCGGCGCGCTGGACACCGCGACCGGCGACTCGGTGCTGGACCTGCTGACCGAGCTGCACGCCGACGGCGCCACCATCGCGGTGATCACCCACGACACGGACGTCGCCGCGCGCCTGCCCCGGCGGGTCACCGTACGCGACGGCCGGATCGTCTCCGACCGGTCCGCCGAGAACGAGGAGCGCTCCGCGGGAGGCACAAGATGCGGCTGACACCGGTAGATGTCGTACTCCTGGGACTGCACGGCCTGCGGACCCGGAAGGCCCGCGCCGCGCTGTCGGCCCTCGGGATCGCCATCGGGATCGCCACGATGGTCGTCGTGACCGGGGTGCCGGCCTCGAGCGCGCGGGACCTGGACGCGCGGCTGGCCACGCTCGGCACCAACCTTCTCCGGGTGCACCCGGTCACCGTGGGTGACCAGCCGCAGCCCCTGCCGGCGGAGTCGATCGGCATGGTCCGCCGGATCGGGCCCGTCGAACACGTCAGCGCGGTCGCCAACCTGCACACCGTGGCCCGCCGCTCCGACCGCGTCGACGAGCACGACGCCTCCGGCCTCACCGTGCTGGCCGGGCGTACCGACCTGCTTGCCGCGGTCGGCGCACGACTGAGCTCGGGGCGTTTCCTGAGCGATGCCACCGCGCGCTTCCCGGTGGCGGTTCTCGGGTGGGAGGCGGCATCGCGACTCGGTGTGGCCACCGTGCGTCCCGGCGAACCGCTGCCCCAGATCACCATCGGCAACCGCCGGTTCGTCGTCGCCGGGGTGCTCGCGCCGGTGCCGCTCGTCCCCGACCTGGACACCTCGGTCGTGGTCGGGTGGGACGTCGCTGAGCGGTCCCTCGGCTTCGACGGCCATCCCACGGTTCTCTACGTACGCGCGGCCGAGGCGAACCTCGAGGACGTCCGGGCGGTGTTGCCCGCGACGGTGAACCCCCGCCTGCCCGGGATGGTCGACGTCTCCCGGCCCTCGGACGCCCTGGCGGCCAAGCGGGCGACCGCGACGACGTTCGGTTCCCTGGTGCTCGGGTTGGCCGGCGTGGCGGTGCTGGTGGGCGCCGTCGGGGTGGCCAACACCATGGTCGTCTCGGTGCTGGAGCGACGCCGCGAGGTCGGTCTCCGGCGCGCCCTGGGCGCCCGCCGTGGCCACATCCGCCTCCAGTTCCTGGCCGAGTCGACGGCTCTGTCGCTGCTGGGCGGCATCGCCGGGACAGCGCTCGGCGCCGGTGCGGTCGTCGCGTACGCGATGTGGCACTCCTGGCCGGTTGCGATTCCGTCCTGGGTCGCGGCCGCCGGCCTCGGGGGCGCCACGCTCGTCGGAATGATCGCCGGCGTCTACCCCGCGGTACGCGCCGCCCGGCTACCTCCCACCGAGGCGCTCGCATCCCCATGACGCTGAGAAGTCACTGCAGGATCTCCACGTACCCGTCGGTCCCGTGCACCCGGATCCGCTGCCCGTCCCTGATCAGCCGGGTCGCGCCGGCCACACCCACGACGGCCGGCAGCCCGTACTCGCGGGCGATCACCGCTCCGTGGGTCATCAGCCCGCCCACTTCCGTGACCAGACCGGCGACCGCGACGAACAGCGGCGACCAGCTCGGGTCCGTGTGGGCCGTGACCAGGATGTCCCCCGCCTGCAGGTCGGCCTCCGTCATGTCGAGGATGACCCGCGCCCTGCCCTCGACGGTGCCGCCGGACACCGGCAGGCCGACGAGGGCACCCGCCGGCGCGTCGTCGCGCCGGTACGAGCCCGACAGCGCCTCCCCGTCGGAGGTGAGCACGCGCGGCGGTGTGAGGTCGCCGAAGGCACGGAACTCGTCCTTCCGCCGCCGGATGAGCCGCGGATCCACTCGCCCGGTGGACACGACGTCCCGCAGTTCCTGGAACGTGAGGTAGAAGGAGTCTTCCACCGCGTCGAGAAGGCCGGCCCGCACGAGGCGCTCGGCCTCCGCGAGCAGCGCCTGCTTGTAGATGTAGTAGCGGCTGATGATGCCGTACTTGGGATATTCACGGTAACCGATGAAGGTGCGGACCCGGTCGATCATCCGCTCGGTCTCGTCGGCTTTCCGCTCGCCGTCCGGCAGCGCACGCAAGCGGTCCAGCACGTCGCGCCGCTTCTTCTCGGCCTCCTGCCGGCCCTGTTCGAACCGCCGTCCGGCGGCGCCGGGCTCGAACAGCTTGATGTTGTCGAGAATCAGGGGTACGAGCATGCTCGGCCGTTCGCTCCAGCGTGGCCTCGTGATGTCGATCTCGCCGACGCAGCGCATGCCGTACCGGTCGAGGTAGCTCTCGATGGCGTCACGAGCCTCCGTTCCGCCGGGGAGTTTCGGCAGTTCCTCCAGGAAATCGTCAGCGCGGACGCCTTGCAGGAATCGGATCACGTCCGGGTGGGGCCGGATCGCGTCCGCCACGTCGAGCAGCGCCAGACCCATCTCCGACGTGACGTTGCCGGGGGCGGAGAGGGTGAGCGTGTCGGCCGCGTTCTTCTCGCCCAGCCATTCCTGCAGCTTGTCGTTGAGCCACCAGGTCGCCCCCATTCCGGCCATGATCGCCTGCATGCTCAGCGGGTCGCTGAGGGCTCGCTTGTGCTCCTGGAACGCCTCCTCCAGGAAGTCGAACAATTCCGGTCCGCGCTTCGTGGCGATGTCGCGCCGCAGGGCGGCAATGGACGCCTCGCTGCGTTCGACGAGCTCGGCGACGATGGCGGGATCGCTGTCGATCGGCGCGGGCGCTCCGCCCACCGGCGGGCTGACAGGGCCGGCGTCCGGAGCCCCCGCAAAGTCGCCACGGTCGATGAGCGTTTCCAGCGCATCCCTGATCAGCGGGTCGCCCCTGCCCACCAGGTCGAGAAAGGCGGCCCGGCCCGCCGGTGCGGCCAGCCGCATGGTGGCGTCGACGAAGAGCCGTCCGCCGGCCTCGTGCATCGGAGCCATGGCGGTCAGCTGCCACATGGAGATGCCGAGAGGCCTCATCGGATCGGTCATCATCTGCTGATGGCCGACGGAGAGGTATACGTGGTTCTGCCCGTCGGCGGATTCCGGAACGGGAAAGAGCGTGGTGATCGGCCGGCTCTGCACGATGGAGAAGTCGCCGTCGGCCAGGCACCATTCGATGTCCTGCGGACGACCGAAACACGCTTCGATGCGCCGCCCGAGCCGTACGAGCCGCAGCACCTGCTCATCCGTCAGGGCAGGCCGTTCCTGCAACTGCGCGTCGATCGACCGCACCTGCGTTCCACCCTCCGGCAGGGCCTGCACGGCGCGCTGTTTCGCGGCGATCGTCCGGGCGACGATCTCGCCGTCGCGCACCCGGTAGACGTCCGGGTTCACCAGGCCGGAGACCAGTGCCTCGCCGAGACCGAAGCCGGCGTCCACGGCGGCGACTCTCCGATTCCCGGTGACGGGGTCCGCCGTGAAAAGAATGCCGGCCGCGTCGGGAAAGACCATCTGCTGAACCACCACCGCCATCTGGACTCTCCGGTGGTCGAAGCCGTTGCGCAGGCGGTAGGTCACGGCGCGTTCGGTGAACAGCGAGGCGCAGCACCGTACGACGTGGGCGAGGACCACGTCCGGGCCGATGACATTGAGATAGGTGTCCTGCTGGCCCGCGAACGAGGCAGTCGGCATGTCCTCGGCTGTCGCGCTGGATCGGACGGCGTACGCCTCCTGCGAGCCGAGCAATGCGAGCGCGCCGGTGACCGATGCCGCCAGATCCTGCGGGATCTCGGCCGTTTCCAGGGTCCGACGGATCTCCGCGCTCACCGTCCGAATCGCGTCCCGGTCGTCCACCGTCAGGCGCGACAGATGAATGAGATGGTCGTCGATCGACGGCGCCGACTCCAGAATCCGCCGGTACGCATTCGTCGTGACACAGAACCCGGCCGGCACGCGGATTCCCTCGATCCGCGACAACTCCCCCAGGTGAGCGCCTTTCCCACCGACGACCGCGACCTGTGTCGCGCCGACGTCCTGGAAATGCATCACGTACTGCACGCAGTGCCCCCGTTTTTCGCAGATTGTGGCCTCAGCCGACGATTCTGCGCGACCACCCGGGCCTTGCCGCAAGCCCCCCGGTGCGATATACGTTGAAGTGGGAAGGGACGGAATTCGGTTTTTTCCCGCGACCCGTGGTGGACTGTCCGGGTGCGGAATTGGATCGCCGGTCTGGGCATCGCCGTCCTGTGCCTGCTGGCCAGCTGGGCGCTGCTCATCGTGCTGGCCCGCCGGCTGCCGCCCGGCCTGCTCCGCGATCTGGCCGCGTTCATCCCGGACTGCGTGACCACCGTCCGGCGCCTGCGCAAGGACCCGCGCGTTCCGCGCCGGGCCAGGATCGCCATCGTGCTGGCCGGCGTGTGGGTGGCCAGCCCGATCGACCTGATCCCGGAATTCATCCCGGTCATCGGACCGCTCGACGACATCGTCGTGGTCGCGCTGGCATTACGGTACGCGGGACGCCAGGTGCCGCGAGACGTGCTGCTGTCCGCGTGGCCGGGCGAACCCCGCCTGATCGAACGGCTGCTGGGACCGCGTGACGGCTGACGGTCAGCGGCGGAATCGCCCCGCGAGGTGGGCGTTGCGTTCGGCGATGAGCCGTTCCATGTAGCACCGCAACACAAGCCTCTCGATGACCCGGCCGACGATGCCGAACGGCGCGGAGAACGAGATGACGTCGCGCATCTCGGTGACGCCGGCGGCCGCGTCCCACGTGAACTCGTGCTCGTGCCGCCAATGCCGGAACGGGCCGCGTACCTGCTCGTCGACGAAACGAACCGGCCGGTCCAGCGCGGTGATTCCCGACGTCATCCGCCACGGCACCCCGAAGTGCCGCGCCGACCAGGTGACGGTGTCGCCCAGTGACATGCGGCCCGTACGGACCCCGCCCACGATCCGCTCCCCGGACCTCGACATCGACGCCGTGTGGGCGCCGACGTCGAGGCTCAGGTCGAACACGTCCTCCGGCCGCGCCGGGACGGGGGTGACGAGCTCGAAACGCTGCACCCTGTCAGGATGCGGCCAGCGCCTCCGTCGGTGCGAGGCGGGCTGCCCGTACGGCCGGATACCAGCCCGCCACCGCGCCGATCAGCACCGTCGCACCCACTCCCCCGGCGAGCGCCCACGCCGGCACGACGCCCGGCCAGCCCTGCGCCGCGGCGTACGCGAAGGTGACCGCCGTCCCGATCAGCACCCCGCCCGCGCCGCCGAGCAGCGACAGCAGCAGCGATTCCGCGATGAACTGGGCGCGGACCTGGCCGCGGGTCGCGCCCAGCGACCGGCGCAGGCCGATCTCCGCACGGCGTTCCAGCACCGAGATCACCATGGTGTTGGCGACGCCGATCCCGCCGACCAGCAACGCCACCGCGCCGAGGCCCAGCAGCAGCTGGGTGAAGGCCTGATCGGTGGCCTGCCGGGCCTTGAGGGCGTCGGAGGGCCGCGACACCTTCACCTCGTCCGGGTTCTCCGGGTTGGCGGTGGCCGCGAGCACCGACTGCACGGCGGGCACCTGCGAGTCCTTCGACCGGGTGTAGACGGTGGTCGCGTGCCCGTCGAAGCCCGCGTACGTGCGGGCCGCGTCCCAGCCGATCAGCGCGGCCGTGTCGAGCTCCGGGGCCAGCGGGACCGGGTCGAGCACGCCGATGACGGTGTACCGGCGTCCGCCGATCAAGACCGTCGGTGTCGTGCCGAGCCGGCGGGCCGCGGTGGCGCCGAGGACGACCGCCGGGTAGCGGCCCGTCGCGGCGTTCAACCAGGTCCCGGACGCCACCGTGGCGCCGACCGTGGCGGGCAGGTCGAGCTGCGCCGCCAGGACGGAGATGCCGCCGGTCTGCGCCTTCGGGATGCGGTCGGTGCGGTAGACGGGCGTGTCCTCGACCGTTCCGGTGGCCGACGCGGCGGTGACCGGGCCGATCCGTTTGATCATCCGTACGGCGTCGTCCGGCAGCGTCGCGTCCTTGCCGAACAGGGTGGAGCCGGGGCCGGCGGTGAGCAGGTTGGTGCCCAGCGCTGCGAGCTCCCGGTCGAGGTCGGCGCGGCTGGACGAGGAGATGCCGACCACCGCCGTCATGGCCGCGATGCCGATGGCGATGCCCAGGGCCGAGAGCACGGCTCGGAGCGGGCGGGCGCGGATGCCCGAGCCACCGACGCGCATGAGGTCGGCGGCGCGCAACCGGGCCGGGGTGAGCTCGGTCATCTCACACCACCCGGCCGTCGCGCATGCGGATCTGCCGGGGCAGGCTGCCCGCCAGCTCGCCGTCGTGCGTGATCACCACGACGGTGGTCCCGCCGGCGTTGAGCTCCGTCAGGATCTCCACGACCTCCGCACCGGAGACCGAGTCCAGGTTGCCGGTCGGCTCGTCGGCCAGCAGCAACGCCGGATCGCCCGCGACCGCGCGAGCCACCGCGACACGTTGCCGCTCGCCGCCGGAGAGCTCGTGCGGCCGGTGCGTCAGGCGGCCGCCGAGACCTACGCGGTTCAGCGCGGCGATCGCGCGCCGCTCCCGCTCCCTTCTCGGTACGCCGGCATACAGCAGCCCGTCCGCGACGTTGGCGACCGCGGTACGGCCGGGCGCCAGGTGGAACTGCTGGAACACGAACCCGATCCGCCGCGCGCGAAGAGCGGACAGTTGCCGGTCCGACAGCTCGGCGACGTCGTGACCGTCGATGCGTACGGTTCCGGCCGACGGACGGTCGAGCGTGCCGATCAGGTGCAGCATCGTGGACTTCCCGGAGCCGGAGGGGCCGACCACCGCGGTCATCTCCCCGTATCCGATGGAGAGGGTGACCGAGTCGAGCGCGGTGACCCCGCCGGGGTAGGTCTTCGTCGCGCCGCCGAGCTGGACCACGCCGCTCATGCCGGGGTTCCCACGGTCGTGCCGTCGGTGAGGCCGCCGCCGGAGACCTCGACGCGGCCGTCGGCGAACATCCCGGTGCGCACCGCGACGATCCGGGTGGCGCCGCCGTCCACGACCTCCAGGCCGTAGCCGCCCTCGGCGAGCGCGAGCAGCGCCGCGACCGGCACGGTGAGGACGCCCTCGCGCTTCGCCGCGGTGAACTCGACCGAGACCGCCGCGTGGTCGAGCGCACCCGAGGTGAAGCCGCCGACGGTGACGTCGTACTTGGTCGTGTCCTCCTGCTGCCCCTCGCCGGGCGTCACGGCGGTCTCGACGTCGACGATCTTTCCCTTGACCTGCTTGCCGTCGGGCAGCGTGACGGTCACCGCGGCGCCCTTGCGCGCCAGCCGTGCGTCGGAGGCCTCGAGCGAGACCTTGGCGAAGCGGCCGGTGCCGGTGGTGCTGAGCAGCCCGGCGCCGGGCTGCACCAGGTCGCCGGGCGCGGCCTGCCGGGAGTCGACGCGGACCTGGCCGGCCGCGTAGACGATCTGGGCCGGGTCGGCCCTGCCGGTCTCGGGCACCCCGAGGTCGTCCTGCCAGTCGCGGACGGCGTCGGCGGTGGCCGACGTGTACGACTTGTCGACGGTGAACCCCCGATATCCGAGCGCCCACAGGTTGGCCTCGAACTGCTTCACGTCTCTGCCGTGATCGCCCGGGGACAACGTGCGGTACGCGGGCAGCTTCCCGTACAGCAGCACGACCGGGTCCTCGTCGATGCGGTAGAGCGCCTGTCCCCGGCTCACGGTCGAGCCGGACGCGGCCAGGGCGGTGACCGTGCCGGAGAGGCGGGCCTTGTGCCGGGTCGCGTCGCCGTACCCGAGCTCCCCGTCCACCGATTCCGTGTCGACGAGCGTCTGTTTCGTCACGAGCGCCGTCCCGGGCGGCAGCGACGTCGCCCGGGCCGCGTCGTCGCCGGCCGAGGGCAGGCCGGCCGCCACGAGGGCCGCGGCCCCGGCGGCGGCCACCACGCCGGCGACCAGGTAGCGGCCCCTCATGAGCCGGCCTTACCGGCGACGCCGAGGCCGCCCGGCGCGCACGCCTCCATGGCCTTGTCGAACGTCGCGTCCCCCGGACCCTTGCCACCGAGCCTCATCGTGGTGTTGCCGTCCGGCTTGGGGTCGGGGAAGTCCTTGACGCCGTGGTCGCGCATGCACTGCGCCAGCTTGCGGGCCTTCTCCAGCTCTTCGGGGTTGAGCCGGCGCGGCTCACCGCCGTTCGGGGCGTACTGCTTGCACGCCTCCATCGCCTTCTCCAGCTTGGCCTTGTCCGCTCCCGCGGGAACGGCCAGCCGCATGCCCCGGCCCTCCGGTTCCGGGTCGGGGAACCAGGTCAGGCCCTGCTCCCGCATGCACTTCGAGAACTTGAGCGGGGCGTCGGCCTCTTTACCGGCCGCCGCGGCGCTGCTCGTCGGGGTCGGCGTACCCCCGGCCGAGGCGACCCCGCCGCCGTCGTCCTTCGCCTGGCCGCACCCGCCGGCCGCCAGCGTGAGCAGCAGTCCCAGGGCGAGCACCGTTCCGGTCCGCATCGTCGTCTCCGTCCCGGCGGCCGGGCGGCCGCCTCGGCGCCGAGTGAAGACCGCCGCGCGTTTCCCCGCCGTCAGCGAAAACGATGACGCCCACGTGACGCGATCACCGGTCACCATGGGAGGCATGCGGATCCTGGTGGTCGAGGACGAGCGCCTGCTCGCCGACGCGGTCGCGGACGGCCTGCGCCACGACGCCCACGCGGTCGACGTGGTGTACGACGGCGCCGCCGCGCTGGAACGGGCCGCGGTGAACGACTACGACGTGCTGGTCCTGGACCGTGATCTGCCGGTCGTGCACGGCGACGACGTGTGCCGGGAGCTCGCGCACCGCGACGGCAACCTGCGGATCCTGATGCTGACCGCGGCGTCCGACGTGGACGATCGAGTGGACGGGCTGGCCCTCGGCGCGGACGACTACCTCGTGAAGCCGTTCGCCTTCCGGGAGCTGGCGGCCCGGGTCGCCGCGCTGGGCAGGCGCTCCCGTCCCGCGGCGCCACCGGTGCTGCGGCGGGCGGGGATCAGCCTGGACCCGTACCGGCGCGAGGTCTACCGGGACGGGCGGTACGTGCCGTTGTCCCGCAAGGAGTTCGCGGTCCTGGCGGAGCTGCTGCGGGCCGACGGCACGGCGGTGTCCGCCGAGCAGCTGCTGGAGAAGGCGTGGGACGAGAACGCCGACCCGTTCACCCATGCGGTCCGCATGACGATCCTCAAGCTGCGCCGGAAGCTGGGCAATCCGCCGGTGCTGCTGACCGAGCCGGGAGTGGGGTATCGCATCGGATGAGGCTCAAGCTCACCATCCGCGGCCGGCTGACCCTCGTGTACGGCGGCCTGTTCTTCCTCGCCGGCCTCGTGATGCTCGGCGTGACGTACGTCCTCGTGTCCCGCCAGCTGCTCACCGGGGTGGCCGTGAAGGCGACGCCGATCGACCCCGTCCAGGGCCGTACGGTCGACGGCACCGAGCCGGACCTGCTGTTCCGCAGGGCTGTCGAGATCACCCGCGACGACGCGCTGTCCGCGTTGCTGACCCAGGGCGGCATCGCGCTGCTCGTGGTCGGCGCGGCCGCGGTCGCCCTGGGCTGGCTGGTGGCCGGCCGGATGCTGCAGCCGCTGCACCAGATCACCGACACGGCCCGGCGGATAGCCGAGGCGCCCGCCGCCGACCGCAGCCTGCACGAGCGGATCGCGCTGAAGGGCCCGGACGACGAGATGAAGCGGCTCGCGGACACGTTCGACGTGATGCTGGCGCGCCTCGACCGGTCGTTCGACGGGCAGCGGCGGTTCATCGCCAACGCCTCCCACGAGCTGCGGACCCCGCTGACGCTCAACCGGACACTGCTCGAGGTTGCGCTGGAGAAGGACGCGGCCTCACCGGAGGTGATCCAGCTCGGCACGACGCTGCTGGCGATCAACCAGCGGCACGGGCGGTTGATCGACGGGCTGCTGCTGCTCGCCCGCTCGGAGCGGGAGCTGACCGAGCGTTCGTACGTCGACCTGGCCGACATCGTCGAACACGCCGCCGGCGACGAGGTGAAGACCGAGCTGGCCGAGGCCGCCACGCTGGGCGACCCGGTGCTGCTGGAACGCCTGGTGCAGAACCTGCTCGACAACGCCGCCCGGCACAACCTGAGCACCGGGGGCTGGGTCCGGGCGGCCACCGGCACCCGCAACGGCTGGGCCACGCTGCAGGTCGCCAACAGCGGCCCGATCGTGCCCCGCTACGAGGTGCCGGCGCTCTTCGAGCCGTTCCGGAGGCTCACCGGCACGGACCGCCTCGCCGGCTCCGGCGGCGCGGGCCTCGGCCTGTCGATCGTGCGCGCGGTGGCCCGGGCGCACGGCGGCGACGTGCACATCGACCCGCGGGACGAGGGCGGCCTGGTGGTGACCGTCGCCCTCCCGGCAGCTCAGGCCTGGTCCTGACTCCGGCGGAAGCCTCAGACGTGCTCTCCCGCCGGCTCACGCGCGTCGACGCTGCGGTGGCGGGAGAGCCGTGCGGCGTGGCGATCGATCATGCCGTGCACGCGCCGCCGTCGGCGATCGCGCCGGGCCGTGGCAGCCAGGGCCTGCGCGCGGCGCACCTGCTCGGCGCGAGCCTCGAGTCCTTCGCGCCACGCGTCCAGGTCGGTCACCGCGCGCCCTTGCGGTTGTAGAGGCGCATCGTCAGCGGCCCGAAGACCAGGACCAGGACGGCACTCGCCGCCAGGACCCACATCGTCTCCCCCGTGTCCCAGTCGCCGGCCATCAGCGCGCGGACCGCCGCGACGAGGTGGGTGATCGGGTTGACCTCGACGAACGCCTGGAGCCAGCCCGGCATCGTGCCCGGGTCCACGAAGACGTTGCTGAGGAAGGTGAGGGGGAACAGCACCAGCATGCTGACGCCCATCACCGACTTCTCCGAGCGCAGGAACAGACCGAACATCGTCCAGATCCAGGAGAAGGCGAAGGAGAACACGACCAGCAGGCCGACGCCGGCGAGGACGCCGGTCACACCCCCGGCGGGACGGAAGCCGAGGATGAGGCCCACCACCATGATGGTCGTGGCCGCGAGGATGTAGCGCAGGACGTCGCCGAAGATCATCCCGACCAGCGCGGCGGGACGCCAGACCGGCAGGGTGCGGAAGCGGTCGAAGACGCCCTTCTCGATGTCGGTGTTGAGCCCGACGCCGGTGTACATGGTGATCATCACGACGCTGGTGACCATGATGCCGGGGAGCAGGAACTGCAGGTATTCCCGGGTGGAGCCGGCCAGCGCACCGCCGAAGAGGTACGTGAACATCAGCGTCATGATGATCGGGAAGGCCGTCACGTCGAAGAGCTGCTCGGGCACGTGCTTGATCTTCAGGATCGCGCGCCAGCCGAAGGTCACGGAGGCCGACAACGCCCCGGGCCGCGGCGGGCGGGCTTCGCGGGCCAGCACCGCGCCCAGGGTGTCGGCCGACGGCGTGAAGACGGTGGCCGGTTCGGTCGTCGTGGTCGTGCTCATGCCGCCACCTCCGGCGTCCGGTCGGTCAGGGCCAGAAACACCTCGTCGAGGCTCGGCTGGCCGAGCGAGAAGTCGTCCACCAGGATCCCCGCGCCGGCCAGGGCCGCCAGCGCCTGGGAGGCGTGCTCGGCCGCACCGCGTTCGGAATCGGCACCGCCGGCGCGAGCCGTGAGCGCGACCGGGTCGGTCCCGGCCTGCACGCTCGTGCCCAGGACGGCGGTGAGCAGTCGTTCCGCCTCGGGCCGCTGCGCCGCGTCGCGGAGTCGTACGTGGACGGTGCCGGCGCCGATCGACGCCTTCAGCGAGCCCGGGGTGCCCTCGGCGATCACCCGGCCGTGGTCGATGACGGCGATCCGGCCGGCGAGCCGGTCGGCCTCGTCGAGATATTGCGTCGTGAGCAGCACGGTGGTGCCGTGGGCGACGACCACCCGGATGATGTCCCAGACCTGGTTGCGGCTGCGCGGGTCGAGGCCGGTCGTCGGCTCGTCGAGGAAGAGCAGGTCGGGGGTGTTGAGGATGCTGGCGGCGATGTCGATGCGCCGGCGCATGCCGCCCGAGTACTTCTTCACCTGACGGCCGGCGGCGTCGGTGAGCCCGAACGCCTCGAGCAGTTGCGCGGCGCGGGCCCGGGCTGCGCTCCTGCCGTGCCCGAGCAGGCGGCCGAGCAGGACGAGGTTCTCCGTGCCGGTGAGGTCCTCGTCGACGGATGCGTACTGCCCGGTGAGACTGACCCGGCTCCGGACTGCGTCCGCCTCGTGCACCACGTCGTGGTCGAAGACCCGGGCGTGGCCGCCGTCGGGTCTCAGCAGGGTCGCCAGGACGCGGACGAGCGTCGTCTTGCCCGCGCCGTTGGGCCCGAGCAGCCCGTAGACGGTGCCGTGCGGAACGGTCAGGTCGATGCCGTCGACCGCGCGGTTGTCGCCGAACGTCTTCACGAGACCGGATGTCTCGATGGCCGGTGCGCTCATCTCATGTCCCTCCGTTGGGCATGGCGGCATCGTGCCGCACCGGTGTGACATTTTCCCTGGTCGCACCCCGCCACCCGGGAAGTCCGTTTCCGAACCGCGACCCGGCTGCCAGGATCCTCACAGGTGATCTCGATCTCGAGAGACGGGGACGATGCCATGACGACGATCCGTGCGGGCGGCGTCCGCATCGGGTGGGAGGACCTGCCGGCCGCCGTCCGTGGCCGGGTCGAGGACCTGCTCGGCGACCGCGTCGTGGCCGCCGAGTCGCAGCGGGGTGGCTTCTCCCCCGGTACCGCCGACCGCGTGCTGACCGCTTCCGGCGGCCGGGCGTTCGTCAAGGCGGTCAGCACGGGGCTGAACCCGACGTCGGTCGAGATGGCCCGACGCGAGGCGGACATCAGCCGGCAGATGCCCGGGGACGCGCCGGTGCCGCGGCTGCTCGGCGATTTCGACGACGGCGAGTGGATGGTGCTGGTCCTGGAGGATGTCGCCGGCCGTCATCCCCGTACCCCCTGGGTGGAGGACGAGGTGGACGCGGCCGTGACCGCGCTGCGCGACCTTGCCGGGACGCTCACGCCGTCGCCCATCTCCGGCGTGCCGCAGGCCGCCGACGTGCTCGCGGACTATTTCGCCGGATGGGCCGCCCTCGCGGCCGACCCGGTCGCGGACCTCGATCCCTGGGCTGTGGCCCATCTGAGTGACCTGGATGCGGCCGCGATGCGCGGCCTGGCGGTCCTGCGGACCGGCGAGACGGTCGCGCACGGCGACATCCGCGCCGACAATCTTCTGGTACGCCCGGACGGCGCGATCACCGTCGTCGACTGGCCGTGGGCCTGCGTGGCGCCGGAGTGGCTGGACACCCTGCTGCTCGCGATGAACATCACCGTGTACGGCGGCGCCGGCGACCGCCTCCTGACCGGCGTCGACCACGCGCAGGCCACCGACGTGCTGGCGGGCTTCACCGGTTACTTCCTGCACCGTTCGCGGCTACCCGCACCCGGCATCCCGCACGTCCGGGAGTTCCAGCGAGCCCAGGCCGACGCCCTGCTCCCGTGGCTGGCCGCCCGGCTGGTGGGACCTCCGGCACACCCCCGGGGTCCGGGCAATCCGGGGCATTAGGCTGGGACGCCTGTGAGCTGGGCTTCGGCGTGGCGGCCCGGACGATCGACTCTTCATAGGAAACGGAAAGTGATGATCGACCAAGCCAAGGTACGAGTTCTGCTGCTCGAGAGCATCCACCCCGACGCGGTGTCCCGGCTCGAGGCAGAGGGTTACCAGGTCGAGTCCGTCCGCAACGCCCTCGACGAGGTCGAGCTCATCGAGCGCATCCCGGGCGTGCACCTGCTCGGCATCCGCTCCAAGACCAAGGTGACCGCCAAGGCGCTGGAGGCCGCGGACAGCCTCGTCGCCATCGGGGCGTTCTGCATCGGCACCGACCAGATCGACCTGGCGCACGCGTCGCAGGCCGGCATCGCCGTGTTCAACGCGCCGTTCTCCAACACCCGCTCGGTCGTCGAGCTGGCCCTCGCCGAGATCATCGCGATGACCCGCCGGCTCACCGAGAAGAACGACCTGATGCACAAGGGCGTCTGGGACAAGGCCGCCGTCGGCAGCCACGAGGTCCGCGGCCGCCGGCTCGGCATCGTCGGGTACGGCAACATCGGCACCCAGCTGTCGGTCCTCGCGGAGAACCTGGGCATGCACGTGTCCTTCTACGACACCGCCGACAAGCTCGCGCTCGGCAACGCCCAGCGGTGCAGCACCCTGGAGGAGCTGCTCGAGTCGGTGGACGTGGTCACGCTGCACGTCGACGGCCGCCCGGGCAACGCCGGCTTCTTCGGCGCCGAGCAGTTCGCGAAGATGCGCGAGGGCGCGCTGTTCCTCAACCTGTCCCGGGGCATCGTGGTCGACCACGTCGCGCTCCGCGAGGCGCTGACCAGCGGTCACCTCGCCGGCGCCGCGGTGGACGTGTTCCCCAAGGAGCCGAAGGGCCGCGGCGACGAGTTCGTCTCCGAGCTGCGCGGGCTGCCGAACGTCATCCTCACCCCGCACATCGGCGGCTCGACCGAGGAGGCGCAGGCGGACATCGGCGACTTCGTGGCGAACAAGCTTGTCCACTTCGTGGAGGAGGGCAACACCACGCTGAGCGTGAACCTGCCCAGCATCGCCCTGCCCGCGCAGACGGACACGAGCCGTATCGTGCACGTGCACCTCAACACGCCCGGCGTTCTCGCGCAGGTCAACAGCATCCTCGCCGAGCACCAGGTCAACGTCGAGGGCCAGCTGCTGAGCACCCGCGGCGACTATGGCTACCTGATCACCGACATCAGGGGCCACTACAGCGCCGAGGTGCTCGACCAGTTGCGCAGCATGAGCCAGACGGTCCGGCTGCGGGTGCTGTCCTAGCAGTTTCCCCGAGAGCCCGGGTGCCCTACTTGACGGTCTCGACCGACAGCAGGGTCACCCGGGCTTCCGCGTTCACGTCGTAGCGGTCGTTGGTCGCCCAGTTCTTCGGGGTCAGCGTCGAGCCCGGCGCCACGTCGCGCAGGGTGCGAGCACCGGCGGCGACCGTCTTGGCGCCACCCTTGACCTGCACGCGTACGGGGTTGCCCGCCGGCGAGGTCATCGCGAGCTCGTCGACCGCGCCGGTGACCGTCAACGGCACGGTCCCGGCCGCCGCGGGCAGCTGGATCGCCGTCCGCCGGGCCCCGCCCAGCATCTCGATGCCGGCCACCCGGCCGCCCCGCAGGTTGAGGATCTGCTCGTCGGCGGAGCCGGAGAAGCGCAGCATCCAGGTCACGCGCGTGGTGAGCACGACGTCCACCGCCCCGGTGGCGTTGTCCCCGCCGTCGGGGGTCAGGTAGAGCTGCACCTTGTCCTGCGCGAGCACCGGCTTCGGAAGGATCCCCGAGTCGTCCGCGGTGGTGACGCTGAAGAGCCGGTCGCCGAGGTCCTCGCTGCGTACGGTCACCCGCGTCACGGCGCTCACGAGGTCGAAGCCGGCCGCCGTACGGCCCTCGACCGCGGCGCTGGCCGTACGCTTGTCCGTCTTGTCGCCCGCGCCCAGCTCCAGCACGGACGTGAGGTCCTTGTCCGGCCCGGAGAAGTACGCCACGCCCGCAACCGTCGCGCCGAGGAGGACGGCGGTGGTCAGCGCGAGACCGGCGAGCATGACGCCGCGGCTGCGCCGGGGAGGCTCGAGTCCGGCGGGGGCGGCGGGCGGGGCGGGGTGCTTGGCGGCCCGGTGCGGCCGGATCTCGCGTCCCGGCCCTCCGATGAAGTCGCCCACGCCGTCGTCGTGCTCGGCGGGCGGCGCGGGCCGGGAGTGCCGGGACCGCTCGGGTGCCGCCTCGGCCCCGTACGGGTGACCCGAGGTGGGCCGTCCAGCACCGGCGGCGTGGCTCGCCGTGGTCCAGCCGGGGTAACCGGCGTCGGCCGCCGGGACGGTCCGGCTTGCATGGCCCGCCTCAGCAGCAGGGGTGCTCCGGATGGGCAGACCGCCGCCGGCCGGGGACGCCGGAGCCTCGTTGCGCCAGTTGCCGCTGATGGGTCCCGCGCTGACGCCGAACGCCGTCCGCCCGCCGGTGGCCGGCGGAGCGGGACCGAACTCGGGCTCCCGCACAGGCTGCGAGCGGTCCGCCGGCGAGCGGTCCGCCTGCGAACGGTCCGCCTGCGAACGGTCCGCCTGCGAACGGTCCGGCCGCGAGAAGTCGAGCGGAGAGCGGTCCGCCTGCGAGAAGTCGAGCGGAGAGCGGTCCGGCTGAGACCGGTCCCGCTCCGTCTCCCAGCCGGGCCGGGACACGTCCGGCGCCGGCTCGCGTCTGCCCGTGGACGGTGCGGCGAAGGCGTTCCAGCTTCCGGTGTCGGACATGTCTTCCTTCTCGTCGCGCAACGGGGTCGCCGCGGGCGGCCGCCGGTAGGGGGCCGAGGACGCGCCCGGCCGGCGGTAGAGCGATTCCCGGTCCCGGTTCGCCCAATCGGTGCCGGAGTTCGACGGGCCGACGAGTGCGAGGGACACATCGGACGAATCAGCGAATGGCGGTTCCACGCGAAGTCCTTCCCACTCGCGCCGGCACCGGTAAACCTCCGGCGTTCCGGCGAGTGGTACGGATCCCGCGCCGTAGCGGATGAGTGCAGACGTGAATTACTCTGCGTTATGTCCGTCGGGGCGCAGCAGGCCTCGACGGGTGGCGACCGCGACCGCCTCCAGCTGGCTGTGCGCGCCGAGTTTGCCCAGCACAGCCTTCACATATCCGCGGCACGTGTGCACGCTGATGCCCAGCCTCCGGGCGATGGCGCGCGGGTCGAGCCCGGAGCCCATGAGCACGAGGACCTCGTGCTCGCGGGCGGTGAGCCCACCGGCGCGCGGACCGACCACCGGGGCGGTGCTGCGCAGGAGCCGGGCGAGGATGTCGGTGGAGACGGTCATGCCGCCGCCGTGGGCCGTACGGATCGCGTTCATCACGTCGCCGAGGGGCCCGTTCTTCGACAGGAAGCCGGAGGCGCCCGCCGCGGTGGCCCGGCCGACGAGCGCGGACTCGTTGTTCGCGGTGAGGATCACGAACCGGGTGTCGGGCAGGCGGTGCCGCAGCAGCTCCGCGATCGCGATGCCGTCCGCGTCCGGCAGGTCCGGGTCGAGCAGCACGACGTTCGGGCGCAGCTCCTGCACCATCCGGATGGCCTGCTCGCCCGTGCGCGCCTGTCCCACGTACCGCAGCTCCGGTTGCCCGGCCAGCGCCACGCCGAGCAACTCGGCGAACGTCTGATGCCCGTCCACCACGAGCACCGTGATCGCCTCGCCCACCATTCACGCCTCCTGATCCGCCAGCGCTGGAAGTCTATGTGTCCCTCGAGCGAAGCCAAGGCGTACCAACAGTCTGACAGCGCATCCAAGCCAAGCCGATCGCTGTGGCCACCCGCCGGGCGGATGAGGCCGAGCGGCTCGGCGTGACTCGTATCTTCGGCCGGTCCGCCCCCTCGCTTTCGGGGTGCCGACCGTCGCGCCGGGGGCTTGTCGCGCGACCGTCCCCCGTCCAAGGTCTTAACCCATGTACGAAATCCAGCTCTTCGGCCCGCTCGAGGTCCGTACGCGCGGAGTACGCCTCTCCGGCGCCGACTTCGGTGGCGACGCGCCCCGGCACATCCTGGCATTGCTGGCGCTGCGCGGGAAGGTCCGGAAGGCCGAGCTGGCCGAGCTGTTGTGGCCGGGCCGGCCGCCGGCCGGACATCTGACCATCATGGAGGGTCAACTGTCCCTTTTGTGCCGTCGGCTGACCCTCGGCACCGACGTCGGTGACTCTCCCATCACGAGGAGCAAGGACGAATTCGTCCTCATGGCCGACCGCGTCCGGGTGGACGTGGCTCGCTTCGAGGAGCTCGTGGCCGCCGCCGCGGGCCGGCCCGCCCGCAGCGCGCTGCGCCCCCTCACGGCGGCGGCGCACCTGGCCGCGCGCCCGCTACTGGAGGATGTGACCGGGCCGGAGTGGGCGGACCGGGCCCGCGCGCATCATCGCGAGCGACTGGCGGCGATCCGCCGGAAAGCGGCCGAGCTGACGCAGGACGTTCACGGTGAGGCTCGTCACGCTCTGTTCCTACGAGCAGCCGAATTCGCCGCATAAGCCGCGAGACGCGAGGTAAATAGGCGGCGGCCCGCAGGACGGCGACGAAGAATCGGGGCTGTGCGAACCGCGCTGCTGCCCGTACCCCTGGCTCCCGAGATCTCGCTGCACCTGGCCGGGGATCGCGTCGGCTTGTTCGACGCGACCGACGGGGAGTTCCGCAGCGACGTCCCGCCGCCGTTCTGGGCCTTCGTCTGGGCCGGCGGCCAGGCGCTCGCGCGGTACGTGCTCGATCATCCGGAGGTGGTCCGGGGACGGCACGTCCTCGACGCCGCCTCCGGTTCCGGGGTGGCGGCGATCGCAGCGGCCCGGGCCGGCGCCGCGCGGGTCGAAGCCCTCGACCTGGACCCCGCCGCAGCGGCCGCGACGGCCCGCAACGCCGAGGCCAACGGGGTGACCGTGCACGCCCGCGCCGCGGACGTCGGCGACGCCGGGCCGGCGGACGTCATCCTGGCCGGGGACGTCTTCTACACCCGCAGCGTGGCCGACCGGATGACCGCCGGGCTGCGCAGAGCCGCCGCCGAGGGCGCGGCGATCCTGGTTGGCGACCCCGGCCGCGGGTATTTCCCGGAGCGGTTCTTCGTCCGGCGCGCCGAATACACGGTGCCGGTGCCCGCCTCCCTGGAGGAGACGGAGTCGCTGGTGACCGGCGTGTGGGAGATGCGCGCCACACTCACGCTCCGTTAACCGAATAGAAATGCTTTCACCAACCAACCAGTTGTACGCTGCATGCATCTGAGAGGGGTGCAGCGTGACATCGGACGCGACCGGCCGGCTGGCCGACGAACTCATGCGGTTCTTCCGCGTGGGCGCTCGCATCAAGGGCATGCTCAATGCCGGAGATCTCGGCGCCGAGACCTCCGCGCTGATGCTGCTGTTCCCGTTGCGTCACCTCGGCCCCCTGCGGGTCACCGACCTGGCGGAGGTCAAGCACGCGGACCCCTCGACGATCAGCCGCCAGGCGGCCCAGCTCGTCAAGGCCGGGCTCGCCCGCCGCGAGGCCGATCCGGCCGACGGCCGCGCCTCACGCCTGGCCATCACCGAGTCGGGCCACACGGCCTGTGCCCGCCTGCACGAGGCGCGGCACGCGCTGCTCAGCGAGGCGCTGAGCGACTGGCCGGCCGAGCGCGTCGCCGCGTTCGCCGGCCTCTTCGAAGAATTCAACAGCTCCGTCGAGGCGCTCCTGCGCAGCGACCCAGCCGTACCAGCACGGGAGAACGCGTGAGTAACTCGAGCACCACAGCACCGGCGGAGGCCGGTCCGGGGGGCGGCGCCCGAGGCCCGCAGGCCTCCGCGGACTTCACCCACCGGCAGATCATCACGGTCTTGATCGGCTTGATGATGGGCATGTTCCTGGCTGCCCTGGATCAGACGATCATGGCAACGGCGACCCGGACCATCGCCGACGACCTGGACGGCTTCAACCTGCAGGCGTGGGCGACGACGGCGTTCCTCATCACGTCGACCATCTCCACCCCGCTGTACGGCAAGCTGTCCGACATCTACGGGCGGCGGCCGTTCTTCCTCTTCGCGATCGGCGTGTTCATCGTCGGCTCCATGCTCTGCGGCCTCTCCCAGAACATGTACGAGCTGGCCGCGTTCCGCGCCATCCAGGGCGTCGGCGCCGGCGGCCTGATGTCGCTGGCGCTCGCGATCATCGGTGACATCGTGCCGCCCCGCGAGCGCGCCAAGTACCAGGGCTTCTTCCTCGCCGTCTTCGGCACCGCCAGCGTCATCGGCCCGATCCTCGGCGGCTTCTTCGCCGGCGCGGACCGCATCCTGTGGGTCGACGGCTGGCGCTGGGTGTTCTACCTCAACGTGCCGATCGGCATCGCGGCGATGATCGTGGTCGCGCGGGTGCTGCACCTGCCGCACCAGCGCACCGACCACCGCATCGACTGGCCGGGCGCCGTCGCGCTGATCGTCGGCCTCGTGCCGCTGCTGACCGTGGCCGAGCAGGGCCGCGACTGGGGCTGGGACTCCGGGCGTGCCGTCGCCTGCTACGTCATCGGCGCCGTCGGCCTCGTCGCCTTCGTGCTGGCGGAGCGGGCGTACAAGGACGAGGCGCTGCTGCCGCTGCGGCTGTTCCGCAACCGAACGGTGGCGGTCGGCGCGACCTCCAGCACGATCCTGGGCATGGCGATGTTCGGCGGCCTGATGACCGTCCCGCTGTACCTGCAGATCGTCAAGGGCAGCTCGCCCACGGTCGCCGGCCTGCAGATGATCCCGTTCGTGGTCGGCATCATGACCGGCTCGATCGTCGCCGGCCAGCTCATCGCCCGGACCGGCCGCTACCGGATCTTCCCGATCGTCGGCAGCATCCTGATGGCCGCCGCGCTGGCGCTGTTCTCGCTGGTCAGCGCGGACACCCCGCTGTGGCGCACGATGCTGATCATGGTGCTGATGGGCCTCGGCCTGGGCGGCAACATGCAGCCGATGATCACGGCGGTGCAGAACGCGGTCTCCCCGCGCGAGATCGGCGTGGCCACCAGCTCGGTGACGTTCTTCCGCTCGATGGGCGGCACGCTGGGCACCGCGATCTTCCTGTCGGTGCTGTTCAACGTGCTGCCGGGCAAGATCTCCGGGGCGTACGCCGACGCCGGGGTCCAGCTCCCGCCCGGCCAGTCCGGCGGCGGCGACCTCAGCGACACGTCGTTCATCAACAAGCTGCCGGAGGCGCTCGCCCACCCGTTCAAGGTCGGCTTCTCCGACGGCATCCAGGTCGTCTACCTGCTGGCGCTCGCCGTCATGGTGATCGGCCTGATCGTGGTCTTCTTCCTGCCGGAGATCCCGCTCTCGCAGCGCTCGGCGCAGGCACAGCGCGCCGAGGACGCCGCGGCGGCGGCCGCACCCGCCGGCGAGCCGGTTGCCGGCACGGCCCAGGAGGCTCCGGCGGCGCCGGGCCGTTCCTGACGGACGAACCACACAGGGGTACGGGCGCAGCACGCGCTCGTACCCCTGTGGCGTCTCAGGCGTCGGCGTTGCGCGCGGCGGCCGCGATGAGCCGCTCGGCGACGTCCTCCCAGGGCATGCCGAGCCGCTGCGCGGTGTCCCGCAGCACGTCGTACGCCTCCCGCACGCCGCACCCGCGCTGCGCGATGATGACGCCGGCCGCCCGGTCCACGATCGCGCCCTGACTCAGGCCCTCGCGGCGGCACATCTCGCCCAGCAGGATCTCGGCCTGGTTCACCAGGGCCATGGCGGTGAGCAGCCGCTCCGCCCCGACGCCACCCGGCGGGCCGACGAAGAAGCTGACCGAGCCGACCGCCGAACGCTGCACGTCCACCGGGATCGACACGACCCCGTGTACACCCTCCTCACCGGCACATTCGGCGAGCTCGGGCCACCGGGTGTCGCCGGGCAGGTCGTCCACGCTGACGACCGCGCGCGTACGGGCGGCCTCCAGCCCGGGCCCGTCGCCGGACGCGTACTGGACGTCGTCGAGGGCCTGCGCCCGCGGCCCGGAGGCGGCCAGGGTCAGCGGACCACCCTCGCCGATGAGCGCGACCGAGCAGCGCAGCGTGCCCGGCACCGCCGAGGCGGCGAAGACGGCCAGGCGGTCCAGGGCCTGCTTGAGATCGTCGGCGCTGAGCAGGCGCGCCGACAGCTCGTGCAGCAGCCCCGCCACCTCGACCGGGTGCGGCCCGTCCGGCGGCTCATCGCGGCCGGATGCGGGTCTGCCGGCGCCCTCGCGGCCGCCCTTCGCCCGTACGGGCCTGCGGTTCTTACGTCCGCGACGGCCTCGGCGGCGCCGTCCCTCCCCCACCGGCGAATCGGCGGAGGCGACGTCACCGGGTGCGGCGGTACGCGGGGAGCCACTGGGGTCGGACGGCGACGCGACGGAGATCGTGATCTCCGAGGTGTTGACCACCCGCCGCCCGGTGCTCCGTTGCGGGGCAGACATTTGCCCGATATTGCCATGCGTGGCGGCGAACACGAAAGTGGTGTCCTCTATCGGGTGCCGTCCGCGGGCGTAACCGTGCGGTCCGCCGGACGATGTTCCAGGAATGTGCTCGGCGCGCCGTCGGGTACGTGCTCCCGCTCGTCCGACTCGGCGAGGATGGCCTCGGCCTGCAGCTCCGGGTCGGCACTGCCCGCGGCGCGCTCCTCGGGCAGCAGATCGGCGGCGCGCCGCTCGACGCGATCATCACTCATGATCGGGGAGTACCCGGCGAGTCGGGGATCGAAAACAAACGCCGCCCCGGCGAGGCCGGGAGCGGCGGGTGCGCGGACCGGCGGGCCGCGCAGACACACGCGGAGGCCGGGAGCGGCGGGTGCGCGGACCGGCGGGCCGCGCAGACAAACGCCGCCCCCGGCGAGGCCGGGGGCGGCGGACGTAGGTGCCGGTGTGCAGGTCGCCTCGCGGCGAAAGGCTCAACGCGGCTCCAGCCGAACGGTATTCCGCGAAGGCAAAGGGTGAGGCCCGGGGACACTGGGCACACCGACATCTGTCCTCAACCGTCGGCCGCCCCGCCCCATTCCGGCAGGAATTGTGACCTGGACCACACCGTTTGCCGGGCCGCGGACCGGGTAGACGACTGCCGTGAGCGATGAATTCCGCGTGCTGGACGAGTATCTGGACGACGCGTACGCCGCGCAGGAGCGGCTCAGCAGCGCCGACCTGCAGCGCGGGGCCGTGGCAGCCGAGCTGCCGGCGTCCGCGCTGACCCGCATCGACGCCCTGCCCGAGGGCGAGTACGCCCAGGACGAGGCCGCCGAGGCCCTCCGCACTCTCGATGTCTGAGGAGCACTGACATGACCCAGCAGAACGAGCGCCTTCCGGCCTTCGGCAACTCGGAGCTCGACCCGCAGGACCAGCCGGACTTCGCGAACGAGCACGGCGACACCGCGGTCTCGCCCGAGGTGATCGACGACAGCGACAGCGGCGAGCGGGAGAGCCCGCGCGGCTGGTCCGGCATGGAGAAGGACGGCCCGGTGTAGCACCGCGGCACACCCGACCGCGGCCCCGGCATCGACATGCCGGGGCCGTCGTCGTCCGTCTCAGGCCTGTGCGACCGCGCGACCGTTGACTGCGGGTTCCTCGTCGACCTGCGGGTCGCCCTCGGCGGCCTCCTTGGAGATCGAGTACGCCATCTGCAGGAAGTCCGACGCCGCCGTCGCCGTGAAGACCGTGGCGACGAGCCGGGTCAGCCGGGGCGCGAACACCAGGCCGCTCGTGAGCCCGGTCGCCACCCACACCGCGAGGCAGAACGGGCAGCTGATCAGCTCGCCGATCGAGTGCCGGATCGTGCTGCCCTCGTCGCGTACCTCCTCGTTGAGCTCCGCGCTGCCCGCGGGCTCGGCGTAGCGGGTGAAGGGCGCGCGCAGCGGACTGGTGATCGAGTCCTTGGCGATCAGCCGGCTGAGCTTGTGCGTGGCCAGCGAGATCAGCACCACGTCCTGGACGGCCGGGCGCTCCGGCACCTCACGCCCGGTGAGCTTGGCGACCGCCGCGAGGCTGCCGGCGAGCACGCCGAAGGCGCCCATCGTCACCGCGTACCCGTCGAGCGGCCGGTGTTCGTGGGGCGCGTACTGCCGTCGCAGCCGGTCGAGCCGCCCGCGTACCGAGGGGGTCATGCGCGAAGGTCCTCTCAGAAGTCCTGGGTGAGCCGGTGCGGGTCGACCTCGCGGCCGGGGTGGCGGGCGAGGTACTCCGTCTCCAGCTCCGCGGTGCGCCGCAGGTGGTTGGCGAGCGCCGCGTCGGGACCGTGCCGCAGCGTCTGCAGCCGCGTACGGTGCAGGCTGCCGAGCTCTCGGATGAGGTCCTCATCGGCGAGCGCGGCGGGGTCGATCCCGTTCTCGGTGCCGACGGGAGCGTCGACCTCGGAGTCGCTCATGGCTCTCCTCCTTATCGTCGTTGCACGCAACGGGTTGCCCGTGCGCCTGGGCGTCAAACCCGCGCCGGTACGCTCGACGACATGAAAGGGCTGTGGACCCCGGCGTGGATCGCGCGTCACGTGGTCGCGCTGGTCCTCATCACCGGTTTTCTCGGCCTGGGCTGGTGGCAGTTCAGCCGGGCCACCGGCGGCAACACGCTGAGCTGGGGCTACACCTTCGAGTGGCCGGTCTTCGCGGCGTTCGTCGCGTTCATCTGGTTCCGCGAGGTCCAGCAGGAACGCAAGAGCTCCGAGAAGCCCGCCCCGGCGGAGGAGCCGGCGACCCAGGACCCGGCCGCGGTGACCGTACGCCGCCCCGTCCGGGTGCCCGCCTCCACGCCGGCTGTACCCGCGGGCGAGGATCCCGAGCTGGACGCGTACAACGACTACCTGGCCTGGCTGAACGCCCATCCCGGGGCGCGGCCCGGCGACTACCCCGGACGGCAGAGCAAGACTCAGTAAGGACGTGCATCGTGCAGGGAGCCCTCACCCGCTACCGGATCATCGCGTGGATCGTCGGCGTGGTCCTCATCGTGCTCGTGGCGGTGGGCATGCCGCTCAAGTACGCCGGTGACAACGACAGCGTGGTCGCGGCGGTCGGCCCGTTCCACGGCTTCCTCTACATGGTCTATCTGGCCGCCAGCTACGACCTGAGCCGCCGCGCGCGGTGGCCGCTGGGCCGGATGCTGCTCGTGATGCTCGCCGGCACCATTCCATTCCTCTCCTTCTGGGCGGAGCGTACGGTCACCCGCAAATGGGCCGTGCAGCCGATGGACACTCCGGCCGCGATGGCGGAGTAATGAGGACAGTGACGCGCCGCACCCGGTGAATAGCTTTCCGTTATCGGGATCATTCGCATAAATGTGATAATCGGCCCACGTCACTCTTCTGGCTCTTGTTTTCGCCGAGATCGCCGATAAGTTGATGCGGTTGGTCCGGTAGGCAGCCACGACTCGGTGGCACCGGCCAACGCCGCCGAATCTCCGGCGGCGCGCACGGCGAGCCCCTCCCCCGGGCCCGGCGCGGGCGCCACGGTGAACCGGGGAACCACCGAATCAGCATCCGGGGTGAATCCGCGCGAGCGGTAGGGCCTTCTTCCCGCCCGAATCCGTCAGCTAACCCGGTAGGCGGCGCAGCGGAAGAAAGGGCACGTACCGTTGCCACACCCCCGCACGAGGCTCCGCGCCCTGGTGGTCGCCGCCCTCGCGATCGCGATCACCGGCGCCGTCGCGCCGGCCGCGCACGCGGCACCCTCGACGAGTGAGCTCAACAAGAAGATCCAGAAGGCGTCCGACGAGCTCGAGGACGTCGTCGAGTCGTACAACAAGATGAAGCTGAGCCTGAACAAGACGAAGGCGGACGAGAAGAAGCTCGCCGAGTCGATCGGGCCGGCCCGGGAGGCGCTGAAGGTCGCCGGCTCGCAGATGCAGCTGCTGGCCCAGTCCGCGTACAAGACGGGCAAGATCGGCGCCGTCAACGTGGTGCTCGAGGGCAGCAACAACCTGATGGACCGGATGTCCATCCTGGAGCAGCTCTCCCGCAGCCGGCAGCGTGACATCGACACGTACACGGCGACGACGCAGAACTACACCGAGCGCCAGGCCGCCCTCAAGGCCACGCAGGACAAGCAGACCGCCGAGGTGAAGGAACTCGAGGCCCGCAAGAAGAAGATCCAGGCGGACCTCAAGAAGCTGTACGCGATGCGCACCGCCGCATACGGCCGCGCCACCGAACCCGGCTCGAAGTACACCGGCACCGTCCCGTCGGTCTCCGGCAGCGCCGGGGTGGTCGTCCGATTCGCGTTCGCCCAGGTCGGCAAGATGTACGAGTTCGGCGCCGACGGCCTCTCCACCTATGACTGTTCCGGGCTGACCTCCCGCGCCTGGAGTCAGGCCGGCAAGTCACTGCCGCACAACGCGGCGGCCCAGTACAGCGCGACCAAGCGGATCAGCCGATCCCAGCTCGAACCCGGCGACCTGGTGTTCTACCGCAGCCTGGGCCACGTCGCCCTGTACGTCGGCGACGGCAAGATCATCGACGCCTCCCGCGCCGGTGAGCCCGTGAAGCATCGCACGATCGACATCATGACCCCGTACGGCTACGGCCGCGTGACGTGACCTGAGCCGCCGTCCGGCGACACGAAAGAGGGCCGGTACCCCGCACGGGTACCGGCCCTCTTCGCGTTCCGAACGCTGTTACGCGGCCTGCAGGCCCTCGGCGCGGGCCAGCTCGCGGAGCCGGCCGAGCGCCTGGATCTCGAGCTGACGGATGCGCTCGCGGGAGAGCGAGAACCGCGACGCCACCTCGGTCAGCGAGTGCTCGCGGCCGTCCTCGAGGCCGTAGCGGGCGCGCATGATGCCCGCCGACCGGTCGTCGAGGTGGTTGAGCAGGCCTTCGATGCGCTGCCGCTCGAGGGCGGTCAGCACGATCTCCTCGGGCGACGGCGCGTCGCTGTCGGCGACCAGGTCACCGAGGTTGGTGTCGCCGTCGTCGCCCACCGGGGTGTCCAGCGACACGGTGTCCTGGGCCCAGCGGGTCAGCTCGTTCACGCGCTCCACCGTCACGCCCAGCGCGGTCGCGATCTGCTCCGGCTCCGGGTCGGCGCCGAGCTCGCGCACGAGCTGGCGGGTGACGTTGCGCATCCGGTTGACGTCCTCGACGAGGTGCACGGGCAGGCGCACGGTGCGCTCCTGCTGCGCGATCGCCCGGCTGATCGCCTGACGGATCCACCACGTCGCGTACGTCGAGAACTTGTAGCCCCGCTCGTAGTCGAACTTCTCCACGGCGCGGACCAGGCCGGTGTTGCCCTCCTGGATCAGGTCGAGCATCGGCATGCCCGAGCGCACGTACCGGCGTGCGATCGAGACGACCAGGCGGAGGTTGGCGCGGATGAACAGGTCCTTGGCCCGCTCGCCCTCGATGACCAGCCGCTCCAGTTCCTCCCGGCTCACGCCGCGTCGGACGTCACCGTTCTCGAGCAGGTGCTCGGCATAGAGGCCGGCCTCGATTGCCTTGGAGAGGTCGACCTCCCTGGCGGCGTCCAGCAGCGGCGTGCGGGAGATCTCGTGCAGGTAGACGCCGACAAGGTCGCGCTCTTCGGCGACTTCGTCCGTCCGCATCACGGTGTTCTTCTCCACGTTGCCCACGGTCCCCTCATTGCCTTCACTAACCCTGTTACGGGTAATTCCTGCGTCCATCGGCCCTCCCCGTAACGTCCGCAGTTCATGCATTGCGGTGCTGCACCTACACAACAAGTGGCGCACTGCGCTGATTCCGGCTGGTGGGTCGAAAGTGTCACGTATGCCTGAGCGTCACCTGAGAGCCGAGTGGATACTTTCTGAAGAGGCTCTCTGGGTAGGCATTCGGAGCCGCACCCGGCGGTGGATGCGTCCTGTGACGCATACCCGTCGCCTGCTGCAATGACACCATCAGCCCCTCATCCGTCACAGCGACGGGCATCACGGCCAGCCGTGCGATGCTCGTCACTACCCAGTACGGCCGGGCAGCCACTTGGGTTCATGCCCTGCATCGACAGGTTCCCGCCAGGCTTGAAACAAACGCCACGGCAAAGATCCGGCACACTCGTGGCGCCGGACACCCTGTCACCTTGCGGCAGATCCAGCCGCAGATCACTAGCCCGTCCGGGTGACTGTCGGACATTCGGATGATCCGCTGAACCGTCGCCTGCAGTGACAGAAAACACAGCACTACGGTGACGGCATGGTGGAGCGCAGCGCGATTGTGACCGGTGGGACCGGTGGGCTGGGTGGAGCGGTCGCCCGCAGCCTGCTGGACGAGGGATGGCGGGTGGTGGCGCCCGTACGGGCTGGAGGCCTTGAGCGGCTGCCCGAAGGTGCGGTCGGGATCGAGGCGGACGTCACAGTCGCCGAGGACGTCGAACACGCTGTGACGCTCGCCGCTCGGGAGCCGTCCGCGCCGTTGCGGGCCGTGGTGAACCTGGTCGGCGGCTTCGCGATGGGCGGGCTGGTGCACGAGACCCCCGTGGCCGACTTCGAGGCGATTCTGCGGCTGAACCTGCGGCCGACGTACCTGGTGACGGCGGCAGCGCTGCCGCATCTCGTCGCGGCCGGCGGCGGCTCGGTGGTGTGCGTGTCCTCCCGGGCGGCGGTGGCCCCGTTCCCCGGCGCGGCCGGGTACGCGACCGCGAAGGCGGCGGTGCTCGCGTTCGCCGGCGCGGTCGCGGTCGAGTACCGCAAGCAGGGCGTACGGGCGAACACCGTGCTGCCCAGCGTGATCGACACCCCGGCCAACCGCCGCGAGCAGCCGGACGCCGACCATTCCCGCTGGGTCACGCCGGAGGAGATCGCCCGGGTGATCTCGTTCCTCGTGGGGGACGCGTCCGCGCCCACCAGCGGGGCGAGCATCCCGGTCTATGGGCGGGCCTAGAAGACCTCCGCCCACTGCAGGGTGAGCGCGGTGGCCGCGGCGACCAGCGTGGCCACCGTCACCACGAGCGCTCGGGCGTGCGTGACCACCGCAGCGACCGGCCGCGGCGCCCGGAGCCGCTCAGGAGACTTCAGGTGGGCGAGCAGGGCCGCCTGCACCTGTTCCGGGGCGCCGTTCGCGTCGATCACGACGAAGCCGGCGTGCTCGGGCAGCGCCCGGTACGCCGCGGCCGCCGCGCGCAGGTACGACATCTCCTCGTGGTCGTAGCCGCGCCGCTCGATGCGGTCGTACGCCACCTCGGGCGTGACGTCGAGCAGGAACGTCACGTCCGGCTCCGGGAAGATCCGGTACGCCAGGCGGGCCCGGCGTTCGGCCCGGTTGATCCGTTCCGGCCGCGGGTTCTCGGCGTGCGCTCGGATGCTGGCGTACTGGCACACGGCGTAGCGGTCCATGACGGCGGTCTCACGGGTGAGGACCCGGCGCAGCAGGGTGCGCAGGATCGCCAGCCAGCGCAGCACGGACTCGACGAACAGCATCGCCCTGCGGCCCAGCAGCTGCTCCCCGTCACCACGGCCCAGGGCGGTGGCGAGCCGGCCGAACCACCGCCGGCCGCCGGCGTTGCGGCGGTAACGCGCGGGGACACCACGATCGGCGAGGGCCGAGGCCAGCAGGTGCGCCTGAGTCGTCTTGCCGGAGCCGTCGATGCCGACGAGGGCGATGGTGCGGGGACGGCGGCGGAGGGCGGGCGCGGGACGCGGGGCGAGGCCGGGGACCATACCCACCGACGGTAACGGGAGCTGTCACGGACCGTTCCACCCCACCGCGCGGCTGGACCCGTACAAAATGGGTCGTATTGCCGTTGCGCCCGGAGCCCCTCGCGTTACAAGCGCAGGCCGGAGGGGTAGTCGTTCCGACGGGAAAACGGACATCACACCGACACAGGGGGACGCCATGCCGTACCGGGTGGACGAGGGCCTGGTCAACACGCTCAAGCGGGTGGCCGCCGTGCTGAAGCAGGCCGAGATCCCGTTCGCGCTCGGCGGCAGCTTCGCGGTGTACGCGCACGGCGGGCACTCCAGTGACCACGACGTGGACTTCCTGATCCGGGAGCAGGACCGGGAGCGGGCGCTGGCCGAGCTGTCCGCGGTCGGCTTCGAGGTCGAGCAGCCGCCGGAGGACTGGCTGGTCAAGGTCTTCGACGAGGGCCGGATGGTGGACCTCATCTACCGCCCGGTCGAGTCACCGGTGACCGACGAGACGCTGCGCGACACCGTGATGCGCCCGGTCGAGGCGATCAACATGCCGGTGCTCTCGGCCACCCAGTTGATGATCCACAAACTGCTCAGCTACACCCAGCACTACTGCGACTTCGCCACCGGCCTGCCGGTCGCCCGCTCGCTGCGCGAGCAGATCGACTGGGACCGGGTCCGCAAGGAGACCGCGCGGTCGCCGTACGCCGAGGCGTTCCTGATGCTGCTGGACCGCCTCGAGGTGGTCCCGGAGCCCGGTGCGCACCTGACCGTGGGGGGATGAGATGGCACAGCTCGACGAGTACGTGGAGGCGGAGATCCAGCGCCTCCTCACCGAGAACGGCGCGGTCGCCGAGCAGGGCATCACCCTGCAGCGCCGGGACCACCTGCTGGTCCTCGGCGGCGAGGTGGAGAGCGCACAGCGCCGCGACGAGATCTGCCGGCAGATCACCACCCGGTTCCCCGAGGTGGAGATCGCCTGCGACATCGGCATCGTGCGCGCCGCGGCGCCCAGCGAGGTGGAGGAGATTTCATGATCCGGATCGCCGCCGTGGGCGACGTCCACGTGGACAAGGACGTGCTCGGCCGCTACCGGCCGGCGCTGGAGCAGCTGCCGGACGTCGCCGACGTGCTGCTGATCGCCGGCGACCTCACCCGGCACGGCACGGTCGACGAGGCCAAGTGCATGGCGCAGGAGTTCGGAGGGCTGGCCGTACCGGTGGTCGTCGTGCTCGGCAACCACGACCACCAGAGCGACCAGGAGCTGCAGGTCATGGACGTGCTCCGGGACGCCGGGATGACGGTGCTGGAGGGCGAGGGGACGGTGCTCACGCTCAACGGGCACCGGCTCGGGGTCGCCGGCGCCAAGGGCTTCGGCGGCGGGTTCGCCGGGGCGTGCGCGAGCTCCTTCGGCGAACGCGAGATGAAGAACTTCGTGGGCACCACCGAGGCGATCGCGGACAAGCTCGGCGCCGCGCTGCGCGGGCTGGAGTGCGACGCGCTGGTGGCGCTCACGCACTACGCGCCCGTACCGGAGACGCTGACCGGGGAGCCGCTGGAGATCTATCCGTTCCTGGGGTCGTACCTGCTGGGTCAGGCGATCGACTCGGCGCCCACGGCGCTGGCCCTGCACGGGCACGCGCACCACGGTTCCGAGCGGGGGCGTACGCCCGGCGGCGTGCCGGTGCGCAACGTCGCGCATCCCGTCATCAAGCAGGCGTACAACGTGTACCAGCTGCTGTCCGAGGAGGCCGGGGCCGGGCTCGTCAACGCCTGAGCGGCGTACCGTCTCGCGCGAGACCCCGTCATCCCCAGGTGGGTGACGGGGTCTCGCTCGTTCGTGGACATTTCCCGGCGCCGGCGGCCGGATCACAGGTTTTCGATTTCGCGCGGTCGGGTACGAGCTGTGCATGGCTTTCTTGCTCTGGATTCTCGCAGTCGTACTGGTGGTCGCCGGCATCCTCGCGCTGTTCCGGCGGCAGATCCTCTGGGGCGTCGTGCTGATCGTCGTCGGTCTCCTCGTGGGGCCCGGTGGCGTCAGCATCTTCAACGTCTAGCCCACATCCCCCCGGCAGTTACCTGACCGGTCTCCTACGACCGCACCGGGGCTGCCGTATCGCTACCTCTCGCAGGCAGCGATACGGTGGCCCCGGTTCTCTATGTAGTGACCCGCACACGAGGTGCGATGTCCTAGATCGGACTTCTGGCTGAATCCTCAGCGAATCGATCCCCCCGATCCTCGCGAGGTGTCCGGCTGTGGCCGAGGTCCATCACTTCACCTACGGTGCGTTCAATCCCGTCGCCTCCTACCTGGTGGCCGTCCTCGGCTCGTTCCTCGGACTGCTCTCCACCGGACGGGCACGCAGCGCCCGGTCCCGCGGACGGCGCAACCGCTGGCTGATCATCGGCTCCTTCTCGATCGGCGGCGCCATCTGGCTGATGCACTTCACCGCGATGCTCGGCTTCGATGTGCCGCAGAGCCCGGTGCGGTACAGCCCCGGCATGACGATGATCAGCCTCGGACTCGCCGTGGTGGCGGTCGGCGCCGGGCTGATGGCCGTCGGGCACGGCCGGCGCAGCCTTCCCCGGGTCGTCGTGGCCGGCGTGCTGACCGGCGCCGGCGTGCTGGCGATGCACTACACGGGCATGGCCGCCATGCACCTGTCCGGCACCATCCACTACAACCTGCCGCTGGTGATCGCGTCGGCGTTGATCGCCGTCGTGGCGTCGACGGCGGCGCTGTGGTTCACCGTGTCGGTCCGCGGCCTGCTGCCCATGGTCGGCGCGGCAGCCATCATGGGAGTCGCGGTCTGCGGCATGCACTACACCGGCATGGCCGCGATGTCCGTGGAGCTCAGCAACCCGGTGCGCACCGGGCTCACCGGCCTGCGGCCGCTGCTGATGATCGTGCCGCTCACGCTGCTCAGCGCCGCGACGATCCTCGGCGTCGCGCTCAGCGCGCTGCAGGCGATGACCGAGGAGGAGTTCACCGACGGCGCCGGCATCCCGAAGCGGGGCGTGCACGCCGAGAATCCCCACCCGTGGTCGCTCAAGCAGGCGTCGCTGTCGGCGGGCCGGCGGACGTCCGGCAACCGGCCGTCGCCGCGTCCCGTGCCGCCCCGGCCCGCCACCACGGTCACGGATGAGCCACTGATCGACGCCCGATCCTGATCACGGGCGCGCGCGGCGGCCCGGTCCGGTATACCTGTTCGGCATGGCGCCAAGGATGCTGCTGTCGATGCCGCTGCACGCGATCACCGAGGTGTACGGCGAGGCGGGCCTGCGGGACAGGTTCCGGCTGGAGCTGCAGGCGCTCCCGCCCGCCGACCGGCAGCAGCTGGAGGAGGCGCTGGAGCTCGCCTCGCGCCTGCACGCCGACGACCGGCGGGTGCGGGAGCCGTACCTGAATCATCTGTTGCGGGTCGCGATCCGGATCCTGCGCTACTACGGGATCCGGGACGTCGACGTCCTGACCGCCGCCCTGCTGCACGACGCGGTCGAGGACCATCCCGCCGAGCTGGCCGGCCTGCCCGCCGGCCTGGGGCACCGGGAGCTGACCGACGCGGCCATCGCCGAGCTGGCCCGGCGGTTCAACCCGCGGGTCGCCGAGCTGGTCCGCTCGGTCACCAACCCCGAGTACGACCCGGAACGCGACCGGCACGAGCAGTACCGGGCCCACGTGGCGGACAGCCTCGACCGCGACCCGTGGGCCCGGGTGATCAAGGTGAGCGACTTCACCGACAACGGCGTGGGCGTCATCCACACCACGTACGACAAGGCGCGCAGCTCGGCGATCAAGTACCGCCCGCTGGTGCCGAAGCTGCGCGAGCTCATCGGGCGCCCGGACACCCCGCTGTCGGTGACCGCCAAGGACCACATCCTCGATCAGCTGGACCTCGCGGAGGAGCGGTTCGCCGCGATCCTCGACGGATAGCCTGGGGGCATGCCCTCCCCCACTGACTGGTGGCGCAGCGCCGTCATCTACCAGATCTATCCGCGCTCCTTCGCCGACGGCAACGGCGACGGCATGGGCGACCTGCCCGGCCTCACCGCGCGGCTGAGCGGCCTGCGTGACCTGGGCGTGGACGCCGTGTGGCTGTCCCCGTTCTATCCCTCTCCGCAGCACGACGCCGGCTACGACGTGGCCGATTACCGCTCGGTGGACCCGCGCTTCGGCGACCTCGGCGACGCCGACAAGATGATCGCCGAGGCGAAGGCGCTCGGCCTGCGGGTCATCGTCGACCTCGTGCCCAACCACACGTCGAACGAGCACGCCTGGTTCCGCGCGGCGCTGCAGGCCGCGCCCGGCGGCCCGGAGCGGGAACGCTACGTGTTCCGCGACGGCCGCGGCGCCGACGGCAGCGAGCCGCCGAACGACTGGCAGAGCGTCTTCGGCGGTCCCGCGTGGCAGCGGGTGGCCGACGGCCAGTGGTACCTGCACCTGTTCGACGTCTCCCAGCCCGACCTCAACTGGGGCAACCCGGAGGTGCGGGCCGAGTTCGCGGACATCCTGCGGTTCTGGCTGGACCGCGGGGTGGACGGCTTCCGGGTCGACGTCGCCCACGGCCTCATCAAGGAGGCCACGCTCAGCGACTACCAGTACGCCGGGGAGATCCTCGGCGGCATGGCCCCGGAAGGCGCCCCGCCCCCGCCGATGTGGGACCAGGACGGGGTGCACGAGGTCTACCGGGAATGGCGGGCGGTGCTGGACGCGTACGAGGGTGAGCGGATCCTCGTCGCGGAGGCGTGGGTGCAGCCCGCCGACCGGCTCGCCCGGTACGTCCGCCCGGACGAGATGCACCAGGCGTTCAACTTCGAGTACCTCGACACGCCCTGGATCGCGGAGCGGCTGCGCAAGGTCATCGACTCGACCACCGCCGCGAACGCCGCCGTCGGAGCGCCCACGACCTGGGTGCTGTCCAACCACGACGTCGTGCGGCACGCCACCCGGCTCGGCTACCCGGTCGGTGAGCGCCGCCGGCCCGGCATCGGCGCCGACGACCCGCAGCCGGACGCGCCGCTGGGGCTGCGCCGGGCGCGGGCCGCCTCGCTGCAGATGCTGGGGCTGCCCGGGTCGGCGTACCTGTATCAGGGCGAGGAATTGGGGCTTCCCGAGCACACGACGATGCCCGACGAGTACCGGCAGGACCCGGCGTGGGAGCGGTCCGGGCACGCCGAGCGCGGCCGGGACGGGTGCCGGGTGCCGATCCCGTGGGAGGCCGACGCGCCGTCGTACGGCTTCGGCCCCACGGACGCCAGCTGGCTGCCGCAACCGTCGTCCTGGGCGGAGTACGCGCTCGACCGCCAGCGCGACGTGCCGGGCTCGACGTACGAGCTGTACCGCTCGGCGCTGCGCCTGCGCCGCGAGCACCACCTCGGCGACGGCTCGCTCGAGTGGCTGGAGAGCGGGCCCGACGTGCTGGCGTTCCGCAACGGCGGCGTGCTGGTGGTGACGAACTTCGGTGATTCGCCGGCCGAGCTGCCGGCCGGCGCGGAGGTGCTGCTGACCAGCGAGCCGCTGACCGGCGACGGCCGGGTGCCGCAGGACGTCACGGTCTGGGCGCGCGGATAGCCTCCTGCTCGTGGTCCGCGTAGGTGGCCAGGGCCGCATGGGTGTCCGCCATGTCCCTGGCCACCGTCCGGCTGGCCAGCCAGTACATGACGCCGGTCGGGATGAAGAAGAACTGGAACGCGGCCAGCCCCACGGCGTAGTTCAGCGGGGGCGGGAAGGCGCCGGAGAGGCTGCGGAACGCGACCCCCACGAGCGCGTTCCCGCCGGCGCGGCCCACCCCGTTGACCAGGTTGCCGAGGCTGTAGACGGTGCCGCGGTGCTCCGGCGGGTTGACGTCGGCGATGAGGGCGTACCAGTTCGGCGAGTTCGCCGAGGTCAGCGCGAGCGCGAAGATCGCCGTGGCGAGGCTCAGGCCCACCGACGGCTCGGTCACGACGTCGGCGAGGATCGCCCGGATGACCGCACCCGTGCTGCCGCCGTCCGGCACGTCGATGCGGAACGGCACGAAATACAGCACGACATAGAACGGTACGGCCGCGAGCACGCCGACCGCCGCGACGAGGGCGCGGCCTCTGGGCGTACGCCGCTGCAACCTGTCTCCGGCCAGCCCGCCGAGGATCGACAGCGCGCCGCCGGCCTGGAACAGGGTGGCGAACACACTGCCCACCACGATCGCGGTCGCCGTGGAGTAGCCCTGGGCCTCGGCCCGGGCGCGGAACAGCACCGGCAGCCACACCAGCGAGCCGAACGCCACCTGCGCGGAGAAGCCCTGCAGGATCAGCCAGACGTTCGTACGCCGGGCGAGGATCTTCGGCAGGTCGTCGTGGTGGATGCGCTCGTCGTACTCGACCTCGGCCAGCTCCGGCTCGCTGTCGCCGCGCGGGACGTCGTACGTGAGCAGATAGGCGATGCCCGCGATCACGCCGGCGGCGGAGACCACCAGGAACGGCCGCCGCCAGTCGGCGGAGCCGAGCAGCCCGCCGACCATCGTCCCGGCCAGCGTGCCGACGCCCTGGGACAGCCCCCAGAAGCTCATCGCGAGGCCCCGGCGCCGCGGCGAGATCAGATCGCTGACCACGGCGAAGCTGACGCTGGCCACCCCGCCCAGGCCGATCGAGGCGAGCACCTGCGACAGCAGGAACGACGGGTAACTGCCGGCCAGCCCCGACCACGCGGTGCCGACCACCCAGATCGCGGTGCCGAGCAGGAGGATCGGCTTGCGGTCGGTGCGGTCACCCGCGTACGCGAACCCGACCGCCGCCACCGCGCTGAACAGGAACATGACCGTGGTGGCCAGCGCGATGTGGCCCTCGCCCACCCCCAGGTCGGCGCCGATGCTGCCGTACAGGGGTGGGACGAGGCCGATGGCGACGTTGTCGAGCGAGGCGAGGACGACGAAGACGACCACGCTGTAGGCGCGGTGCGCCGGGCCGCCCTTGCTCACGCGCCAAAGGTTAGCGGGCGCCCCGGTCGACGACCCTGTCACGGGCGGCCGCGTACTGCTCGCGGATCAGGGGCACGCTCGTGTCCTCGTACACCTCGGGGGTTTCCGCGGTCCATGTGGGCGGGAGGTCGCCGCCCGCGAGGACCCACGCGGCCTGCCGGGCGGCGCCGTCGGCGACGTACTCGCCGGGCGGCGGGACGAGGACCGGCAGCCCGAACAGCGCGGGTGCGATGCGCCGGACGGCCTCGCTGCGCGCGCCGCCGCCCACGAGCACGATCCGGTTGGCGGTGGCGCCCTGCTGGATCAGCGCGTCGAGCCCGTCGGCGAGGGCGCACAGCATGCCCTCGACCGCCGCGCGTGCCAGGTGCGCCGGGTCGGACGTGCGCAGCGTCAGGCCGTGGACGGCCCCGGTCGCGTTCGGCCGGTTGGGGGTGCGCTCCCCTTCCAGGTACGGGATGAGCACCAGCCCGTCGGCCCCCGCGGGCGCGGACAGCGCGAGCCGGGACAGCTCCGCGTGGTCGACGCCGAGCAGCTTGGTGGCGGCGTCGAGGACCCGGGCGGCGTTGAGCGTCACCACGATCGGCAGGAAGCGCCCGGTGGTGTCGGCGAACCCGGCGACCGTCCCGCTCGGGTCGTCCGGCGCGACGTCGGAGGAGACGAAGACCGTGCCCGACGTACCGATGGACACGACCACGTCTCCCGGCAGCGCGCCGGCGCCGAGCCCCGCGGCCGCGTTGTCCCCGGCGCCCGGCCCGAGCGGGGCGCCGTTGGGCAGGTGCCCGGCGATGCCGGTGGGGCCGAGCACCTCGGGAACGAGGATGCGCCGGCCGAAGCCGAGCTCGAGCAGGTCCGGCCGGTATTCGTTGGTCGCCGCGGACCAGTAGAGGGTGCCGCTGGCGTCGCTGCGGTCGGTCCGCAGCGTGCCGAGGCCGCGGGCGCCCGACAGCTTCCAGGTCAGCCAGTCGTGCGGCAGGCAGACCGCCGCCACGCGGGCCGCGTTCTCCGGCTCGTTGCGGGCGAGCCAGCGCAGCTTGGTGAGGGTGAAGCTGGCGACCGGGACGATGCCGACCGCGTCCACCCAGGCCCGCCGGCCCGCGTCGCCGCCGCCGAGGTCCTCGATGAGGTCGGCGGCCGCGCCGGCGCTGCGGGTGTCGTTCCACAGCAGCGCCGGGCGGACCACCTCGCCGTTCTCGTCGAGCACGACCATGCCGTGCTGCTGCCCGGCCACCGAGGCGGCGGCGACGTCGTCGAGGCCGCCCGCCTCCTCGATGGCCTGCTGCAGCGCCGACCACCAGGCGTCGGGATGGACCTCCGTGCCGTCGGGATGGCTCGCCCGGCCCTCCCGGACCAGCTTTCCCGTCTCCGCGTCGCGGATGACGACCTTGCAGGACTGCGTGGAGCTGTCGATCCCGGCGACCAGTGTCATGCCCTCATCCTCTCCCGGTCCGCTTGCTTGATCAGCGTGCGCGGAGCACGTGGTCGATGGCGAGCTGGTGCAGCTTCACGAAGTGGTAGCCCTGGGCGCCGGCCGCGTCGACGTCGTACTCCTCGAAGGCGCTCTTGTCGTTGAGCAGGTCCTGGTAGGTCTCGCCGTCGGCGAGCGTGGGCTGCGACAGCTCCAGCACCTTCGACTCGGCCAGCGCGGCCTGCACCTCCGGGTCGGCCCGGAACGCCTGCGCCCGCTCCTTGAGCAGCAGGTACATGCGCATGTTGGCCTTGGCCGACTCCCACACGCCCGCGTAGTCCTCGGTGCGCGACGGCTTGTAGTCGAAGTGCCGGGGGCCGTCGTAGGCGGGGCCGCCGCCGGGCGAGCCGTGCTCGAGCAGGTCCACCGTGGCGAATGCGCTGAGCAGGTCGCCGTGGCCGAACACGAGGTCCTGGTCGAACTTGGGGCCGTGCTGGCCGTTCAGGTCGATGTGGAAGAGCTTGCCGTGCCACAGCGCCTGGGCGATGCCCTGGGTGAAGTTGAGGTTCGACATCTGCTCGTGGCCGACCTCGGGGTTGATGCCGAACAGCTCGGGACGCTCGAGGTCCTTGATGAACGCGATGGCGTGCCCGGCGGTGGGCAGCAGAATGTCGCCGCGGGGCTCGTTCGGCTTCGGCTCGATGGCGAAGCGCAGGCCGTAGCCCTTGTCCTCGGAGTACTGCGCGAGGAGGTTGAGGCCCTCGCGGTAACGGTCGAGGGCGGCGTGGATGTCCTTGGCGGCGTCGTACTCGGCGCCCTCCCGGCCGCCCCAGAGCACGAGGGTCTTGGCGCCCAGCTCGGCGGCGAGGTCCATGTTGCGCAGGACCTTGCGCAGCGCGTACCGGCGGACGGTGCGGTCGTTGCTGGTGAAGCCGCCGTCCTTGAACACCGGGTGGGTGAACAGGTTGGTGGTCACCATCGGCACGATCATGCCGGTCTCGTCGAGCGCCTTCTTGAAGTTGGCGATGATCCCGTCGCGGGTGTGCGCGTCGGAGCCGAACGGCACCAGGTCGTCGTCGTGGAAGGTGATGCCGTACGCCCCGAGCTCGGAGAGCTTGTGCACCGCCTCGACCGGGTCGAGCGGGGCGCGGGTGGCCTCGCCGAACGGGTCGCGGGCCGTCCAGCCGACCGTCCAGAGGCCGAAGGAGAACTTGTCATCGCGCGTGGGTTGGACCGACACGGTTACCTCCACGTAACAGCACGGATTTGTTTATTGGTTGAATTATTTGAGCGCGGTGTGGCATTGTCAAGGGCGTGACGGCCCGGCTCATGACTGCCTCCAGCGCCCCCGTCCGGCAAGCGAGCGTTCGCGCCCATAATCTCGCGCTGGTGCTGCAAACCGTGGCGAACAGCACAGATCCGATATCTCGGGCCGCCGTCGCCGCCGCGACCGGACTGACCCGCGCCACGGTCTCCGCGCTGGTCGACGACCTCATCGCCGGGTCGCTGCTGACCGAGGTCGACCCGGCGCCCCGCAACGGCGCCGGGCGGCCGGCGGCGGGCCTGCGGACCACGCCCGACGGCCCGGCCGGGCTCGGGCTGGAGATCAACGTCGACTACCGCGCGGCGTGCGTCGTGGACCTCACCGGCGCCGTCCGGCACCGCCTCGTCGAGCCGGGCGACCAGCGTCCCGTCGACACCGCCACCGCGCTGGCGGGCCTCGCCCGGCTCGCCCGCCGGGCCCGTGACCTGGCCGAGGGAGAAGGACTCACCCTCGCCGGGGCCGCGCTGGCGGTCCCCGGCCTGGTCGCCGCCGACGGCATCGTCCGGGTCGCGCCCAACCTCGGCTGGCAGGACGTCACCGTCGGCGACCTCGTGGACGGCCTGCCCGTCACCGTGGACAACGAGGCGAACCTGGCCGCGCTCAGCGAGCTCGGCAGCGGCGGCCTTCCACCGAGCTTCGTCTACATCTCCGGCGAGATCGGCATCGGCGCGGGCATCGTGCTCGACGGCGCGCTGTTCCGGGGCGTACGCGGCTGGAGCGGCGAGATCGGGCACATCGCCATCGACCCCGACGGTCCCGCCTGCCGGTGCGGCGCGCGCGGCTGCCTCGAGCAGTACGCCGGCCAGGAGGCGATGCTGCGCACGGCCGGCGTCGCCGCGGTGACGGACCTGGCCGGCGCCGACCTGACCGTCGCGGGGCGCGCGCTCGGCACGGCGATCGCCACGGTCGTGAACCTGCTGGACGTCGACACGGTGGTGCTCGGCGGCATCTACGCGCCGCTGCTCCCCCGGCTGCGCGACGCGATCGCCGGGGAGATCGAACGGCGGGTGCTCACCGCCGACTGGTCTCCGGTCACCCTGCGGGCCGCCACGTTCGGGCCGGACGCGGCGATGCGGGGCGCGGCGGGCGCGGTGATCCGTACGGTGCTCGACGACCCCGCCGGGTGGCTGGCGCGCTCCCGGGCCGGCCGTTAAGCCGTGCGGGCCTGGTTGCCGTCCGTCTCCGCGGCCGCTGCCGCGCTGAACTCCGCGAGCCCCCTGATCAACGCCGAGCGGCCCGCCGGGCTCATGCGGTCGAGCACCTCGGCCAGGATCTCCCGCCGGGTGGCGCGCAGGTCGTGCAGCAACTGCCGGGAGGACGGCGTCAGGAACAGCGCGATCTCGCGGCGGTCGGCGCGGCCCGGCACCCGCTCCACCATGCCGGAAGCGACGAGACGGTCGCAGAGCCGGCTCGCCGACGAGAGGATCATCTTGAGCTGGCCGGCCAGCCCCCGCAGGTTGATGCCCTCTTCGCGCTCGACCACCAGCAGCGCGTTCAGCTGTGGCCAGGAGACCCGGGGCGTGGCCCGCTCCCGGGCGGCGTCCCAGGCGGCCAGCAGGGCAGGCGCGGCGTCATCGACCGCCGCGGCGAGGTGTGGCCCTTCCGGCCCATGGTATTCGGCCATGGTGCAGCAGAGACTACCCGTACGGTGCTCGCTGTCGAGGGGGTGGAAACCGTGTCGGAGCGGCTGACCGCCGTACGCCGGGCCTTGGCCGACGCGCCCGCCGACCGCGTCGTGGAGTGCCTGGCCGAGGCGCTGGCCAAGGAGTACGCCGTCGCCGACCTGGACGTGCTCCTCGTCGACTACCGGCTGTCCGCCCTCATCCCGCTGCTCACCGGGCCGCCGGTCAACCGGCCCGGGGATCCCGCGTGGCGCTGCTTCGACCACCAGAGCGAGGTCGGCGCGGGGCAGGTCACGTACCTGCCGGTGACCGCGCGCGGGGAACGGATGGGCGTGCTGAGATTCACCCCCCGGCCGCCGTCTGAGGTGGAGCGCGCCGAGCTGGCCGAGATCGCCACCCTGCTCGGGCACGAGCTGCAGGCGGCCTCCGCGGGAACCGACCGGTACACGGTGGCGGCTCGGGCCCAGCGGCTCACGCTCGCCGCCGAGATGCAGTGGGAGCTGTTGCCGGGACGCAGCCGGGTCGGGCCAGGCTTCAGCCTCGCGGGTCAGCTCGAGCCGGCGTACGGCATCCGCGGCGACGGCTTCGACTGGGCCGAGCACGACGGGCGGCTGTCCGTGACCGTGCTCAACGGCATGGGCGACGGCATGACGGCAGCGCTGCTCACGGCGCTGACCGTGCACGCCCTGCGCAACGCCCGCCGCGCCGGGCTCGGCCTCGCCGACCAGGCGGCGCTCGCCGACCAGGCCGTCTTCGCCCAGCACCGCGGCGGCTCGCACGTCGAGGCGCTGCTGCTCGGGCTGGACCTGGAGACCGGCGAGGTGGAGGTCGTCGACGCCGGTTCGCCGCGGATGATGGTGCTGCGCGCCGGGGAGGTCGTGGAGCAACGGCTGGAGTCGCAGTTCCCACTCGGCATGTTCGAGACCTCGGACTACGAGACGCAGACGTTCCGGCTGCAGGCCGGCGACCGCCTCTTCATCGTCAGCGACGGCGTGTCGGACGCGCTCGGGCACTCCGGGCGGTACGGCGACGCGGCCCTGCACCGGTTCGTGCGGCGTACCGGCGGCCAGGCGGCGCTGCAGGCCGTACGGTCGCTGCTCGGGGATCTGCGGGCGTTCGTCAGCTCGGACCTGGAGGACGACGCGGTGGCCGTCTGCCTGGACTGGACCCCCTCCGGAAACTGAGAAGCCGCCCGGATCCAGCGGATCCGGGCGGCCTCCCTGCCGTCGTGGCGGCCGGCGTCAGCGAGCGCCGTCGGCCGTCGGCGTCAGTGGGCGCCGTCGGCCGTCGGCGTCAGCGGGCGCCGTCGGCCGTCGGCGTCAACGGGCGCCGGCGGGCCTCAGCGTCAACGGGCGCCGGACCGGGACGAGATGGCCTCGAGGAAGATGTCGGAGATCTTCGCCGGGTCGGGGGCGATGAACACGCCGCCCGCGTTGGTGGCGTTCGTGATCGCCTCGAGCTCGTTGCGGTCGACGCCGGTGCCGATACCGATGATCACCATGCGGACCGGCCGCTTGGGGTCGGCGGTCTTCTTCAGCTCGTTGATCAGCGTCTGACGGGTGATGCCGTCCTTGTTCTCGTTCACGCCGTCGGTGAAGAGCAGGACCGAGTTGACCCGGCCCGCCTGCCACGTGTCCTGCACGGACTTGTACGCGGCCAGCGCGGTGTCGTACAGGCCGGTGTCACCGCCGTCCTTCGGCACGATCTTCGAGATCGAGGCCTGCAGCTGGCTGCGGCCGGAGGTGAGCGGCGTGATCGGCACGATCTGCTTGTACGGCTTCTTCCCGTCCATCTCGGTCGAGAAGATCCACGTGCCGACGGCCCACTGGTCGTCGAAGAGCGCGAGGCCCTGCGAGGCGGCCCGGCGGGTCACCTCCGCCCGGCTGAGGTTGCCGGCGGTCGGCACCTTCGTCTTCATCGAGCCGGACACGTCGAAGACCGCGAGCGCACGACCGGGCAGCGTGATGGCCGCCCAGCTGCCGAGCGCCTGGTTGATCGAACCGGCGTCGAGGCCCGCCGCGGCGGTGCCCTGGGTGCCGTTCGGGGTGCCGGTGGCGGCCGGGGTGGCCTTCGGCGCGCCGATCGGCGAGGCGAAGCCCGCACCGACCGTGCCGTCGGGAGCGCGCAGACCCACCTTGGCCAGCTCGTCCTTGAAACTCTGCTGCTGCAGCGCCTCGCGCAGGCCGGTCGCGGCCGCCGACTTGGTCAGGTCGACCTCGGGCATGACCGCGAACGGGTAGTCGAGCGACGGCGGCTGCGGGTTCAGGTAGAGCGCGGCGAGCGGCACGACCGGCTTCTCCGCGTTGTACGCGACGACGTCCTCCTCGGACAGCGGCGCGGCGCTGACCGCGCTCGCCAGGTCGGCGGCGTCGGTGGAGCGCGGGAACTTCTGCATGAGGTCGTCGCGCAGCGAGGAGCTGCCCGCGGCGAGCGCGCGCAGCGCGGCCACCTGCTGGGCCTTGGCCTCCGGGCCGCCGCCGGCGGAGCTGCCGAGCGCGAGCAGGCCGGCCAGGCCCGCGGCGTCGCGGGTCGGGTTGACGATGCCCGTGCGCAGCGAGTTGCCGGTGGTCATCCGCTTGAGCAGGTCACCCCAGCCCAGCTTGCGATCGGGCCACCCGACGCTCTGCGCGACCGGCTCCGGCATGGCGACGACGACCGGGCTGGTGGCGATCGACTTGCCGTCGGTGGGCACGAAGCCCGACGCCTCCGAGCGCAGGCGCATCAGCCAGGTGGTCGAGTCGGCGATCCAGACGTCCGGGATCGTGCCCGACTTGCTGGCCGCGCCGAGCCCGGTCAGCGTGACGCCGTGCTTGAGCGCGATGGTGGACGCCATCGCGGCCGGGTTGACCCCGGTGACCGTGACGGCGACGCAGGTGCCGTTGACCTCGGCACCCTTCGAGGACCACTGCTGGGCTGCCCGGTCGACGGCGGGCGCTATCTCCGTCGCCGCGGCGACGTTCAGCCTGATCTGACCGGAGCAGTCGTTGTCGGCGAGTTGCTGGTATCCGAGCCAGGACCCGACGAGGACGACCACGATCGCCATCGCGGATGCGACGACGCCGGCTCCCCTGAGATTGAAGTTTCTGCGATGGCGGCCTGACACGCGCTCCATACTGCGCATCGCGAGACCCGAATGCCATATACGTTCGGACGAAAGTTACTCGGATTGGAAATTCCGCATACTTATTTCACCGTAGGTGATGGAGTCATCTCTTTGCGTGGCCGGCGCGATGACCGCCTTGCCGGTTTGCCGCCGAAGATCACGTCTCTCCGGCGGTGTCCGGCTTCGCTGGTCAGACCGCCCGGCCGGCCTTCGGCACCCAGGACAGGAGGCAGGTCGGACTGCTCTCCGCCACCGGCTCACCCTGGGCGGTCGGTACCCCGGTGTCCGGATCCACCCGGAACACTGTGACGCTATGTGAACGTTCATTCGCTACGTAGAGGTGATCCGAGAGCAAAGCCATGTGCCGGGGCCACGAGCCGCCGGTGGCCACCTCGGCGACCACCGTTGCGCCCTCCGGCTCCCACGCGAGCACCGTGACGGTGTCCGGGCCGCGGTTGGCGACGTACACGAAACGACCGTCCCGTCCGGTCGTCACCTCCGACGGCTGGTTCGGCCGCGACGCGCTCACCACCACGCCGCCGTCGCGTTCCAGCTCGCCGCCGGCGCCCGGCCGGTACCAGCTGAGATCGCCGGTGAGCTCGCCCACGAGCAGCAACGCGCCGTCCGCCGTCCGCAGCAGGTGCCGCGGCCCGGTGCCGGGCTCCGCGACGACCGCCGGGCCCACCAGGGTCAGCCGGCCGGACACCGGATCCAGCCGGGTACGCCACACCCGGTCCGAGCCGAGGTCGCTGACGAGCACGTCAGCGCCGTTCGGGTCCGGCGCGACCATGTGCGCGTGCGGACCCTCCTGCCGGTCCGCCACCGGCCCCTCGCCGTCCAGGCCCAGCAGATCCGACCGCTCGCCGGGAGCACCGTCGGCGTCCAGCGGGTGCACGCTCACATCGCCGCTCACATAGTTGGCCACCACAAGGTGCCGCCCGTCCGCGGTGACCGCGAGGTGGCACGGCGCCGAACCGCCGGTCGGCTGCACGGCGAGCGGGGTCAGCGAGGCGTCCTCGGCCACCGCGAACGCGCTCACCGTGCCCGCGGTCAGCTCGTTCACCGCGTACAGCACCGGGAGGGTGGGGTGCTGGGCCAGGAAGGACGGCGACGGCGTACGGGCCACGACCCCGAGCCGGGTCAGCGAGCCGGTGGTCACGTCGCGCCGCAGCAGCACGATGCCCTCCCCCTCGCCTCCGCTCTCACCCGTGTAGCAGCCGAGGAATACGTACTCGTCGTTCGCGCCCATGCCCCGATCCCACCACACCGACCCGGCCGCGCGCGACGAGATCGGCGGCGGGCGCGCGGACCCCCGTAGACCCGCGCGGCCACCGCCGGCGATCAGGCGTTGAGCATCTCGTACGCGGCCTTCGGAGCTTTCTGCTGCTCAGCGGCGGCCGGCTCGGCGGGTGACGCGGCGCTGCCGTACTCGTCGTAGACGACCTCGTACCGGGCGGCCTTCGCTTTGCCGGCCGCGGGGATCTTCACGACCGTACGGGTCAGCCGGCCCTCGGCGTCGACGGTGGCCTCGAACGGCACCGCCTTCGCCTTGTCGCCGAGTGCCTTCAGCGTGGAATCCTCCACGATCCCCGCCTCGCCCTGCTTCGTCAGGTCCGTGGTGCCCTCGTACGTGCCCGTGCCCGTCTCCTTGACGTCCACGATCGCCCGCAGGACCGCGCCGGCCTCCCCCGGATCGGTCTCGTCGTCGTACGTCAGCGGGGCGTCCTCGGTGTCCTCGACCTTGGCCGGATCCACGAGCAGCCACTTCTTCGGCAGCTCCGGGAAACCGGTGAGGCCCTCCGTACCCTTGAAGTCGACCTTGATCCAGGACTTCTCCCGCACCACCAGGAACTTCATCGTCAAGGTGAAGCCCAGGTCGGGATCCTTCTGGCTGACGTCGATCCGGTAGCTCTTCTTCGCGGCGTCCAGCACGCCGGTCATCGGCTGCGTGCCGCCCTTCACGGTGAAGTGGAACGGGCCGGTCGAGAAGTCCGGCAGCGCGTCCAGCAGCTTGTCCTCCGGCGTTGCCGGGGTGGACGAGGCGGCGTCGTGCACCGCGTCCGCGACACCGCACCCGCCCATGACCGCGACGCCGAGGGCCAGCAGCGCACCGGGGGCGGCCAGCCGCATCCTGCGAATGTTCATCGTCTTCGTCCTTATCGCTATCGCTCTTCTGAGGGCCCTGTTACGCCGGCCCTGCCGGGCTCGACGTGCTGAAGCCCTCGCACAAGGGCCCCGTTCCGCCGGCCCTGCCGGGTCCGACGTGCTGAAGCCCTCGCACAAGGGCCCCGTTACGCCGGCCCTGCCGGGCTCGACGTACTGAAGCCTGAGGGACAGTGCTGCCGTACGGCTGTGGCTATGCTGCTGCCGGCTGCCGTTTCGCTGCCGTTTCACGTCTTCGCTGGTCAAAGGGGGTGCCGCGGGTGGAGACACCGCCCGGCCCCACGCTGGAGTTCCAGCTCCTCGGCGAGCTGCGCGCCCTGCGCGGCCGGGAGGCGCTCGACCTCGGGCCGGCCAAACAGCGCGCGGTGCTGGCCGTGCTGCTGCTCAACGCCGGGCGGCCCGTACCGGTCCACCAGATCGTCGACGCGGTGTGGGGCGACGAGCCGCCGGAGAACGGCGCGAACGTCGTCCAGAAATACGTGGCCGGCCTGCGCCGCGTACTCGACCCGGACCGCTCCCCGCGCACCCCGGGCGAGCTGCTCGCCCTCACCGGCGGCGGCTACGTCCTGCGGACCGAGCCGGAGGCGGTCGACGCCGACCGGTTCCAGACCGGGCTCGCCACGGCGTCCGCGCAGCGCAAGGCTGGTCACATCGCCGAGGCGACGGAGACTCTGCGCCGGTCGCTCGCGCTCTGGCGCGGCGAGGCGCTCGCGGGCCTGACCGGCCCGGTCTTCGACGCGGCCCGCGCCCGGCTCACCGAGGCCAAGGCCACGGCCTGGGAGAAGTGGGCCGAGATGGAGGTCGCGCGCGGCAACCACACCGGCGTCATGCCCGATCTGGTACGCCTCGTCGAGGAGTTCCCGCTGCGCGAAGGCCTTCGCGCGCAACTGATGATCGCCCTGCACCAGGACGGCCGGCAGGCCGAGGCGCTGGCCGCGTTCCGCGACGCGCGCGAATACTTCCTCGAGCAGTTCGGGGCCGAACCCGGCGAGAAGATGCAGGAGACCCACCGGCGCATCCTGCGCGGCGAGGCCTTCTACGCCGAACCGGTCGACCCGTGGGCCGACAGCGACGACATCGCGGCGCAGCCCGCGCCGGCTTCCCCGGCGCCGGTCTCCTTCATCCAGCAGTACGTGCCGCCGGACGTCACCGTGCAGACGCCGCCCTCCTCCTGGGGCCCGCCGCCTTCCTCGCCGCCACCCTTCTCGCCGCCGCCGTTCTCGTCAGCGTCGCCGTTCTCGCCGCCGCCTCCCTTGCCGCCGCCGCCCAAGCACCGATTTCCCGTCGGCGAGGTCTTGTTCGCGTCGCTGCTGCCGATCCTGGTCTGCTCGTTCGGCAGCTGGATGTACTTCGTGTACGCCGGCGTCCGCCGCCGCGACAACCGCCAGTTCGCGTATGCGGCCGGCTACGCGCTGCTCTTCGTGACCGCCTTCGTCTTCGCGGCGATCGACCCGACCCCGGTCGACAGCCCGGACCTGAGCACCGCCGAATGGATCGGCTTCGACCTCTTCGCGCTCGTCGCGGTCGCGGCGGCCATCCACGGCGGCATCGTCGCCGCGCACCCCGGCGACACCCCGCGCAACCGCACGCTGCGCGAACAGGCCCGCCAGTTCGCGGCCTTCGACCCCGGCCGGGCCCGGCAGCTCGGCATCGGCCGGCCCGACCTGGTCCGCCACTTCGACGACGGCGGGCTGGTCGACCTCAACCACGCCCCGGGCCACGAGCTCGTCCGGCTGCCCGGGGTCACCCCGGACGCGGCGCACCGGATCGTGATCGCCCGGTTCGAGCGGCCGTACGCGCAGCCGGAGGAACTGATCGTGCGCGGGCTGCTGTCGTCGCGGACGCTGCACCGGATCGGATCGCGGTTGATCTGTGTGCCGCCGGTTTCGGGACCGGTCGCGACGCCTTGGAGTGGGCAGTACCAGCAGCACTGAGCGGCGGGCCCACGCGGCCGCGATCCGGGTCGGTGCGCGGGCTCGGCCCACATCTGTGCGCGGGCGCGGCCCGCGTTTGTGCGCGGGCGCGGGTCGGTGCGCGGGCTCGGCCCGCGTTTGTGCGCGGACGGGTCCGCGGCGGTGATCGCTGCGCGGCCGACCTGCCCGGATCGGTGTCGATGCGGCCCGGCGGCTGTCACCCGCCGGGCCGGCTCGGCGGGGTCCGGCTCAGCGTGCCCCGGCGGCCGCGAGTTGCCGGCGGGCTACGTACTCCACGAGCTCGATCAGCACGTTGCGGGCCGCGACCGGCTCGCGGGCGTCGAACTCGACGACCGGGACGTCCGGGTCGAGGTCGAGGGCGCGGCTGATCGCCTCCGCGCCGAAGCGGCGGTCGTCGAAGCAGTTGACCGCCACCACGAACGGGGTGCCGCGCTGCTCGAAGTAGTCGATCGACGGGAAGCAGTCGGCGAGGCGGCGGGTGTCCGCCAGCACCACCGCGCCCAGCGCGCCCTGGGAGAGCTCGTCCCAGAGGAACCAGAAGCGGTCCTGGCCGGGCGTGCCGAACAGGTAGAGCTGCAAGTCCTCGGTGATGGTGATGCGGCCGAAGTCCATCGTCACCGTCGTGGTGCGCTTGCTTTCCACACCCGAGGTGTCGTCGGCGCCGTCGGCACCGGTGAGTACTTCCTCGGTCTGCAGCGGCCGGATCTCGCTGACCGAGCCGACCATGGTGGTCTTGCCCGCACCGAACCCGCCGGCGATGAGGATCTTGAGCGCGACCGGGATGCGCGAGCGCGCGCCGTCACGGTCAGAGCGCACGGAGTCCATTGACAACCGCCTTGAGTACGTCGACGTCATGCGGCTGGGAGGCCGCGGGTGGCTCGTAGAGCGAAATGAGGCCCGCCGAGCGTAGATCACCCAGCAGGACCCGGACGACCCCGATGGCGAGGTCCAGTTTGGAGGCTAGTTCGACAACGGACGTGGGCTCCCACGCCGCGCCGACGAGAGCGTGATGCTCCGGTTGCAGCGACGGCGCCGGTGGCGCGTCCGGCATCGTCGCGACCACGAACGCGAGCAGGTCGAACTCGCCGCCGGCGGGCGCCACCCGGCCCTGGGTCATCGCGTACGGGCGGACGACCGGGCCCGCGTCGTGGTCCAGCCAGTCGTGCGGCGCACGCATGGGGTCAGCGGGCATCGGACCCGGGGAGCCGTTCCGGCGCCTCCATCGTCTGGCCGACCCGGGTGACCAGCATGGCCATCTCGTACGCGATGAGCCCCAGATCGGCGTCGCTGGCGGCTAGGACGGCGAGGCAGGCGCCCAGCCCGGCGGCGGTGACGAAGAGGAACGCGTCCTCCATCTCGACGACGGTCTGGCGTACGGGGCCGGCGTCGAAGTGCCGGCTGGCGCCCTTGGCGAGGCTCTGGAACCCGGCGGCCATCGCCGAGAGGTGCTCGGCGTCCTCCCGGGTCATCCCGGCCGACGCGCCGAGCAGGAGCCCGTCGGCGGAGAGGACCACCGCCTGCTGCGCCGACGGCACCCGCTCGACGAGGTCGTCGAGGAGCCAGGTGAGGTTGGCGCTCTGGTTCGTCGTCTGTGCCACTTATGCGTCCTTCTCCGGCCGGTGGTCCTGGTGCTTGTCGTCGGGCGCGGGATCCGTGCCGCCGTCGATTCCGGCCACGGGATCCTGCACGGCCGGGAAGGTGACGGTAGCCGCCTCGGACCACGTCGGCCCCCCTGCCGTCTGCTGTTTGTCAGTTTTGATCGCCGACCGCTCCTCCTCGCCTACTCGACGTTCACTACCAGCAGCAATGCCTTCACTCAGCGGCACCGGCGGCGGGCCGGCGGCCAGCGCCGCGGCCTCCCGCCGGCCGCGGTTGGTGCCGCTCTGCAGCGCGCTCATCATGCTCCGGACCTTGTCCGGCGACCGGACCGTCGCGGCCTCCGGCCGGTCGACGACCGGCCCGCGGAGTTGCGGCGCCAGGCTCGCCTGCCGGACCCGGCGGGGCAGCAGCGCCTCGGCGGCGACCTGCGGGTCGTCACCGGGACCGCTGAGCGGCACGCCGCCCGCACCCACGGCTGGCGTGACGGGAGCCGCAGGCCACGCGACCGGAGCAGCGGGCGGCACGGGCGGCACGGCCGGGGCTGCGGGAGCCGTGGGTGGCGCGGCCGGAGCTGCGGGTGACGCGTCCGGGGCTCTGCGGGGTGACGGGATGCGGGACGGCGCCGGGCCGATCGGAGTGCCCGGCGGGATCAGCCCGGGATCGGGGCCTCCGGGGAGGATCGTCGGCGCGTCACCGTGCAGCAGGCCGGGGCCGGACCGGCCGTCGAGGACGCGGCCGTTGCCGAGGTGCCCGTTCGCGCCGGCCTCGACAGGGCCGGCCGGGCCCGCCGGGCCGCTCAGGCTGGTCAGGCCGGTCGGGGCGGTCGGGCCGGGTGAGATGGCGCCGGTCGGGCCGGTCGGGCCGGGTGGGATGGCGCCGGGCATGCCGGTCAGGCCGGTCGGTGCGGTGAGGTTCGGCGGGAGCTGGGCCGGGGGTTCGGCCGGGGCGTCCCTGCGGCGGCGCGGGACCGTGCGGCGGCGCTGGACCAGGCCGTCGGCGCTGAGGCCGTCGACGACCGCGCTGGGGGTCGGGCCGGTCGGGTCGGCCGGGGCGTGGGCCGGCCTCGGGAGGCCGTCGCCGGGTGCGGTGACCGTACCCTCGAGGGCCGCGCCGTTGATCTTCGCTGCCGGGCCGGCGACCGGGATGGACTGCAGTTCCTCGGTGCCCTGCCACTGCAGCGCGGCGAGGGAGCTGCGGGACGGGTCGTCGGTGCCGCTGCCCAGGACGGGACGGTCCCAGGACTCGTCCGGGGTGGCCGGTCCCGCGGTCAGGGCGGCCGGGGCGCCGGGGCCGGGCGGCGCGGTGGTGACGAGGTCGCCGGGGATGAGCACGATCGCGGTGATGCCGCCGTACGCGCTGGCCCGCAGCGACACCCGGATGCTGTGCCGGGCCGCGAGCTGGGCCACCACGAAGAGGCCGAGCCGGGCGCTGTCGGCCGGGTCGAAGTCCGGCGGCTCCAGCAGCTTGCGGTTGGCCTCGGTGATCGCGTCGGCGGACATGCCGAGGCCGCGGTCGTCGATCTCGACGGCGTACCCGTTGGGCAGGATCTGTCCCACCACGGTGACCCGGGTCTGCGGCGGCGAGAACGACGCGGCGTTCTCCAGCAGCTCGGCGAGCAGGTGGATGACGTCGCCGACGGCGCGGCCGAGCACCGCCGACGGCTCGACGGAGACGATGTCGATGCGTTTGTAGTCCTCGACCTCGCTGATCGCGCCGCGGACGACGTCGATCAGCGGCACCGGGTTGCGCCAGCCGCGGCCCGGGGCGGCGCCGGCCAGGATGACCAGGTCCTCGGCGTGGCGGCGCATGCGGGTGGCGAGGTGGTCGACCCGGTAGAGATCCTCGAGCTCCTGCGGCTCGGTCTCGCGACGCTCCATCTTGTCCAGCAGGGCGAGCTGCCGGTGGAGCAGCGTCTGGCTGCGCCGCGCGATGTTGAGGAACACCTCGTTGATGCCGCGGCGGACGCCGGCCTCCTCGACCGCCGACTGCACCGCCGTGCGCTGGACCTCGTTGAAGGCGCGGCCGAGCTGGCCGATCTCGTCGCGGCCGTACTCCAGCGGCGGGGTCTCCACGTCCACGTCGACGGCCTCGCCGCGCTGCAGCCGCTTGACGACCGTGGGGAGCCGTTCGCCGGCCATCTCCAGCGCCTCGCGGCGCAGGCGGATCAGGCGGCCGACGATGGAACGGCCGACCCGTACGGACACCAGCACGGTGGCTACCAGCGCGAGCAGACCGAGCAGACCGGCGATGCCCAGCCGGAGCAGCACGTCGACCGCCACGGGCCGGGCGTCCTCGGCGAGCGAGTCGGTGGCGTTGATCTCGAAGGCGCGCAGCTGCTGCGACGTGGTGTCGTACGCCGGCTGCCACGCCTCCGCGCTGACCGGCGCGGCCACTCCCACCTGGCTCGAGGCGAGCAGCTGGTCCTGCAGTTCCTGCAGCCGGTTGAAGGCGGCGCCCCGGCTGAGCCGCTGGTACGCCGAGCGGTCGCGTTCGGGCAGGTCGTTGACGCCCTGGACGAACAGGAACCGGGAGGTGGCGATCGCCTGCAGCATCTCGGTGCGGCTCGCCTCGCCGAGCTTGCCGGCCGCGTGCGCGCCGGCGAGCAACGAGTCGGTGCGGCTCAGGTATTCCTGGCCGCGGCCCACGGTGGTGAGCGCGCGGATCTCGCGGTCGACGCGCTCGTCGCCGAAGGTGGCGGTGGCGGAGAACATCTGGAAGCCGGAGTCGACGATGCCGTTGTAGAGGTTCTGCGTGCCGACGAGGTCGATCTCCCGTCGGTCGATGTAGCCCCGGGCGGTGGGCAGGTTGTCGAGGTCGCTGAAGATCTGGCGGATGCGGGACTCGAGCGTCGCGCCGGCGGCGTCGCGCGCGTCCTTGCCACCGGCGGTGCGCCGGAATTCCGCGGCCGCGCGGTCCGTGGCGGCGCGCTGGGCGGTGAGCTTGTCGACGGCGGCGTCCGGGGCGGCGAGGAACTCCACGGAGAGCCGGCGCTCCCGCTGGATCTCGCCGATGAGGACCTCGCCGGGGGTGCCGACCGTGTCGAGCAGCGTCTGCGCCGACAGCAGGTTCAGCGCCGGGCCGGCGGTGATGGCCGTGGCGAAGGCCCAGAGCGCGAGGAGCGCGGTGAGGGGCACCGCGACCAGCGCGATGATCTTCGACCGGATCGACCAGTTGCGGGTTCTCATCAGCCTCCGCCCGAGGGGTACGCAGGACAGCGCGCGCAGCCCCGGAAGATGCTTGACACGTCAACGACCGTCGATGAGCTGCGCGCCTGGCGGGAAGAATACGTAATGGCGGCCATCGCGGCCAGTTCCGCTCCGTACCGTAAGAACGTTGTATGTCCTTTATGTACGGGAGATTGGCATGCGCCGGAGCAGCGCGCGAAAGTCCGGCACCGGACAGAACCGGTTTTCACCTCGGTACCCCGATCCGGATTGACGACCCCGCCGACGTGGGAATACCTCCGTGGGAAGAAGGAGGAGACCGATGTCCCCCACAATCGTGATCATTCTCATCGTCCTCGTGGTGCTGCTGGCCGCCGCGATCGCCTTCGGCGTCCGGGCCGGCCGCCGCAAGAAGCTGCAGAAGACGTTCGGGCCCGAGTACGACCGGGTGGTAGGCGACGCGGACAGCCGCGCCGAGGGCGAGCGGGAGCTGCTGGAGCGCCAGAAGCGGCACGCCGAGCTCGAGCTCAAGCCGCTGTCGGCCGAGTCGAAGGCCAAGTACTCGGTCGCCTGGGAGGAAGTGCAGATCCAATTCGTGGACGCCCCCGAGCGGGCCGTCTCCACCGCCGACGAGCTGGTCACCCGCCTGATCGCGGAGCGCGGCTACCCCACCGGCGACTACGACGACCAACTCGCCAACCTGTCGGTGGCACACGCACGGACCCTCGGGCACTACCGTGATGCCCACGCCATCAGCGAGCGCAGCAAGAACGGCCAGGCCGACACCGAGGACCTGCGCCAGGCGCTCGTGCACTACCGCGCGCTCTTCGCCGACCTGCTCGGGGAGAACCCGGTCAAGTCGGAGGGTGCGGTCACCCCGGACACCGAGCCGAAGGTGCCGTCCCAGAAGATCGACGACCACGACAGCGACGTCGCGGGCTCGCGTCCCGACGCCACGAGCCGCTGAGGAGTACGACGATGCGTTTCTTCTCCAACGACTCCCGGGACTCCGCCGACGAGCAGGCCCACGAGGAGCGTCCCGACCGCGTGCAGTCCGACCCGGTGGCCGTGCCGGGGCAGCGCCCGCCGTCGCCCTGGTCCAATGCGCCCGCCGAGGCGCACGCGGGCGAGACGACCGGCGCCGTGCCGGCCCGCGACGACCGGGAGCAGCCCGAGTTCCACGAGCCGGGCCCGCAGCCGACCGCCTTCGGCGCGTCGACCGTCGGGGGCGCCGTCGCCGCATCGGCGGTCGCCAACCCGATCGACGACAGGCGGGATGCGACCGACCGCGTCTCGGACGCCGGCTCCGGCGTCGGCGACGACCGCAGCGTCGCCCCCGGCGACGGGTCGGTGGAGTCGCCTTCCGAGCACAACACCCGCACGTACGCGAGCAGCACCGCGACCGGCGACACGCGCCCGGACACCCCGCAGGCCGGACCCGTCGCCGGCCAGGACGACGTGGTGGACGTGGCGCTGGACGACCGCGGCACGTTCGACGACCCGAAGGTCACGGACGAGCCCGCCGAGACCTCGACGGACACCGACGCGCAGAGCGCACCGCTGGACGCCAACCCGGCGCTGAAGGACGAAGGTGGCTTCGAGGACCCGAAGGCGGTGGACCCGGTGACTGACGAGCCGCTGGACAAGGCCGAAGCCGAGAACCCGGCCGAACAGGAGAGCCCCGCGGTGGTCGCACCCGTGGCGACCACGGCCGCGCCGGCCCCGGCGGCATCGGCTCCGGCGGCATCGGCTCCGGCCGAGGGGTTCTTCGACGCCGCCGACGCGCAGGGGTTCAAGGAGCGGTGGCGCGATGTGCAGCTGCGCTTCGTCGACAGCCCCAAGGAGGCCACCGACGAGGCCGCCAAGCTCGTCGAGGAGGCCGTCGACCGGCTGACCGCGAGCCTGCGCTCCCGCAAGGCGGGCATCGCGGGCGACGGCGACGACACCGAGACGCTGCGCGTCCAGCTGCGCGGCTACCGCGACATCCTCAACCGGATCCTCGGACTCTGAGGACTCACACGCTGGGAGACTGGGCGGGTGCGCGCCTCCCGCCTGGTCTCCCTGCTGCTTCTGTTGCAGACGCGCGGCCGGATGACCGCGCAGGAGCTCGCCGAGGAGCTCGAGGTTTCCGTACGCACCGTCTACCGTGACGTCGAGTCGCTGGGCGCCTCGGGCGTGCCGGTCTACGCGGACCGCGGCCCGGCGGGCGGATACCAGCTGCTCGACGGCTACCGCACCCGCCTCACCGGGCTGACCGGCGACGAGGCGGGTTCGCTGTTCCTGGCCGGCGTGCCGGGGCCCGCGGCGGAACTGGGGCTGGGATCGGTCCTGGCCGCCGCCGAGCTCAAGCTGCGCGCCTCGCTGCCGGGTGAGCTGGCCGACCGGGCGGATCGGGTACGCGAGCGCTTCCACCTCGACGCGCCGGGCTGGTTCCGGGCCGACGAACCAACCCCGTTCCTGGCGACCGTGGCGGATGCGGTGTGGCGGGAGCGGCAGCTGGAGGTGCGCTACCGCAGGTGGAAGGCTCCGCGCGAGGTGACCCGTACGCTGTCGCCGCTCGGCGTGGTCCTCAAGGCCGGGCGCTGGTATCTCGTGGCGGGCGCGGGCGAGCGGGTGACGGCGTACCGGGTGGCGAACATCTTGGACGCGGAGATCCGCGACGAGCCGGTGACCCGGCCGGCAGGCTTCGACCTGGCCGCGTTCTGGCGCGAGTGGACCGACCGGTACGAGAGCAGCGTCTACACGGACACGGCGACCGTACGGATGACGACCGAAGCGCTGGCCCGGATGGCGTACGTCTTCCCGCCGGAGATGTCCCGCGTGGCCCGCGCCGAGGCGACGGAACCCGACGCGAGCGGATGGGTGACGACGCGCGTGCCCATCGAGTCGGTCCGGCACGGGCACATCGAGCTGCTGAAGCTGGGGGCGGACGCGGAGGTGCTGACGCCGCCGGAGCTGCGGGAACGCTTCGCGGAGACGGCTCGCGGCCTGATGGCGACGTACGGCGCGGATCAGGGGCATGATCGGGGTCATGACCATGCCTGACGACGTGCTCGCGTACAACCGCGACCTCATCGCGACGTTCCGCGCCGACGGGGGCGCCGCCATGGGCGACCGGCCGCTGCTGCTGCTCACCACGCGCGGCCGGCGCAGCGGTGAGCCGCGCACCAGCCCGATGATGTACGCCCGCGACGGCGAGCGGCTCTTCGTGGTCGCCTCGAACGCCGGGGCCACCGAGGACCCCCAGTGGTACCGGAACCTGCTGGCCGACCCGGCCGTCACGGTGGAGCTCCCGGGTGAGACTCTCGCGGCGCGGGCGACGCCACTGTCCGGCGAGGACTACGAGCAGCAGTGGGCGCGGATCACCGAGCAGTACGCGTTCTTCATCGAGCACCAGCACCGCGCCGGCGGCCGCCGCATCCCGATCGTGGAGCTGCACCGGGCGTGACCGGCGTCAGGCCTCGGCGAGCTGCTCGGTCGCGGAGTCGGTGGCCGGCGGGTCCGGCGGCGTCGGCGGCTCGGACTCGTCGTCGGTCGGCGGCGTGGCCGGCCCGGTCGATTCCTCCACCGGCGGGGTGCTCGGCTCGCCGGTGTCGTCGTCCGCAGGCGGTGTCGGCTCCGGGTCGGTCGCCGGCTCCTTGGCGGGCGGCGACGAGGGCGTCGGCGACGCGGCCGGCCGCTTCGCCCGGGGCTCGGTGTGGAGGGTCTCCGTCTTCGCCTTCGGCTCCGTACGGATGATCTGCGTCTGATCGGTCGGCGCGTCACCCGCTCCGGAGCCGCCGTTGGGCTCGGTGGACACGTTCTGCTGCACGGTCACCGCGGGTGGCCGCGACGGCGTCAGCGTCGCCTGGCCGAACTGCGCGCCCAGCCACATCGCCGGTCCGAGGCCCACCGCGACGATGGCCCCGAAGAGCGCCATGGGTCCCCGTTCCATCAGCGCCCCTCCCCCCTGTCGTGGCGATCATCGCCGATCCGTGTTGCCTTCTTCTACCCAGTTCGGCGAACGGTAAGCGAATGACAGCCGATCCCAGTGTGACGGCGAGTGACCTTGCCATTACGCCTTCGTCGGGAATTCGACCCTCATCCGATTACACGCCTTTCGCGGCGGATCGGTTCACCCTCCGGGGGTGACTATCGGGTACGGGACAGAAACGCCACGGCGTCGTCGAGCGCCGTCCAGCCGCCCGGAAGCTCGTCGGAGTCCAGCGCCGTACGCACTCCGATGGTCGAGCCGTCACGCAGGGCGAGGTCCCAGCTCCGGCGGCGCACCTGGGTGGCGTTGGCCACATCCGCGTACGGGACGAAGCGGGTGCCCGGGGCGGCGGACTCCCGCTGCGCGCCGTCGGCCGCGGCGAACTCGGCCAGCCGCCGCTTCGCGGAGCCGTTCTGCGACCTGGGCAGCCCGGGCAGCAGGAAGAGCCCGGTGTCGACCACGAGCACGTCCGTACGCGCACCGTCCACGACGAGGTTGACGACGCCGCCGACCACCTCGGGCCGGGCCTGCTCGCCGTCCCCGGCCGGCGCGGCCGCCACGTCGATGCCCAGGGCCGCCAGCTTCTCGCGCGCGGTCGCCACGGTCGCCGGGTCCACGGCCATCGCGGCGAGACCGCCGAGGTCCAGATGGGAGCCGTCGGCCGCGACGAGCTCGGCGGTGCCCGTCCAGCTGTGCCGCCACCGCGCCGCGCCGCTGCGCAGGGCCGCGAGGGCCAGCAGGAGCGTGACCAGGTCGATCACCCGGTACGCGGTCTCGTCGGCGGGCAGCCCCGGGAAGACCGTCTCGGCGATCTTGCGCAGCCGGCCGTCCCCGGCGAGCTCGAGCACGTCCTCGGCGTTCGCGACGACGCTCCCGGCGGCCCGCGACACGGTGGTGAGGGCGGCGTCGGCCTCACGCTGCATCTCGACGGTGCGCGCGGCGCCGAAGAAGTCGTCCCACCCGACGCTCGTGCGGCCCTGCGGCGGGAAGGCGACCGTCTGCAGCGCGCGGCCCAAGCCGGGCAGGTCGGGGATCAGCTCCGGCTCCGCTTGCGCGGTGCCGACGGGCCCGTCGGCGGTCCGCGGCGCGGGTTGACCAGCGGCGCCGGGACCGGCTTCGGCCTCGCCACCGCCCGTCGCAGCGTCGGCTGTCGCGGCGTCCGGGGCAGCGTCGGCTGTCGCGGCGTCCGGGGCAGCGTCGGCTGTCGCGGCGTCCGGGCTCACTGCGGAGACCGGGTCGGCCGGGGCGGTCAGGGCGGCGAGGCGGTCCCGGAGGGGCGGGTGGGTGTCCCAGGTGGACGGTGGGCCGGGCTCGCGGGTGCGCAGGACGGCGATCTCCTCGGCGCGCGCCGCCAGGACCCGCAGGAAACCGCCGAAGATGTCGTCCGGCACGCGGCCCGCCTGCCAGCCGGGGCCGAGGTACTCGGCGTGGAAGACCCGCAGCAGCGCGTCCAGCGCCGGCAGATCCCGCAGGACGGCCGCGGCGGCGCGGGGGCCTGCGTACTCGGCGGCGATGCGGTCGGCCTGCAGCTCCTGGGCGCGGCTGAACGGGGCGTCGATCCGCCGGTAGAGGGTCGCGTACGCCCGCAGCAGCGGACCCGCCGGGTTGCGCCGCGAGATGCGCGGCACCACCCGGGCCACCACCGTGCGGCCGCGGTAGGCGACCGGGGCCAGCCGGCCGAACCGGGGCGAGAAGTGGCCCAGCTCGTGCGCCACGACCGCCTTGAGGTCGGCGGTGTCCCAGGCCTGCAGGAGGGGGAGCCCCAGGTAGAGATCGCGCCGGCCGCCCGCCAGGCCCAGCAGGCGGGTGCGCTCGATCAGCTTCGCCGCGGCGTCGGCCACGATCGTCACCCGCTCGGGCGGGCGGGTGCCCGCGGCGGCCGCGGCGCCGTCGACGAGCTCCCACAGGCGCGGGGCGTCGTCGCGGGTGACCGGGATGCCGACCGGCTGCGGGCGACGGGTGTGCAGGGCCCGCCAGGTCGCGTACGCCATGACGCCGACCGTCGCCATGCACACCGGCAGCCCGATCCGCAGCGCCGCCGCGCCGGGCAGCATGGACAGCACCAGCAGCACCGGCACCACGACCAGCGCGAGCTGCGCCGCGGCGACGGCCAGGAACCCGGCCAGCGCGGCGGTCGAGGCCCACACCCTGTTCCGCACCTGGGCAAGCCTAGGGGCGACCTCCGACAGCCCGGCGGGCAGCATCGCACCGGCGCGCCCGGCCGTACCGCTGAACCCGTGGCTGACGTGCTCAAACTCGTCAGCGGAAGCCGTACATATTTAAGGAAGATTTTCGCCGGGCCGGCGGCGGGCCGTTTCAGGCCGGCCCGCCCGGGGATGCAGACCCGCATGGTTGAGCTGGATCAGACTCTCGCCGCTGCGATCAAGGGGTACGCCTGGCTGCCCGACCTGCGCCGGCCGCCGGCGAGCGTCCCGTGCCCATGCGGGTCATGGGTCAGCGCGCGGTCGGCATCTGCGGCACTCGGGCCACGGAGTTCTTCTACGGCGACACTCACCTCGTGCGGCACACCGCGCTGCCGCACCTCGTGGTGGCCTCGCGCTTCGGCGAGGGCGCCGTGCACACGCTCGACGCCGAGGCCCACCGGGTCCGCAAGGCGCTGTTCGTGTCGCTGCTGATGGACGACGGCATCGACGCGGTCGCCAAGCTCGCCGGCGAGGCGTTCGACGAGGCCGCGGACGCGTGGCGGGGCGGACCACCGGTCGCCCTCTTCGACGAATCGGCCCGGGTGATCGCGCGGGCGGTGACGCGCTGGACCGGCGTACCGCTCGCGGACGACGAGGTGGACGGCCTCGCGGCCGACCTGGTCGCGATGGTGGACGGTTTCGCGACCGTGGGGCCGCGGCACTGGCGCGCTCTGGCGGCCCGCCGCCGGCGGGAGCGGTGGCTGGCCGGCCTGATCTCCGGGGTACGCGCGAAGCACGTCCCCGTGGCGGCGGACTCCGCCCTCGCGCGGATCGCGTTCTTCGAGGAGGACGGCGGGCCGCTGGACCACTGGCCGGCGACGGGCACCGCGTTGCGGACCGGTGACGACGACTACACCACCGCGTTCGGTTCCTGGGGCGTGAGCCGGGTGAGTTCGACCTCATCCCGCAGGGCGGCGGTGAGCCGCGCACGGGTCACCGCTGCCCCGGCGAGAAGATGACGATCGCGCTGCTGGGCACGCTGGCGCAGCGGGTCGCGCGGCTGGACCACTACGTGCCGCCGCAGGACCTCACCATCGACCTGGGCCGGATACCCGCCCGCGTCGCGAGCGGGTTCCGGATCGTCGTGCCCTGATCAGCTCTCCCAGGAGATCTCCGGGGACGGGTGGAAGGCCACACCCTGGTGCCGCCAGCGCGGGCCGAAGGCGGCCAGGCGGCGGCGGAAGGACTCCCAGTCGTGGGTCTCCCGCGGCGACCAGCCGATCTCCGCGATCGCCGGGAGCCGCGGGAACGTCATCGTGAGCACGTCGGCCAGGCTCCGCAGCGTCTCCGACCACAGCGGCGCCTCCACGCCGAGCAGGGACTTCTCCCCCACCCCGGGCAGGCGCTCGGCCGGATCCCAGCCGTACGCCTTCTCGACGCCGAGCACGCCCGCCCAGTCCAGGCCGAGCGGGCTGTCCGCGGCGTACTTCATGTCCAGGTAGGTGCGGTCGGCCGGGGACATCAGCACCTTGCCCCCGGTCGCGGCGGCGCGCGCGGTGCCGTCGTCGGCGGCCTCGATGCGCCAGTACTGCGTCACCGCGGACGGCGGCAGGTCGACCGAGGCCATCTCGTGCCAGCCGATCGGGCTCTTCCCGTACGCGGTGACGAGCGGCAGCACGCGCTCGATGAACGTGCGGTAGTCCTCCGCGGTGGTGGCCTGCGCCTCGTCGCCGCCGATGTGCACGTACGGCCCAGGGGTCAGCGCCGCGACCTCGCGCAGCACGTCGGCGACGAACGCGTACGTCTCCTCCTTGCCGGCCACGAGCGAGCTGTAGCCCACTTCCACGTCCGTACGCTGCGGCGGGGCGACCCCGTCGGCCGTCAGCTCCGGGTACGCGACCTGCGCGGCGTTCACGTGCCCCGGCATGTCGATCTCGGGAACGATCGTGACGAAGCGGGCGGCGGCGTACTCGACGATCTCCGCGTAGTCGGCCTTCGTGTAGAAGCCGGGACCCACGCCGTCCACGCCGGTGCCGTCGCCGCCGCTGATCGCGGTGAGCTTGGGCCAGCTGTCGATCTCGATCCGCCAGCCCTGGTCGTCCGTGAGGTGCAGGTGCAGGTGGTTGATCTTGAACTGGACGATCGCGTCGACGAACGCCTTGACCTCGGCGACGGTGAAGAAGTGCCGCGCCACGTCGAGCATCGCCCCGCGGTAGCCGAACCGCGGCGCGTCCACGATCGTCCCGCCCGGCAGGGTCCATTCGGCCTGCTGGGGCGTGCCGGCGCAGATCTCGGCCGGCAGCAACTGGCGCAAGGTCTGCACGGCGTTGAACAGCCCGGCCGGCGCGCCGGCGGAGAGCCGGACCCCGTCCGTCGCGATCTCCAGCCGGTACGCCTCCGCGGCCAGCCCGGCGTCCAGGCTCAGCGCCACCGCCCCGTCACCGCCGACGGGCAGGTCGAACCCCGTGGCCGGGCGCAGGACGTCGGCCAGGTACGCCGCCACCTGCTCCGTGCCGGGGGCCGCGCTGATAGCCGTCCCCGCATCGACCGTGAAAGCCGCGGCCGCATCGGGCCGCACCTCGCCCGGCGCGGGAATCACATCGCCCAGTTCTCTTGTCACCACTACGCCCTTCTCGTAGGGGCCGGACCCCGGCCCGCCGGAAACTTTAAACCCTCTTTCCAGTTTCCGGTCGATCCGCGTCCCTTCCGCCGAGCCGCACCTCACAGCACCGCCGTTAGGGTGACGACATGGCGATCACCACCCGCCGCGCCGGCCCGGCCGACGCCTCGGCACTGCACGACCTCGCGGCCCGCACTTTCGGCCTTGCCACCCCGCCCGGCACGCTGCAGAGCGACATCGATGCCTTCATCTCCCAGCATCTGTCACCCGACAGCTTCGAGCGATACCTCGCCGACCCGGCCAGAATCCTGCTCGTCGCGGAGGAGGCCGACGGCAAACCGCACGGGTACGCGATGCTCGTCGGCGGGACGATCACCGACCCGGACCTCGCGGCGACCGTGGCGGGGGCGGGCGAAGGGGCGAGCATCGAGCTCAGCAAGTTCTACGTGGCGGCGGACAGCCACGGGACCGGGGTGGCGTCGACGTTGATGACTGCGACCCTGGCGGCGGCCGCGGAGACCGGGGCGGCGATCTGCTGGCTCGGGGTCAACCAGCGCAATGTGCGGGCGGCGAAGTTCTACGCGAAGCACGGGTTCGAGATCGTGGGGACCAAGCGGTTCCTCGTCGGTGAGGTGTGGCACGACGACCACGTACGCGCCCGGCGGCTCTGACCTCCGCAAGCGGGCGGTCAGCGGAGGCGGCCGTGCCGAGCCGCCGGCGGCCGGCTGAGACGGGTGACCGACCCACCGGCGGTCACCCGACGTGGCCGGCCGGTTCGCCGGCGATCAGCGGAGGCGGCCCACCGGCCCGCCCGCGGGTCAGCGGAGGTGGCCGGCCGGTTCGCCGAACCACGCGGCCGTGCCGGGCAGGAGTGCGCACTCGATGCGGCGGCGCGTCAGGTCGCCGATCGGGGGCAGGTCCGCCAGCCGGAACCAGCCCACCGCCAGCGACTCGTCGTCGTTCACCCGGGCCTCGCCGCCGACCGCACGGCAGCGGAACGTGATGTCGACGTACTCCGTGCGGTCGCCGTTGGGGTAGGTGTTCGGCGGCTGGGTGAACACGCTCGTGATCCGCTCGGGGACCACGTGGACGGCGGTCTCCTCGTACACCTCGCGGACGACCGTCTCGGCCGGCTGCTCGCCCGGATCCATGACCCCGGCGATGAGCGACCACCGGCCGTTGTCCGCGCGCTGTCCGAGCAGGATCCGCTGCTCGTCGTCGAAGACGACGGCGGTGACGCCGGGCAGGAGCAGCAACCGCTGTCCGACGACCTCCCGCAGACTGTGCAGGTACGGCGAAATGGGCATGCCGGAAAGATAGGCGGCGCCGGGCCGCCCACTGCCCCGCCGGCGTGCCGTGTCGCGGGTGAGTCACCCGGGTCGTCTCACTTGACCAGGGGGCGCACCTCCTCCGCGACGAAGCGGACGAACTCCGCGGGCGACGGCTCGTCCACCGTCGGCTGCAGGATCACCGTGTCGGCGCCCGCGGCCGCCAGCTCCTGGACCACCGCGGCGATGGCTGCCGCGTCGCCGGAGGCGCCCAGCCAGGGGGATCCGTACAGCTCGCGGTCGCGGGTGAGACGGTCGACGGCGTCGGGGCCGGTCGCGGCCGGCATGAAGACCACGACCTCGTGCTGCTCGGGCGGGCGGATGTGCTCGAGGGCCTCGCGGAGGGCGTCCGGCGGGGTGCCGCCGGTGAGGATCGTGCCGTCGGCGAGCTCGCCGGCGAGCCGGAGCGTCTTCGGGCCGGTGGCGCCGATGAACAGGCGTGGCGCCGGGGTCGGCGGCCAGTCCAGTTTGACGGCGTCGAGCTGAACGTAACGGCCCTCCGTGGTGACCGGCTCGCCGCGGAGCAGGGATCTCAGGGCTGTCGTGTACTCGCGCAGCAGCGTCATCGGGGACGCCGCACGCGCGCCGACCTGGCCCATCCACTCCTGGACGCCGTGGCCGAGGCCGACGATCGGGCGGTCGCCGAACATGCGGTGCAGCGTCGCGACCTCCATCGCGGTCACGGCGACGTTGCGGAACGGTACGGGGAGAATGCCGATGCCGACCTTGAGCCGGGTGGTGACGGCGAGCGCCGCGGACGCCGCCGCGATGCCGCCGGCGAGGAAGGAGTCCTCCCACAGCCACAGCTGCTCGAGGCCCGCTTCGTCGGCCGTGCGCGCCACCTCGGGCAGCCGCTCGGGAGGGTTCTGGGGCAGGAAGATCGCGCCGAGATCAGTCACCGGTCCATCGTCCACGGTGCCTGTGACAAAATCCGGCCGGTCTCGAGCAGAGTCTTGAGATTCGACAGGACGGCCGGCCAGCCGGAGGCGACGTCGGCGTGGTCCTGCTCGCCGGCCAGGTTCTCGTGGGTCACGGTCAGCCGGACGATCTCGTGGAACGGCTCGATCTCGAAGGTGACCTGCGACGATTCGCCGAGGTCGGCGGGGTCGGACCAGGTCGTGACGAGGCGTACGGGCGGACTGCTCTCCACGACCGTGCCCACGACGTCGGCCACTCCGGAGCCGTCCGTGCGGCGATGCTCCCAGCGGGAACCGGGTCGCCAGTCCGAGACGTTCGCGTGCCCCCAGTAGCTCGCGGTGAGGTCGGCGTCGGTCAGCGCGTGCCAGACCTGCTCCGGGGTGCTCTCGATATAGGTGACGTAGACGTACGTGGGCCGGTCGCTCATGGCGTTCTCCGCTCTGCGTTTGACGGCGCTGAGGGCCCGCAGCCGCGGGCGCTCGAACTTGTCGATCCAGCGCTCCTGCATCTCGTGCAGCGGCACCGGGTTGAGGTAGTGGACCTTCTCGCGGCCGCGCCGCACCGTGCTGATCAGGTTGGCCGCCTCCAGGACGGCGAGGTGCTGGGTCGCCGACTGCCGGGTCATGTCGAGGCGTTCGCACAGCTCACCGAGTGTGCGGCCGTTCCGCTCGCGGAGCAGGTCGAGCAGGTAGCGGCGGGTCGGGTCGGCGAGCGCCTTGAACACCAGGTCCATACGCCAAGTTATGCAGTCATTTACCTGCATGTCAATGCCGCCGAACGGGCTAATCCGATGGGGTGAGGTACCCGTTGACCTGTTGCGGCCGCGGACGAAGACTCCGGGTGTTTCCGACGGCGGGAGGCCGTGTCATGGGGGAAGAACCTCCGTACCTGATCGAGCCCGGCGAATCACCCCTGTCGGTCACCGCGGACCGGGACGGCTCCCTCGTCGACGTCACCGTGACGGGACACTGGACGGCGTCACTTCAGGCGGCTGTCGCCCGTACGCTTCGCAAGTGCCTGGCCGAACGCCCGGCCGGCATCGTGATCGACCTTCACGGCCTGGTGGACCGGGCCGGCGCGAGCGTCCCCACCTGGGTCTCCGCCGCCGGCACCGCGGTCGAGGCATCCCCGGCCGTCCTCCTCGCGCTCTGCCTGCCGCCGGACTCGGCACTCGCCTCCGCACTGCGGACGACCGGCCAGGTGCCGGTGCTGGACACGCCGGAGGAGGCCCGCGCGATACTGACCGAGAAGGCACCGCCGGCTGAGGTCATCCGGCTGAGCCTGTCCCCCTCACCCATGGCGCCGTGCACCGCGCGCAACCTGGTCGGCGACGCGTGCGACGAATGGGATCTGCACACGTTGCTGCACCCCGGCCGGGCAGTGATGTCCGAACTGGTGGCCAACGCGGTCGAGCATGCGCGTACGGACATGGACATCTCGGTCTCCCGGCGCGGGACCGCGCTGCACCTGGTCGTCCGCGATCACACCCGCCAGCTCCCCCGGATCCTCGACCTGGCTCCGGTCGAGCCGGGACTGCCGCTCGACGAGAGAGGACGCGGGCTGCGGGTCGTGCACGCCGACTCGACGGCGTGGGGCTCGATCCCGGTCACGGACGGAAAGATGGTGTGGGCGACGGTCCGCGACCGGGCGGGACGGCCACGCCGCTGGTGAGCCCGCCCCGCTGGTGAGCCCGCCCCGCACGGTCCCGCGAGCAGGCAGGTCGCCGCGCCGCGGGTGAGCCCGCCCCGACGGCGCCCGGCCGGCGGGACGACGGCGCCCGGCCGGCGGGACGACGGCGCCCGGCCGGCGGGACGACGGCGCCCGGCCGGCGGGACGACGGCGCCGCTGGTGCCCGAACCGGTCGGTGGCGTCGGCGATGCTCATCGGCTGAGGCGGTCGCGAGCTTCCATCAGGGCGAAACCGAGCAGGTTGAGCCCGCGCCACCGGGCCGGGTCGGCGGCGCGTTCGTCGGCGGCCGCGAGGCCGATGCCCCACACGCGGTCGGTCGGGCTCGCCTCCACCAGGACGCGCCGGCGCGTGCCGACGAGAAAGTCGCGCAGCTCGGCATGTTGGCCGAACTTCGCCACGCTCGCGTCGACGACGATGCCGTAGCGATGCGCGGCCCACACCTCCTCGTCGAAGCCGTGGACGCGGCGGCCCAGCATCTTCGCCTGTCGCGGATGGCTCGCCGCCACGATGCGCCCGGCCGCCTCGTCGTCGCCGAACAGCAGCGCCTTGCGCCACATCATGTAGTGCTCGGCGGAGGCGAACGTGACGCCCTCCGCGGTGAACGTGGACGGCCACCACTGGCTCAGGCATCCGGCGCCGATGCTGCCGTCGCGCTGCGGCCGGTGGCCCCAGAAGAAGAGGTATTTCACGCGCTCGTCCGACTGCCCGAGCGTGATGAGGTCCTGAACGGTACGCGGCATGGCTTCCACGTCCGGCAGTATGCCGCCACCCTCCGACATCGCCGGTGGATTTTTCGGTGGGGTCCGGGGCCCCGAAAAATGTCAGAGGGTGCCGCTAGGTTCTTCCCTGCGGATCGGCGCCACGGGGGCGCCGATCCGTCCAGACGTCAGGTCGTCCCGCATCAGGCGTCCGGCATCAGGGCGTCCCGGCGCCGCGCAGCAGAGTCTCGGCCGTTTCGCGCAGGCGGTCGTGCAGTTCCGGAGGCGACTCGACGACGAAGTCCGCCCCGATCACGCCGAGGAGCATGATGGGCCAGCCCAGATCGTCGACGCTCATGCGCAGCCGGCACCCCGGCGAGCCGGCTGCGGCAACGCGGTCGGCGGGCCGACCGGCGACAGCACCGCTTCCGGTGAGCGGCGCGGCCGCAGCGCCGGG
>NZ_JBFAQM010000017.1:0-92220 GCF_040677315.1 Actinoplanes sp. NPDC049316 | reverse complement strand
GGCGAACCGCTCCCGCCAGGCGAACCGCTCCCGCCAGGCGAACCGCTCCCGCCAGGCGAACCGCTCCCGCCAGGCGAACCGCTCCCGCCAGGCGAACCGCTCCCGCCAGGCGAAGCGCTCCCGCCAGGCGGCGCGCCGCCGGCCGGCGAGGCCGGCAGGGGTTCCACCAGGGCCCAGTGGCCGACTGTCGCCCGTACCGACTCGGCGTCGCGGTGCAGCACCACCGAGACGTCGTAGCGGTTCGGCACCGCCGCGAGCCGCGCCCGCAGCCACGTCACCGGGTCGCCGCCCGGGATCTCGCGGGGACGGAAGCGCGCACCGGTCATCGCCGGGTGCGTCAGGCGGTCGACCCGGAAGTTGCGCCAGTCACCGCGGTCGAGGTCCCAGGCGATCAGGTACCAGCGGCGGCCGAGGGGGACGAGGCGGTGGGGTTCGACGTGCCGGTCGGCGGTGTCGCCGTCGCGGGGTGCGTAGGTGAACCGCAGGCGTTCCTCGCCGCGGCAGGCCATGGCGAGGGTGGTGAGCGCGGTCGGGTCGAGGGTCGGGCCGCCGCCGAGCACGCCGGGGGTGGTCATGGCCTGGAGCGCGTCGATGCGGCGGCGCAGCCGGGGTGGGAGGAGCTGGATGACTTTGGCGAGGGCGCGTACGGAGGTCTCTTCGAAGCCCGCGACGGCGCCGGCGGCAGCGGTTCGCAGGCCGATGGCGATGGCGACCGCTTCGTCGTCGTCGAGCAGCAGCGGTGGCATGGCCGCTCCGGCCTGGAGCTGGTAGCCGCCGGCGACACCGCGGGAGGCGTCGACGGGGTAGCCGAGCTCGCGAAGCCGGTCGACGTCGCGGCGCAGGGTGCGAGCGCTGACGTCGAGGCGTTCGGCGAGTTCGGCGCCCGGCCAGTAGCGGTGGGTCTGCAGCAGGGAGAGGAGCCGGAGCATCCGTGCGCTGGTGTTCGCCATGGAGACAGGCTCCCGCCGATTGAGGACAGATTGTGACCGGTGGTGACTCTATCCGGGGCAGCCCGGCTGTCCGTCCGGCACGGGCACGCAGCCGCTACGGTCGTCCGAGATCATCGGCGACGAGACAGCGCCGAGATCATCAGCCGGGGGAAAGCGCCGAGATCATCGGCCGAGGAAAGCGCCGGGATCGTCGGAGGGGGCGGGCGGATGTTCGGGTGGCGGCGGCGAGAGCCTTTTCTGATTCCGCGGACGCTGGGGCGGATCATCGAGGGGTTGAGCCGGTCGCGGCCGGAGGTGCCGCAGCAGCTCCGCCGGTCGAACCCGGACGCCGTCGTCGACTGCGCGGTCTACCACGAGGGCAAGCGCCGGTCCGGCAGGTCGCATTACGCGGATGCCGTACGGACGGCTGCGCGGCAGCGGGACGCGTTCGTGTGGCTGGGGCTGCACGAGCCGGACGAGGCGACCATGGCTTCGATCGCGGAGGTGTTCGGGCTGCACGAGTTGACCGCCGTGCAGGCGGCGGCAGCCGGGCACCGGCCGGTCGCGGAGACGCTCGGCGACGTCACGCGGCTGGTGCTGCGTACGGCGCGGTACGTCGAGCACGAGGAACTGACGGCCACCAGCGAGGTCGTGGACACCGGGGACGTCACCGTGCTGCTGGGGCCGCGGTTCGTCATCACCGTGCGGCACGGGGCGGCGGGCGCGCTCACCTCCGTACGCGAAGAGCTCGAAGCGCGACCGGCGCTGCTGGCCGAGGGGCCGTGGGCCGTCGCGTACGCCGTCTGCGACCGGATGGTCGAGCTGTACCTGGACGTCGCCGGGCATGTGGAACGGGACCTGGAGGCGCTGGAGGAGACGACCTTCGCGGTGGACAAGGCGCCCGACATCGCGCACATCTACCAGCTGAAGCGCGAGATGGTGGAGTTCAAGCGCGCGGTGCTGCCCCTGCAGGAGCCGTTGCAGCGGCTCCTGGACCGCGGGGTGGTGCCGGACGGCCTCTATCCGTACCTTGTGGACGTACGGGGTCGCCTCGCGCGGGCGGTGGATCGGGTCGCCGGTTTCGACGATCTGCTGAACTCGATCCTGCAGGCCCGGCTCGCGCAGGTCTCCGTGGACCAGAACAACGACATGCGCAAGATCGCGTCGTGGGCGGCCATCGCCGCGGCGCAGACGGCCATCGCCGGGGTGTACGGGATGAACTTCGAGGTCATGCCCGAGCTGCGGCTGCGCTACGGCTACTACGGCGCGCTGGCACTCATGGCCGTGGCGGCGGTCGTGCTGTACCGCCGATTGAAGAAGGTGGGTTGGTTGTGACCATCGCGGAGCCGGACGACCGCTGGTCCGAGCTGGGCCGGCAGGCGTGCGTGACCCTCGCGCCCCTGTTCACCGCCGTGGAGCACGTCGGCAGCACCGCCGTGCCCGGGCTGGCCGCCAAACCGGTGATCGACCTGATGGCCGCGCTCGACGAGCTGGCGGAGGTCAACGATCCCGCGCTGCAGAGCCTCGGATACCGGCTGCAGCCGACCGACATGCCGGAACGGCTGTTCTACCGGCGCGAGGACTACGACAGCACCGCGTACCACTTGCACGTGGTGACGACCGCGAGCTGGCCGACCCGCAACGAGCGGCTGCTGCGCGACCACCTCCTCGCGTACCCGGAGGCCCGGGAACGTTACGCCGCGCTCAAGCGGGAGCTGATGGACCGGTACGGCCCGGGCGAGGCGTATACGCGCGGTAAGACCCGGCTGATCCAGGAACTGACCGATGCCGCCCGGGCTGAGCGGGGTCTGCCGCCGGTTCCGGTCTGGGAGGAATAACACCAGTTCACAGCCGTCACAAACCTCGGCCGTTCGGTCCCGGTCCCCTCCTCCGGAGCGCAAGGTCTCCAGTCCGGACGGAACCCCGGGTGTGCCCCGGTTTGCCGTGGCAGGCGAACACTGACCGTAACTACCGTTGCCCCTTGTGCAGCAGACCTCGGTTACCGAAGCCGTACCGGAGAGCCTGGACGCCGGGCCCGAGGGTCCGGGCCGCGCCGGGCTCGTCGCGGTCCTGCGCGGGCATCTCGATCTGTTCCTGAACGCCGGGTCGCTGATGGCGACGACGGCGCTCACCTCGCTGTTCGGCTTCGCGTACTGGTGGCTGGCCGCCCGGACCGCCCCGGCCGAGGCGGTCGGCCAGGCCTCCGCCGCGGTGTCCGCGATGACGCTGATCGGCACGATCGGGATGTTCGGCATGGGCACCATGCTGATCTCGGACCTGCCGTCGCTGCGCGGCCCGAAGTGGCAGCTGATCTCGACGTGCCTGCTCGTGGCGGGCAGCGCCGCGACGGTCGGCGGCCTGATCTACGTCGGGCTCGCGCACTGGGCGATCCCCGGTCTGCAGGAGGCGCTGGGCGGCACCGCCGCGACGGTGCTGCTGGTCTTCGGCATCGCGTTGAACGCGATGACGCTGGTGCTGGACGAGGCGCTGGTCGGGCTGCTGCAGGGGCCCCTCCAGCTCATGCGCAACGCCTGGTTCTCCGTCGTCAAGCTGGTCCTGCTCGGAATCCTGGCGCTGCTGCCGTTCACGCTCGACGGCGGCGTGCTGCTGCTGACGTGGGTGGCCGGCATGGTGCTGTCGGTCGCGGTCCTGGGCCGCGCGCTGCGGCGCAAGAAGATGATCGATTCCGTACGCCCGAGAGCGTCGCTGCTGCGCGGCCGCGGCCGGGCCACCTTCGACCACAACCTGCTGAACCTGGCGACGTACCTGCCGCGGGCGGCGCTGCCGCTGGTGGTGACGGCGGTGCTGTCGGCCGAGGCGAACGCGTCCTTCTACACCGCGTTCATGGTGCTGTCGTTCCTGGCCATGGTCCCCGGCAACGTGGCGCTGACGCTGTTCGCGGTGGCCAGCGGCGACCGCGCGGCGCTGCGCTCGAAGGTGCGGATGGGCCTGCTCATCTGTCTCGGCGGCGGGCTGCCCGTCTCGCTGGTGGTCGCCTTCGCGGCCGACTGGATCATGTCGTTGTTCGGCGCGAGCTACGCCGAGTCGGCCGGCGCCGCGCTCACCATCCTGGCCCTGACGTACGTGCCGTTCGTCTTCCACCATTTCTTCCTGGCGATCTCCCGGGTGCAGGGCACCGTCCGCGGCGCCGGCATCTTCGCCGTCTTCGCCGGGGTCGCCGAGCTGCTCGCGGCCTGGTACGGCGGCAGCCGCGGCAGCCTCACCGAGCTGGTCACCTGGGTCGCCCTGGTGATGGCGGTGGAGACCGTGCTGGTCGCACCGACCGTGCTGCGGGTGGTCTTCGCCCGCGCCGTTGACGAAGGAGATGTCGTGTCCACCACCAGCCTGACGCTGCACGAGCGGGCGTGGCTGCCGCTCGAGTACATCCGTACGGTCGGACCGCTGACCGGGGTGACCGCCGAGCGTCTGCGCGCCGCGCTGATCGGCCTGCACGCCGCCGACCCGACGCACCGGGCCGTGTCGCGCCTGGACCGCAGCGGCGCGCGCTGGCTGCACATGGACGCCGCGACGTTCGCCGCGTACGCCGAGGAGGCCGTGACCGACCTGGGCGACGGGCCGGCCGACTTCGACGCGATGACCCGGCGGCTGCAGGACGAGCCGCGCGGTCACCACCCGGTCCGGATCCTGGCCGGCGGCGGGTACGTGGCGATGAAGGTGTCGCACGCGTACGGCGACGCCGGGCCGGTCAACACGCTCCTGCGCGAGCTGGTCCGCGCGGCCGGCGAGGAGCGCGCCGCGGTGATCGCCCCCTCGCGGCGGCACCGGTGGGCGTTGCCGAAGGCGTGGTGGAAGCAGTTCGGCACCAAGCCGGCGCGCTGGAAGCAGGGGCTGAGCTTCCCCCGGCCGCCGCACGTGGAGCAGGCGGAGACGCGCCCGTGGGCGCCGGCCCTGACCGTCGAGACGGCCCGGTCGGCGGAGGTGCTGGGCCGGATGCGGGTGTGGCGCGACGAGCACGCCCCCGGCGTGACGACCTCGGCGATCACCTTCGCCGCGTTCGCCGTGGCGCTGCGCGACCTGGGGCTGGACCCGGACCTGGGCGGCGGCACGTTCCTGGCGGACGCGCGGCGCTACCTGGACAAGGACGTCAGCATCGACAGCAACTTCTGCATGGGGCCGTACCTGACGCCGGAGGACCTGACCGACCCCCGGTCGATCCACACGACCCTCAAGGCGGAGCTCGCGAGCGGCCGGATCCTGACGATGATGCTGCTGCGCGAGGGCAAGATCCTCGTCGCGGGGGCGCCCGGGCTGCCGGACCCGTACCCGGCGGTGGCGCCGGCGCGGCCGCGGCCCCGGCTGACCTTCAGCAACCAGGGCCGGCACGACGTGCTCGCCGATCTGCCGTGGTCCGGCGACGCGGCGGGCCGGGTGAACCAGAGCGTGCCGACCCTCAACGGTCCGGAGGGCATCACGCTGACCACTTCGGAGATGGGCGGCGTGCTGCACCTGGAGGCCACGTTCCACGCCTCGACGTACGACCCGGCCGTGGTGGCCCGGGCGCTGCAGCTGGTCTGCGCCGACCCGGCCGCCCTGATCATGGCCGCCCGGTAGGGACTCGCGCGGCCGGCCCGCCCCCCGGCCGGCCGCGCGCACCTGCTCAGAGTTTCTGGTACATCACATGCAGCCCCACGAGGCCGTGTGACGCCGAGTCGAACGCCTCGGGGATCGTCGTCATGATCTGAAAACCGAGGGACTGCCAGAGGCGTACGGCGGCGGTGTTGGTCTCGACGACGGCGTTGAACTGGATGCCGTGGTAGCCCTCGGCGCGAGCCCAGCCGAGCACGTGCTCACCCAGCGCCCGGCCCACGCCGCGGCCGTGCCGCTCCGGATCGACCATGAAGCCGGCGGTGGCGATGTGCGCGCCCCGGCCCGGCCGGTTGGGCCCCATCTTCGCCGATCCCAGTACGTCGTCACCGTCGACGGCGACCACCGTGCGGCCGGGTGGTTGCTCCATCCACAGCGCCCGCGCGTCGTCGCTGCTCAGGCCGAGCGGGTACGCGTACGTCTCCCCCGCCTCGACGATGCGCGACCAGAACGGATGGATGGCCGGCCAGTCCCGCGCGGTCGCCTCACGTATCTCCATGGGCCTCATTCTCGCCGGACCGGGCTGATCCGGTCGTTGCGCAGGTGCTCGTAGACCACCGAGGTACGCACGTCCGCCACGTGCGCGTGCTCGGTGAGACGGTCGATGACGAAGGCGTACAGGCTGTCGTTGTCCGGCACCGCCACGTGGATGAGGAAGTCCTCCGTACCCGAGGTCACGAAGACGCCGAGGGTGTCCGGCAGCGCCGCCGCCCAATTCCGGAACGCCTCGATGTTGCGACGCGACGGCGGCCGGATCCGCACCGCGATCAGCGCCTGCACGGGCCGGCCGATCGCGGCCAGGTCGACGGTGAGGCTGGCGCCACGGATGACGCCGCGCTCGCGCAGGGCACGCGTACGGTCCAGCGCCGTGGTGGGTGCGACGCCGACCGCCGCGGCGATGTCCCGGTTGGTACGCCGTGCATCCACCTGCAATTCCCGCAGGATCGCCGTATCAAGTTCGTCGAGTGCAGCCATGTCGGCACCGTATCCGAATCAAGTACGAAACTATTGCCCGTACACCGCAGCAATGCCTAGCTTCTTGCCTCATGAGCGTCATTCATCAGGTCGGCTTCGAGCCGGAGGAGATCCGTACCGCCGAGCCCACCCGGTCCGCCCGGCTCAAGTGGGTGATCGTGGTCGACGAGTCGCTGCCGGCCGGCCGGGCCGTCAACGCCGCCATCTGCGTGGCCGCCGCCACCGCGACCTCGGTCAGCGGGCTGCTCGGGCCCGACGCCAAGGACGGGGGCGGGTCGGTCCACCCCGGCCTGCCCTGGGCCGGCTGCTCGGTGCTGGGCGCGCCGGTCGCCAAGCTCGGTGAGATCCGCGCCAAGGCGGTGGAGTCGCTGGGCGTCTTCGTCGCCGACATGCCCACCGACGGCCAGAGCACCCGGGTGTACGACGAGTACCTGCAGCGGGTGGGCGAGACGGCGGCGGCGGAGCTGGCGTACCACGCGATCAGCCTGGTCGGGCCGCGGAACCGGATCGACAAGCTGGTGCACCGGCTCGGCCTGCTGGCCTGATTCGGGCGTTCGAATCACCTGGATCGCCTCGGCAGGCGACGATGGGGACAGCGCCGGAAAAACGAGGAGGGGGCGGCCATGTCGCTCAGCGCGGCCCATGCGGCGGCGTTCCGCCGGGAAGTGCCCCAGGAGGGCCGGGTCTGGTCGATCCGGGACGCCGGCGGCTTCCCGGCGCCCCGGGACGGCGACGGTACGCGGGCCATGCCGTTCTGGTCCAAGCAGTCGCGCGCCCAGCGGGTCGTGACCGCGGTCGAGGCGTACCGCGGCTTCGAGGTGGTGGACATCCCGCTGGCGGACTGGCTCGACAGCTGGCTCCCCGGCCTGCGGCGCGACGGCGTGCTGGTCGGGGTGAACTGGGCGGGCGCCCGCGCCACCGGCTACGACGTGGACCCGGACCGCGTCTCCTCCTGGTTCGGCTGACTCGGCTCCGGGCTGCCCGACGGCGACACCGACGGGCCGGCGCTGGGTGGAACCGACGGCGAGGGCGGCGGCGAGGCTTTCAGCGGCTTCGACGCCACCGTCCGCTCGGGAAGGTCGAAGGTCCAGCCGTCCCGCTTCAGCTTCGGGATGAGCTTGCGCAGCGCTTCCACCGTCTGCCGCCGGTCTCCGCCGCCGTCGTGGACGAGCACGACCGCGCGCGGCGTGAGCTGCTTCTCGATGCGGTCGGCGATGACGTCCGCCCCGGGCAGCAGCCAGTCGTCCGGGTCCACGACCCAGCCCAGCGGCGTGTGCCCGGCCTTGACGCCCTCCTTGGCGGACTGGCCCCACGAGCCGTACGGCGCCCGGAAGAACGGCACCGTCACGCCCGGCGCGGCGGCCGCGATCGCCGCGTCGGTCCGCTCGATGTCGTCGCGGGCGGCCGCCGCGGGCATCGCCCCCAGATCGTCGTGCTTCCACGAGTGGTTGCACAGCACGTGTCCCTCGGCGACGACCCGCCGGACGAGCTCCGGATACCGCTGCACCTCCTCGCCGACCATGCAGAACGTGGCCTTGATGCCGTACCGGGCCAGCAGGTCCAGCACCGCCGGCGTGTACTCCGACGGGCCGTCGTCGAAGGTCAGCGCCAGCCGCTTACCCTCCCCCGCGGTGCGCACCACCACCAGGTTCGGCGCCTGCTTCTGCTGTTGTTCCTGCTTCTGCTCGCGCTGCTGCGCCGGCTCGGTGTCGTGCGTACGACCGGCGTCGCCGGCATCCGTACGGCCGGTGTTCGCGGCCTCGGGCAGCGGCAGCGCCGGGGAGCCCGCCAGCGCGGCCCGGGTGAAGTCACGCCACAGCCGGGCCGGGATCGTCCGGCCCTCGATCGGCTCGCCGGCCGCGTCCCGGATCGGTCCGGGCCGCGACTTGCCGATCCAGACCGCGGTCGCGAGGTCCGGCGTGTACCCGGCCATCCACGCGTCCTGGTTGTCTCGGGTGTCAGCCCACTGCTGGGTGCCCGTCTTGCCCGCCGCTGGACGGCCCGGCCGGGCGCCGTCCGCGCGGAGTGTCGCGCTCAGCACCGACGTGACGTCCGCGGCGGCCCGCGGGTCGAGGACCGTACGGGACACGCGCGTGGCCGTCCACAGCCGCCTGCCTCCCGCGTCCGTCGCCGACTCCACGAAATGCCGTTCATGACGGACGCCACCGGCGGCGAAGGTGGCGTAGACCGTCGCCAGATCGGCGGGGGTCACCGCGTACCGGCCGATGGCGATGTCCGGGCGGGTCTTGCCGGGGCGGGGGTCACCCTTGGCGTCGACCAGCGTGGGGGCGCCGGCGTACCGCTTCGGGATGCCGAGGTCGTGGGCCATGTCGCGGACCGCCGCCGCGCCGATCTGCTCGGTCACCGCGTAGAACGGGGTGTTGAGCGACTCCATCATGGACTTCTTCAGCGTGCAGTCCGAGCACTGCAGGTCCTTCTGGTTATGCAACGGCACGCCGAGCCGGCCCGGGAAGACTCGCGGCGAGCTGCCGTCCCAGCGCGACATCACCGCGATCCCGCGGCGCAGCGCGGCGGCGAGCACCACCGGTTTGAACGTGGACGCGGCCGGGCGGGCGGCGGACGCGTCGTCGAAGAAGCCCCGGCCCTGCCGGCCGCCGTAGTATGCGCGGACGCCTCCGGTGCGGGGATCGACCGCCACCAGCGCCGCCCGCAGGCCCTTCGGCTGCTTGTCCAGATGCCGGGCCACCTGGGCGACGGCGGCCCGCTGGGCGGCCGCGTCCAGGGTCGTCACCACGGACAGGCCCTGGGTGTGCAACGCCTGCGGGGTGACGCCGTGCGCCGCCAGCTCGCGCTCGACGCGGTCGATGACCATCCCGTCCGGGCCGGGATTCTTCGCCGACGGCGGCAGGACCCGGGGGTACGCGAGGTCGCCGCTGAGCCACCCCAGGTCGCGTTGCGCGCGGACGACCCAGTTCCACCGCCGTCGCGCCGCCTCGGCGTTGTTCGCGGGGTCGTAGCCGTACGGATCCTTGATGACGGCGGCGAGCACCGCCCCCTGCGCCACGGTGAGCCGGTCCGGCGTGACCCCGAAGTACGCGTGCGCGGCCGCGGCGATGCCCTGGGCGCCGCGGCCGTAGTAGATGGTGTTGAGGTACCGCTCGAGGATCTCGTCCTTGGAGTACCGGCGCTCCAGCTGGATCGCGAGCGCCATCTCCTTCGCTTTGCGCTCGACCGACACGTCCTGGGTGAGGAACGCGTTGCGGGCGTACTGCTGGGTGATGGTCGAGGCGCCCTCCCGGCTGCCACCGGCGTCGGCGACCACCGCGCGCAGCACGCCGCGTACGGAGACGCCGCCGTGGTCACGGAAGCCGCGGTCCTCGGCGGCCAGGATCGCCGAGCGCACGGCCTCCGGCACGGACGACAGCGGCACGTCGCTGTGGTCGACGGTACCGACCCGGGCGAGGATCGTGCGTCCGTCGGCGAAGTACAGGGTCGACGCCTGCGGCTCGACGGGCGCGGCCGGCAGCGGTACGGATTCCACGTACGCCTCGGCCACCGCCGCCCCGGTGCCGCAGTAGAAGACGACGATCACAAGCAGCCGGGTGAGCACGCGGCGCCAGAGCCGGCGCCGGCGGGGAGAAGCGGGTGCATCGGTGGTCACGAATGTGTGACGGGATCTCGGACGGTTCTGTGGTACGCGAAAGGCAACTACTTTGCGTACGCATATGTGCACTTTTCATTGACGCGGCGTGAGCTGCTCTTTCGATCAGGTTGCACGGGAACGGTATGAGACATGTCTCGCCGCGCGGGGATTTCATACCGCCCGGATGTGGTACTCCCGACCCGCGGACCCTATGCTTGCCGAACTGCAAACAAGGGGGCACCGTGCGCACGCTCGACATCCTGGTCGTCGACGACGACGACGCCGATGCCTTCATGATCTCGGAGGCGCTCGAGAGTTCCGAGACGCACACCACGGTCAACCGGGTCTCCGACGGCCGCGAGGCGCTGGACTACCTGCTGCGCGCGGAGCCGTACCAGGATGCGCACCGGCCCGACCTGATCCTGCTCGACCTCAACATGCCGCGCATGGACGGCCGCGAGACGCTGGCGGCGATCAAGGGCGACGACCGGCTCAAGGCGATCCCGGTGGTGATCCTGACGACCTCCGGCGCGCCGCCGGACATCGTGGCCAGCTACCAGCACCGGGCCAACGCGTACGTGACGAAGCCGTTCGAGCTGGACGACTTCGAGGCGACCGTCCGGACGATCGACCGCTTCTACCGCGAGGTCGCCGTCCTGCCGCCCGCCGACTGAGCGGTTACCCACCGGACCGCCCGGGGTACGTCACAGGCATGTCCGACACCGACACCGCCCCTGAGGACCTCGGGGCCCCGCAGTCGTTCCTCGTCCTCGCCGACGGCACCCCGGTCTACGACCGCGCGGGCGACAAGGCCGGCACGGTCGCCCACGTCCTGGCCGACGACCGCGACGAGATCTTCCAAGGCCTGGTCCTGGACACGCCCCAGGGCCACCGGTACGCGCCCGCCGCGCAGATCGACGGCCTCTTCGAGCACGGCGTGATCGTGGCGGTGCCCGCCGCTCAGCTCCCGGAGCCGGCCGAGAACGCGGCCGCCGACGACGACTCCCTCACCGACGGGCTGCGCCGCGCGTGGAGATGGCTCGTCGAACCCAAGTAGCGGCGGGTGGCTCCGGGTGGCGAGGCGTTGGCACTGCGCCGCGATCAGCCCGCTCGCGGGCCTGAGCGGCGACTGGGCGGCCGGCCTGCGCGACGACCTCGGCCGGCAGTGGCTCACCGCTGCGGCAGGCCCTGCGCGACGCTCCGGACGCCGGCCGTCTTCACCGACATCGACCATGAGGACAGCGGGCCGCTGCGCACCGAACTCAGGTCTCATCCAGCGCGTGGGTGAGGAAACGGATCACGTCGAGCTGGCGGCGTACGGGGCTGCCGTACTGCGGTTCACCCTCGCCGGTGCGGATGCGCAGCGCCTCCCGCACGATCCGGTGCCACCGCCGGTCGTACGTCTCCAGCGCGAACGCCGCCGCCTCGGTCTTCGCCGTCACCCGTCCCTCGGCGAGCGTGTGCCGCAGCCGGGCCACGCCGAGCACACCCCACGCGGTGGCCCAGTCGCTGGTGCCGGTCAGGCCGAGCACCGTACGGTTGCGCCACCTCGTCCAGTACCCGGCGAGGTTGTCCCGGGTCGCCGCGGCCAGCGCCGGCCAGTCGGTGTGCACGCACAACTCGGCGACCGCGGGCCCGCGTACGGCGACGCCACCCTGGTCCAGCACGTGCCATGTGACGAGGTTCCGCTCGAAGCGCGACACCGCCTCGACGCGCCACTCGTGCACCGCCGCGCCGCTCGGCACCAGCTCGGGGTCGCGGCGCAGATCGTCCTCCCGCACGTACAGGCCGTCGAAGTCCGTGCCGCCGTGCGTACGCCGCAGCGCCGCGTGCACCGCCTGCAGCGCGCGGGGGTCCGGCGGCCGTGAGGCCACCGCGACGAAGTCGATGTCGCTGACCCCGGGCCGGTAGTCGTCGAGCGCGATCGACCCCTGCAGGTAGAGGCCCTGCACGAGACCGGGCTCGTACCGGTCGGCGAGCGCCAGGTACGCCCGGCAGACGTCGACGACGCCGGCGTCCAGGGGGGAGGTCACCGCTGCGACGGTAGCGCTCCCACGCGAGCCCTCCGGCGCAGAAGGCCGCCGGGCCCGCTGCTGATGCTCCTCGCGGAAGAGCCGCCGCGCATGCCGGAGCGCGACCACCCGCGACCGCGTCGTGGCCGCCGGGTCGCAGCGAGCGCCCTCGCGGAAAAGGCCCTGGAGCTGCGTGGAAGCGCCTACCGTGAACGCTATGTCGCGTTTTCTCCCGCTCTGCGCGCTGGCGCTCGCGGCGTCCCTCGCCGGGTGCTCGGATCCGGCGCCCGAAGCAGCGGGTCCGACGCCGGCCCCCTCACCGGCGCCTTCGCCCGAGCCGAGCGGCTCTGCGGTCGTCGACGAGCCGCCGGGCACGGCCGCCTGCGGCAAGATCAGCGAAGCTCTCCGCGCCGGCACGATCATGCAGCCGGGCATGGTCACCGACGTGAGCCGGTCGACCGCGACGGCCGACGCCCCGGTCGCGGACGCCGCGCGCCGCCTCCAGGAGACCTACGACCGAGCCGTCGAGGCGCACGGCCGCGAGGACGAACCGGACCGGGTGGCCGCGGTCAGCGCCGCGGCCGCCGAGATGGTCTCCGTCTGCGCCGACTCCGGCCTGGAAACCGTCGGCTGAGCCGCTACAGGGCGCTGCCCTTCTTGTACTCGTCCCAGCTCATGTTCCAGTCGGTCCAGCCGTTGCCGTTCTTGAGCTTCTCCTCGGTGCCCTTCACGGTGATCGGGTCGCCCATGAGGGTCCGCTCGAACAGCCACTTGCCCATCGCCATCGAGACGTTGACGCAGCCGTGCGACACGTTGCGGCGGCCCTGGACACCCTCGGACCACGGCGCGGCGTGGATGTACTGACCGCTCCAGGTGATGCGCTGGGCGTAGTCGATCTCGGTGCGGTAGCCCTGGCCCTTGGGCAGCTCGTCCATCGTGTCGAAGACGGTGTGCCGCTTCTTCTCGATGACCACCATGGTGCCGCTCGACGAGGGGGTGCTCGACTTGCCGAGGCTGACCGGGATCGTCTTGACGACCTTGCCGTCCTGCTTGACGGTCATCTTCTTGCTGCGATTCTCCACCGTCATGACGAAGGAGCGCCCGACCTTCAGGTCCACGGTCAGGTCGGAGCGGCCGAACCAGCCGTCGCCCATCGGCACGCCGGCGAGCTGGACCTTGTAGAAGATCTTCGTGTACGGCTTCCAGTACGTCTTGGGGCGGTAGTGCACCTCGGTCGGGCTGGTCCAGTGCCAGGTCCCCTCCTGCGCCGGCGAAGCGGTCACCGTCATCCGGCGCTCCACGTCGTCGCGGTAGCTCGCGGGGATGGACCGGCCGAACCGGACGATCATCGGCATGCCGACGCCGACGGTCTGGCCGTCGCCGAGGAAGCTCGACACGCGCACCAGCTTCGACGGCTTCTTCATCACCGTGAACGAGCTGGTGGTGGAGCCACCCTTGTCACCCGCCGGGGTGCCGTTGACGGTGACGGTGTACTTCTTGCCCCACTTGAGGGCCTTCGCCGGCCGGAAGACCTTGTCGTCCTTGTCGAGGGTGCCCTTGACCTCGTTGCCGTCGTCGTCCTTGACCTCGACGGTGGTGTTCCCCGGGTCCTCGGACTCGTACTTGATCTCGGTGATGGCCTGCACGCCGGTCGCATCGGCGGCCGGGGAGGTCACGGCGACCGTGCTGAGCGTGGGTGCGGGCGAGGGGGTGCCGGAGGCGGTCGTCGAGCCGCCGTCCTGCGAGCCGCCGCCCTGCCAGGAAGGGGATGCCGACTTGTCGTCACCGCTGCAGCCGGCACTGAGCAGCACGGACGCGGCCACGAGCGCCACCGCTGCGGTACGCCACCGCCGTCGCCCGGCCGGGCCGGTCACTCCAGGAAGTCTCATGATCCCTCTCACCGCCGTCGTCCCGGCGCCCATCATCCGTCATGGATGCCAGGACGCCCAATCCCCGATTCGTGCCGCCGCTCACGGACGGCCCCGGACTTACGGGCACATTGCGGACGATTGACCGATTCCGCACGTGCCCACCGCGCGGCGTGAGCAGCCCCGTCGCCCGCTCCGCAAAGTGCCGACCACCGGGCCGTGAACTGCCCGGACGACCCTCCGCAGGCCGGACCGGGCGCCCCGAGCGGCTCAGGCCTGCCCCTCCTGGCCGGCCAGGTCGGCCGGCACCGGCAGGGCGCTGCCCTTCACGAACTCCTTCCAGCTCACGTCCCACGGCGTCCAGCCGTTGCCGTACGCCAGCTCGTCCTCCGTACCCCGAACGGTGATCGGATCACCGATGAGGGTCTTGTCGAACAGCCAGCGCGCGTTCGACGGTGACACGTTGACACACCCATGCGACACGTTCCGGCGGCCCTGCGAGCCCACCGACCACGGCGCCGAGTGGATGTACTGGCCGGACCAGGTCAGGCGCTGGGCGTACTCGATCTCGGTCCGGTAGCCGTCCTGCGGGCCCAGCTCCGCGATGGTGTCGAAGACGGTGGCCGCCTTCTTCTCCATGACCACCATCGTGCCGCTGGACGAGGGGGTGCTGTGCTTGCCGAGGCTGACCGGCATGGTGCGGGTCACCTTGCCGTCCTGGATGACCGTCATCTTCTTGGTCTTGTTCTCGACCTTCATGACGAAGGAGCGGCCGATCTTCGCGGACGCGGACCGGTCGCGGTCGCCGTACCGGCCGCCGCCGGTGGGCAGGCCGCCGACGGCGATACGCACGGTCAGCTTGGTGCCGGACTTCCAGAACTTCGGCGGCCGGTAGTACGCCTGGGTGCCACTCGAGGTCCACGACCAGGTGCCGGGCTGTGCGGGCTCGCTCTTGACGAACATCCGCTTCTGTACGGCGGCCCGGTCCTTCTTCTTGATGCCGGGGCTGAACTCGACCACGACGGGCATCGCCACGCCGTACGTGTGGTCGTCGAAGAGGTAGAGGCCCGTACCTGTCTTGCGAGCCGGCTTGCCCATCGTGGTGAACGACGTGGTGACGGTCTTGGCCCCACCCGCGTCGCCGGCGGCGGTGACCGTGGCCTCGTACCGCTGGCTGTTCTTCAGGGGCTTGGCCGGCACCCACGCCGAACCGTCCTCGCGCAGCGCGCCCGGGACGACCTTGCCCTTGTCGTCCTTGAGCGAGACGGTCGTCACTTTGCCGCCGGAGACCTTGAACCCGATCTCGGCACTGACGGGTACGCCCTTCTTCCCCGTGTCAGGAGTCACACTGAGCGAGACGTCGGCGCTGCCGGGCCCGGAACCGGCGCCGTCCGGGGCGGCCGGGGCGGACGTCGGGGCCGACGACCCGACCCAGGCGGCAGGAGCGGGCTTGCCACCGCCGTCCCCGCAAGCCACCAGCGCCACCGGCGCTACCACCACCAACGCCACGACCGCCAGTAGCGAGCGACGCATGCTGCCCATCCTCTGCCCCGATCTGGAGTTCCGCGGGCACATCCTGCCCTACGAAGGCAAGCGCCGGGGCCCCGCGCGAGCGCACGCGATCATGTCGTGACCCGCGACCCGGGGCGTCGATCATGGCCGGGCCCCCGATTTCGAGGTGCCGCGGAGCCCGTGTTAATGTTTCTCCGTTGCCAGCGAGCGCCGCTAGCTCAATTGGCAGAGCAGCGGACTCTTAATCCGCGGGTTGTAGGTTCAAGTCCTACGCGGCGCACCATGCAGCATCAGGCCGTATAGCTTCCGGGCTATACGGCCTTGATCTTTTTGGGACGTTGGTGGGACGTTGGTGGGCGCCGCCGTTTACGGCGTGTGCCGGAAGCGGCGGGTCAGGTAGTCCGGGTGCAGCGGCGTCCCGTCCTCGGCGACGAACACGTAGCCCGAGTCCTGCCACGTCTCCCCTGCCGTCCGTTGCTCGGTGCGTTGCCGGCGGCGATGCTCCCGCAGCAGCCGCACCGTGTGCCGGTCCAGCGCGACCAAGCGCCGGCTGGCGGCCGTCTTAGGCGGGCCGACGGTGACCAGGTGGCCGTTGGCGATGCGCTGCTGCTCGATCATCGCGACGCCGGCGTCGAGGTCCACGTCGGCCCAGCGCAGCCCGGCGGCTTCACCGCGGCGCAGGCCGCGTAGGGCGATCAGCCACCACATCACCGCGAGCCGGTCTCGGGCGGTGAAGGTGAGGAAGGTGGCGGTCTGCTCGGTGGTCCACACCGCGACCGCTGGCCGCTCGCCGGTCTGCTGCCACGCTTCGACCCGCTGTGCGGTCCAGACAAGGGCGTGCGGTCGACGCGGGGAGGGCACCTCGACGTAGCGGGCCGGGTTGTCGCGCAGCATTCCCTCGCGGATGGCGGCGTTCAACGCCGAGCGCAGCGTCGCGCGGATCCGGTGCAGGGTTGATGGTGTCGGCGTACGTCTTCCATGGCTACGTTCCGGCAACCGAGGACAGCTCGAGTTCAGCAGCCGTCCCGTGCTCGATGACCTGCATCCGCACCGTTTGAACACCCCACCACCGCTCATCTTCGCCCCTCAGCCTCGATCGGATACCTCGACGATGACTGGCCGACGGCTGATCGGGGGGATCCCTGATCGGGTGAAGTCGCCGCGCCTTATTGGCTGCTACTTGTTTATTGCCCTAGGACCGTGCTGGTGCGACTGCGCGCGCCGGGCCATCGTCGTCCGCCGGCGGTGGACAGCCTGGCGGCGATGGAACCGCCGTCGGCGAGCGGGGCGAGGGCGAGGACTTTCCGGGCGTCGCGGCGACGTGCGGAAAGTGGGAGCGAGCGGGGCAGATAAATCGATGTGCGTTGTTGCGCTGGCCGGTTGATCGCGGGCTTCTCAGCTGGGTCGTGACGATGGCGCCGGGGGGAAGCGGTGTGGTGGTGGCGTACCGGTGACGGCGCCGGGTGTGCAGCTGAGCAGTTCGGTCTGTCCCGGGTAGCTGATCTGCAGCCAGTACCGGCCGGCGGGCAGGTCGAAGGACTGGTAGCGGTCCTCGGCGACGACAACCTTCCAGCCGATCGGGGTGACGTTCTGCTGGGGATCGGGCCGGGGTGGAGTGTCCGCGGGACCGATGTAGGCGGTGATCTGTGATCCCTTGGGTACTGGTACGAAGCCGCCGCGCTGAAGGTCATGCACGGTGATGTAGAGGGTGCCGCCGGTGGTGGTGAAGGATGCGGCAACGGTCTCCCCGGTGTTGGGGACGCCCAGTGCGGCACGGCTAGCGGGAGTGCCGCCGCACGGCGGGTCGGGCGACCCGTCGCCGGGACCGGTGGAGCAGCCGGTGATCGCCGTGAGGGCGAACCCGGCTGCCACCATCGCCGGCCGCCTCAGGAGGCGAAGCATGCGTCGTCGACCTCCACACGGGCCTTAGCCCCGCTGATCCGGATACTCTTCGCGGTCACCCCACATCGCAGCACGCTCTGGGCGCCAGTGACGGCGACTTCACCATCCAGGGCCTGCACCGTGCCACGAATCTGGACACCAGCTCCGGACACCTGGATCGCCGCCGGCCCGCTGGCGGCCGACAGCAGCGCGGGGGAACTGGCCCGGTCGGGGCCGAGGATCAGCGAGGCGCCGGCAGCGGTGATCGGCCCTTCGGCGACGATGACGGCGCTGACCCGGCCGGACCCGTTGATCGTGACCGCGCAGGGCACATAGACGACCCCGGACGGGACATCATCGCCCCGTACGGTCCACCGGTTCTGCTTGCACGCCGACGCCGGGATCGCGTGGTAGCCGGCGTCGCGGGCGGCCGGGCCGCCCGGCCGGTAGGCGTCGACGGTGGCCGCGGCCGGGGGGTCACCGCGGTCGACGCGGTGCGCGTCGGGCACACTGCTGCCCGCGCCGCGCACGCTCAGCGTGGTGGCGTACTCCGCGCCGCGGGACACCGTGGTGCCGCTGCCGGTCACGGTGATGCCGCCGTTGCTGTGCACCGGACCGGTGACCGCGATGCCGGCGCCGTTGAGGGTGAGGGCGTCCGCGGTGGTGCCGGAGGCCCAGAGGCCGACCGCCGCAGGCGTGGGACGGATGGTGGTGCTGGTGCTTTTGCCGGTCAGCGCGCTGCGGGCGGTGATCGTGACATTCCCGGACGCGTCCGGCTTGATGACCGGCAGTTCGACGTAGACGCCGCCGTCCTCGTCGGGCGTCAGGGTGGTGACCACCTCGCCGCCGTAGATGATGTCGACCTTCTCCTTGGTGGTGGCGGCCTGGAAGCCGGTCAGGTAGGTGCCGTAGCTGCCGCCGACCTGCGGCTGGCCGGGGTAGGTGACCCGGACGCGTTTGGCCAGGCTCGCCCCGCCGCCGCTGTTGCCGCTGATCGTCAAGGTGTGGACGCCGGCTTCCGCCGCGGGCAGGTCGACGGTGGTGTGCACGACGCCGTCCGCGTCCGCGATGGCGTGGCCGAGGTCGATCCTGGTGGAGTGCAGGGAGAGGTCGACGGTGGAGTTCGGCGCGTAACCACCGACGGTGACCTTCAGGCGGGTGCCGGGCGCGGCGGGGATCGGCGCGTTGCCGACCGCCTGGCCGTTGACGCTGTCCGCTGTTGTTCCGGTGGCGGTCGCCCGCACGGCGCCCAGGCAGTTCTGCGGGATCCCGTGGTTGTAGACGGCCAGGACCCGGCACGCCTGCACGGCGTGGCCCTTGGCATTGGGGTGGAACAGCCCCTGGGACCGGTCGGCGCGCACGTTCTCCGACTCGCTGGCCGGGCCCATGAGGCCAGCCAGCATCGACTTCAACTTGTCGCCAGTTCCCAGGTACCGGAATAGGGCGTCGCCGTCGTCGTACACCCACTTGCCCTGCAGGGCACACAGCGCGGGGCTAAAGACGATCATGCAGTTACGCAGCGACCGGTAGCTGCTGACCAGGTTGTCGAGCAACTTGCGGGCTTGAGCGTCGCCGTTGCCGTCGAGGTTGAGCAGGTAGCGCAGTTCCGCGTCGACGTTGGCTCCGCTCAGGCCGTTGGCCATGGTGTCCTCGGCCCGGTCGGGACACAGCGGGTTGATACCGAAGCCGTACTGCATGTCGACACGCTCGATCGGATCGCCGGCAGGGGTCGAATCGTCGATCTTGCCATCGAGCTGGTCGATTTTGTCGTGGGCGTAGGCCAGATCCTCCTTGCGGATTCCACCGCACGAGGCCGGCGCGGCGCTTGTCGCCGGCAGGATGTCTGGGTAGTTGGTCTGCAGGATGCGCGCATTGCCGAAGGTACCGATGAGCGCGGTCTGCGCCGCGAGCTCCTTGTTGAGGAGTCCGTCGATAGCCCCGTCCGTACCCGAGAAGTGGGAGATCACCCGGTCGGCTCTTTCGCAGTTCAGCGCCTTGTCGACCAGGAATTCGATGTCGCCGGGGGCGTTGGGGTAGAGGTCCAGGGCGCGCTGGAGTAGGCCCGGCAGCAGACAGGCGGCGACCATACCCGGGAAGTTGGCGTCGTTACCGCCCATACCCACGGTGACCAGGTCCACGTCCTGGGGTCCCAGGTGCGCGGCCGCCAACCGCCTGACCGCCTCCGCGACCTGCGAGTCCGGGCTGGCGTAGGTGCTACCGGCCTGGCCCTGGTCGAATACGACAGGAGGCCTGCCGAAGTCACTGCCCTCGATCTCGGCGCCGCTACAGGTGACATCGATCAGAACGACCTTCGCCCCCGGCGCCAGGCGATCGCGGTTGATCTTGGCGTAGTCCGACAGCGACCGGTGACAGCCGTCGCCGCTGCTGCTCTGGTAGTAGGTGTAGGTGTCGGCTTGGCCGCCCTTGTCGTCGTTGTAGGGGTAGTTGATGCCGTCCTCATAGGCGCTCAGGTACTTGAAGGTGTCGGCGATGTTGTTGGCCGCGCCCTCGCCGGACTGGTACGAGTCACCCAAGGCGACATAGACAAACGTCTTCTCGGCGCCCGGTGAGGGTTCCGGGCTCGGCGGATCCACCGGCGGCGGAGGAGGCGGCGGCTGGGGCAGCTTCACTCCGGAGCTCACGACCCGGAGGCCGCCCATGGGGCCGCCCGGACGGTAGGTGCCTTCGCCGTACTCGGCGATGTAGAGATTGTCGCCGTCGGTAGCCAGCCCGGACAGGTAGTCGAAGTGGTTGCCGTCCGGGTAAGTGTAGTGGTCAGTGTCGCCCTCGGGACGGCCGATGCCGGCGGCGAACTCGCTGCGCTCGCCGGTGACCTTGTTGATCCTTCCGATCCGGTCCCAGTCGTAGAAGCCGGGGATGACGAAGTACAGGTAGTCGCCGACCGAGACGACCTGGCCGTCCCAGAACGGCCCGTTGCCCCGGTCGGTGATGTCGTCGGCGCTCAACCCGAACGGGTAGTCCATCTGCGTGCGCTCGCCGGTGCTGCGATCCACCCGTTGCATCCCGAAGTAGCCGAACGCCCAAACGTACTTGCTGTCGGCGACGATCACGTCGAGGCCGTCCGGCACGGTCGCGAGCACGGTCGTCTGGCCCGTAACCAGGTCACGCTGGTGGATCGTGGGGTCTCCGTGAACCGAGGAGGACCAGTTGTCCTCCCAACCCGAGCTGTACAGCGTGTGGCCGATGACCGTCACGGTCCTGGGGAGCCCGGAGTCGTCGCTGCCCGCCACATCGGTCAGCGTGCCAGTGGCCCCGCTGGCCGGATCGACGGTGCGGATACCGCAGCCGGGGTCCCGCACGTACAGCAGGTGCCCGTCGGACCCGATGACGATCGACGCACCGATAGCCCCGCCGTGGGACGGGTAGGTGTCACCGTTGAAGCGGGCCGCCGCGCCGGGGGCGTCGGTGCACCCCTGCTCGGTCGCCGATCCGGCCACGGCCGTGACCGCCCCGCTGGCCTTGTTGACCCGCACGAGACGATTGCCGGAAAACACGTACGCTGAGTCGCCCAGCAACGCGACACCACCGGTGTGCATCAGCTGCTCGCTGGTGTCCAGCGCCGTTGCCACGCCGCGGATGTCCGTTCCGGACGTCTGCCAGGACGCGTCCGTGACCTCCCCCGCCCAAGCCGCCGGCGGGGCGGCAAATCCCGCTGCGATCGCCGCGATCCCCAAGGTGGCGACCGCGCGCACCCCTCGACGTGCCCGTCCCGGCCGCGCCGACCGTCGGCGACTGAACATGATGCGCCCCGCTTCATCGATGACATCAACAGCGCGCAGCAACCCCTCCCGGGGATGGCGCGCCACGGTGTCATCGGCAGCCACAGCCGATGGACAGGGAACTTTGGGCAAGCTTGACGCTCTCTTGAATGGCCGGCCGCAGCGTGAGACCGGACCTGAACAGGTGGGGCCCCGGTACGACCCGGCGCCGTCAGCGGCCGCCGTCGCCCGGCTGGTCGCGGGTGAACCCGCCCGCGGCCAGCACGGCGGTGAACGCGGTCAGGTGCGCCTCGGCCGTGGCCGTACGGTCACGTTCCCGCCCGAGAGCGGCGCACGCGTCGTCGAGCTGGCGTTGCAAGCGGCGGCGCGGTCTTCGGCGTCGGCCGCGTCCTGCTCGGCCTAGCGCTGCCGCCGGCCGAGCGCGGTGATCGCCTCGATCGCCCGGTCGCGCTCCTCCCTTACCGCGGTGAGCTGCTCGGCGGCCTCGGCCGCGGCCCGGTACGCAGGTCGCGTTGCGCGTCGAGGACCTCGGCGAGGTCGTCGGCGAACGGCGTCGGCCCACTTCCGGACCGGCTCGCTGACCAAGGGCATCGCGTTCATTGACGAAGTGGGCCGGCTCACCAGCACCGCCCAGCAGCAGCACCTCAACGTCGATCTGCGCCCCGCCGGTGTCACCGTGCCCCTGTCGTCGCGGGATGTGTCGCTCGCCCGGCTGATCTCCGCGGCCGCGAGGGATCTGGACATCCTCACCGATCCGACGGCCGTGCAGCTCATCAACATCACCCTCGACGCCCTTGTCGGCACGGACGTACTGCCCTTCTGGCGGGCGCTGCTCGGCTACCGCCAGATCGGCGACGACTATCTGGGCGACCCGCTTCCGGACACGCTCGTACTCGTAGACGACCTCGACGCCGGTGCGATTCGCGACCCCGGCCGCGATGACCTCATGAAGCACTATGGGAGCGCTCCCAAAATGCCCTCCGCGGTGTTACGTTGAGCTTCAGTGAAGTACATCGATGCGTTGCGTCGTCAGGAGAGCAGCCATGGCCGGGTTGGTGCGTACTGGTTCAAAACGGATTCCGGCCGGCGGCATCGCGCTGATCCTCGTCGCGGCCGGCGTGACCGCCCACCCGGCGCCCGCCCGGGCGGCCGCGGCCACCGGACCGGCTCTGTCCGTCGACGTGTCCGCCGCCCGCCATGCCATCAGCCCGGACATCTACGGGCTCAACGGGGCCGATCCGGCGTTCGCCGCCGAGATAGGTATGCCCGTGGCGCGCTGGGGCGGCAATGCGAGCAGCCGCTACAACTTCAAGAACCACACGTACAACACCGGTAGCGACTGGTACTTCGAGAACATCGTGGCCTCGCCGGAGAACACGGTCGAGTCGTTCGTCCGGACGAACCGCGATCGGGGCACGAAGCAGATCGTCACGGTCCCGCTCATCGGGTGGGTGGCCAAGGACTCGCCGCAGTCGCATCCGTTCGACTGCGGCTTTCCGGCGACCCGTTTCCCGGCGCAGGACAGCTTCGATCAGTGGGATCCGAACTGCGGCAACGGCCGGCTCAACGACGCGAACCTCACCGGGGCGGACCCGGCGGACACGTCGATTCCGGTAGGTCCGTCGTTCGCAGGCGAGATGGCGTCACACCTCGTGCAGAACTTCGGCACGGCGGCGCGGGGCGGGGTGCGGATCTACGAGCTCGACAACGAGCCGGTGCTGTGGAGCTCCACGCACCGCGACGTGCACCCCGCCGCGGTGACCTACGACGAGCTGGGCGGTAAGGGCACGGCGGCTGCGGCGGCCATCAAGGCGGCCGATCGCAGTGCCGCCGTGCTCGGCCCGTCGGGCTGGGGTTACTGCGAGTGGGTGGCCTCCGGGGTGGACGGATGCGCTCCGGGCGCCGACGCGGCGGCGCATGGCGGGCTCAACCTTTCCCAGTGGTACCTGAAGAACATGCGGGATTACGGTGCGGCCCACGGCGGCAAGCGCTTCCTCGACTACTTCGATCAGCACTACTACCCGCAGATCAGCGGCGGCACCGACCCCGACTCGAACGCGCTGCGATTGCGGTCCACCCGCTCGCTGTGGGATCCCACCTATGTGGACGAGTCGTGGATCGGCCCGAGCGGCGTGAACGCCCCGCCGCTGCAGTTCATCCGCACCATGAAGGCCTGGGTGGCCCAGTACTACCCCGGCACCAAGGTGGCCGTCACCGAGTACAACTGGGGCGCGCTGAACGACATCAACGGCGCGCTGGCCCAGGCCGACGTACTCGGGATCTTCGGGCGGGAGGGACTGGACCTCGCGACCATGTGGGGCGAGCCCCAGCCGACGCAGCCCGGCGCGTACGCGTTCCGGATGTATCGGAACTACGACGGCGCGGGCAGCCGGTTCGGCGACGTCAGCGTCTCGGGCGTCAGCAGCGATCAGGGACAGCTGGCCGTGTACGCCGCGCAGCGCTCCTCCGACAAGGCGCTGACCCTCACGGTCGTCAACAAGACGGGCGGGGACCTGACCTCGACGCTGTCGATCGCCGGATTCCGCCGCACCGGCACGGCGAAGCGGTTCACCTACAGCCCCGCCGATCTCAGCTCCATCGTCCGAGACGACGATCTCGCGGTGAACCGGGGCAGCGCGGTGGCGACGTACCCGGCGAACTCCATCACGATGCTGGTTCTGCCGCGAGGCTGAGACACGCCCGGAGCGGCCGCCCTGTCGGCGGCCGCTCCATGGTGGCTGTCAGCGGTGGCTCTTGAGCCATCCCTGGATCTCGGTGATGACCTGCTTGTCAGGCTCGCCGAACTCCGGGTGGAACTTCGGGGTGATGTTCATGGTGTGCGCCATGCCCGGGTAGATGACCAGCTTGTGGTCCTTGTTCCCGGCCGCGGCGACCGCGGCGTCGGCGGCGATGGCGGCACGGGCGGGGGTCTGGAGGTCGTTCTCGCCGTTGAGCATCAGCGTCGGGCCACGGAACTTCGGCAGCGCCTGCGACACGGTCGGGAAGCGGGCGAAGTCCTTCGCGTAGCTGATCACGTACGGGTCCAGGTCCGGCAGGTTCGGGTAGTCGTCGATGTGGGTGGTCTTGCGCAGCACGGCGCCGGCCTCGGCGTCGATCGCGATGCGGCCGTCGTGGTTGCGGTCCGTGGCGGCCGATACCTTGCGGCCGTCGAGCAGCACGGAACGGAACTGGTCGGCCTCGGCCTTCGGCTGGCCCACGAGGCCGTCGGCCGCCTCGGTGGCGGTCAGCAGGCCGTCGCCGTCGATGTCGAACTCGTCGTGCATCTGCAGCAGCAGCCGGCCGTAGATCTGGAACGTCAGCAGATCCTTGATGGGCTTGCCGACCACTCCCATCTCGACCACACCGGCCGGCTTCGGGATGCCGTACTTCCCCGGGTCACCTGCCAGGTTGGCGGCCACGTTGGTGCCCTCGCTGTGGCCGACGAGGAAGATCTTCGACGGGTCGACCTTCGGCGACTTCGCGGCGAACCGGATCACCGAGGCGGCGTCCAGCTGGATCTGCCGGTACGGGTTGTCCGGCAACAACTGGGCTGGGTCGGTGCTCTCCACCGGGCCGATGTCGGTGACGCCGCGCTTGTTGAAGCGCAGGGTCGCGAAGCCCTCCCGGCCGGCGGCCTGCGCGAGCGGGACGAACGTCGAGCCCTTGCCGTCCGGCAGGGTCTGGTTCATGTCGTTGTGCCCGCTGCCGTGCAGGAAGATCACCACCGGGAGGCGGCCCCTGGCGCCGCGCGGGTACGTGAGCTCGGCGTCGGTGACCCAGCCCTTGCCGAAGTCGATCCGCACCTGCTCGCGGGTGATGCCGTCCCAGCCCGACCGCCCGGCGGCCGCGGACGTCCCCGAGCCGCCGGCGAGGGCGCTGCCGGTGACGTCCGCGCTGGCGACTCCCACGCCCGCGGCGAGGATGGCGGCGGCGGTGAGGCCGATCGTCAGCTTGCGGTAGTTCTTCGTCGCTGTCATGCCCACAACGCTATGGACGCCGGTCCTCAAGATCGATCCTGCTGGCCGCCGTCTCCGGGTACAGCCTGCTGCACCGTCTCGCCCGCCGACAGAAGCGGCGTACCCGGGGCGAAAGCGACCACGACGGCGCCGCGGGTCGCGGCGCCGTCGTCAACGGATCCCGCCGTTACGGCCGCAGTGCCTTCGCCGCCGGGGTCCAGGTGCTCTCGTCGGTGACGTCGGCGACCTTGACCGACTGGGCGATCTTCTTCAGCTCGGCCTCCGGCAGGTCGGCGCCCGTACCCGGGTCGCTGACCTGGACCTGCACCTCGCCGTCGGCGCTCCACACGTTACAGAAGCCGTTGGCGTAGCACTTCGTCTTGCCTGCCTGCGCCTGCTGGTTCGAGTTCCGGCTGGGCGTGACGAAGATGTGGAAGCTGCCCTTGATGCCGTTCTCACCGGAGTCGAACGGCGCGGTCAGGCCCGTCACGGCCGGGGCCGGCCGGGCGAACGTGGCGCCGCCGAAGTCGCCCTCGCGGGCGGTGGCGATGCCGTCCAGGCCGGGCAGGGCGTTCGTGCCCGACTGGACCGGCTGGTATCCGCTCGGGGTGTAGCCAACCGTGAACGGCACCATGGCGGGCCGGGGGGTGCTCGGCTTGAGACCCGTGGCCAGTTCCCCCAGGTCGGCGAAGGACGGGTCGTCGGCGTCACCGGAGATCGACGTCACGACCGCCCAGGCGTCGTCGGCGTACTCCCAGGCGAGCTGCTTGTTGCGGGGATCGACCGAGCCCTCCGGGTCGAGGCCGACCGGCAGGGTCGCCTGCACCGCCTTGTGCCCGGACACGGTCACCGCCTTGCCGCCCTTGATCCCGGACGGGTCGAACGCGCCGGGCCGGTAGACGGTCAGGTACGCGTAGAGCGAGGGGTCGCCGCCGCCCTTCTTCTTGTCCTCGATGCTCCCGGTCGCGCCGTCCGAGGACGAGGGCTTGTCGTTCGTGATCCGGCCCGTCTCGTAGACCGACGCGATCTGGTACGCCGTCGACGCCACGATCGGGTCCTGCACCTGGAACTTGCCCGCGTCGTACCCCTGGAAGGTGAAGGTGAACGGCTCGGACGCGCCCCACCTCGCCGCAGTTGCCTTGGACGCCGCGCCCACGACGCCCGTGCCCGTCGGCGTCTGGCCGCCACCGGGCGACAGCGCGAACACGCTGCCCACCGCGATGGCCACCAAGCCGGCCGCGCCCGCGGAGGCGAATCCGGCCCGGCGGCGGCGCTCGGCCCGCCGTCCGGCCGCGACGATGTCGTCGACGCTGTGGGCCAGGGGCGGCTCGTCGGCCGTCGCGGCGTTCACGATCTCACGCAATTGCACTGGTCCACTCCTCCACCGGTCCCCCGCTGAGATTGATGCGTTCGGCAGCCAGTAGCTCGCGGAGCTTGGCGAGCCCGCGCGACGTCTGGCTCTTGGCGGTGCCCACGTTGCAGCCGAGGACGCCGGCCGTGTCCTCGAGGCTCAGGCCCAGGTAGTGCCGCAGGACGACGGCGGCGCGCTGCCGGGGCGGCACCGCCTCGAGGGCGGCCCGGATACGTAGCCGCTCGTCGGTCGCGGCCGCCGGGTCCTTCAGCGCGACGTCCGGCATGGCCTCGCCGGCCGCCCGTTCGCGGCGCCACGGACGGCGTCGCTCGTCGATCGCGGCCCGGTAGACCATCGTCTTGGCGTACAGATCGGGTCGTTCCAGCTTGCGCCAGCGTGGGTAGAGCTTGACCAGCGCGTTGGCCACGGCGTCCTCCGCCGTGTGCCAGTCGCCGCAGGTCATGTACGCAAGCTTGCGCAGCGACGCCATCTGGGACGTCACGAACTCACGGAACGCCTGCTCGTCTTCCGCTTTCACCTCGGCTGCCTCCCTAGTGACGGAGGTAGAACGTCAGCCGTCGGACCAAACGTTGCACGGGGCGGCAAGAAAGCTCAGACCTTGCGGTAGCGGGCCTCGCTGACGGCGAACAACCCGTACGCGGCGAAGCCGGCGGCGGCCAGCAGCAGCAACCACGTCCCGTAGCTCTGGTCAGCCAGGGCCTGCAGCGCCGCGTCGAGCCCGCGGGCCTTCTCCGGGTCGTACCGTACCGCCGCCACCACGAACAGCACCCCGGCGATGCCGTACGCGAGGCCCTTGGCGGTGTATCCGGCGACGCCGAGGCGGCAGACCATCCGGCGGGTCGCAGCGGTCATCCGGCTGGCCTTGAGGTGTTTCTCGAAACGCCGGGTGAGGCCGGCGTACGCGAGCCCGACCCCGATCGCCGCGACCACCACGCCCGCCAGCCCGACCGACACCCGGCCGAGGTCCGAGCCGAGCAGCCCCTCGGTGGCGTCCTGCTGCATGTCGGCGCTGGACGTCTTCTTGCCGCGCAGCACCTTGACGCCGTTCCAGCTCAGGTAGAGGTAGAACGCCACCCGGCCGGCGGAGGCGAGGCGTTCGAGGTGCCGGCGTACGGTCACGATCTCGAGGAGCTGCCAGACCGCCAGGGCGACCAGCCCGACGACCAGGACCACGATCAGCGCCGTGCCGTACGGCTTGCCGGCGAGCTTGTGCATCGCGCCCGACTGGTCACCGTCGGCGCCGCCGACGCCGAAGGCGATCTGGGCGATGAGGTACGCGAACAGCAGATGCAGGACGCCGTAGCAGAGGAAGCCGGCGCGGGTCAGGCGCTCGAGCCAGGGGTTGTCGGCGGCGCGGGAGGCGGCGCCGCGGGCGTGCGCGGTGGCGGAGGGCATGCCGACGCCTTGACCCGTCCGCCCGCCGGCAAAACGTGTACGTTACAGCCGGCTCGCGGGCTGCTGCGCCGGGCGGGGACGGGCCGGCGGCCGCCAGATCGGCGGCGGCCCCCACCAGATGATCCGCTCCCCGGTCGGGCCCGGCCGGTGCGCGACCACCGGGATGCCGGCCCGCGCCAGCACGGGCAGCGGCCGTGCCTCGATCGCGGGGGTCAGCGGGCACTCGATGGCCAGCGGCTCGCCGGCAGCGGCCTCGCTCGCCGGTGCCCGGGCCAGCATCACGGCCGCCGCGATCGTGACGACGACGGCGACCGCCGCGGGGATCTCCCAGCCGGCCCGGACCCTGTCTCCCAGGATCAGCAGGGCGACCGCGGACGGCGCGACGACCTCCGCCGTCCAGTGGATCGCCGTGACCGGGCCGACCTCGCCCTTGCCGAGCGCGTGGGCGTACAGCAGCATGCCCGTCACCGCGAACGTCAGCAGGGCCGCGGTCAGCGGGTCGGTGACGATGTCCATCGGCGCCCGCGGGAGCGCGCGGCCGGTCATGGCCGCGCCGCCGAGGCACAGGCCGCCCATCGCCGCGATCACGCCGGCCGGTGCGGCGCGGGCCGCCCGCCAGCCGATCACCGCCATGGCGAGCGCGGCGGCGCAGATGGACCAGCGCAGCGCGGTCGTGGCCGCGACGTCGTGCTGAGGGCCGGCCGACATGGCGAGAACGGTCAGGGCGGCGACGGAGACGACCACGGCGGCGACATCCCGGCCACGCAGGCGGGACTTGAGGACGAACCGGGCCGCCACCACCGTGACCGCGAGCGAACCGGCGAGGATCGACTCGACGACGTAGACGGCGAGCTCGCGCAGGGCGACGATCGCGCCGACCCAGGCGAGCATGTCGCAGAGGATGCCGAGCAGGTACAGCGGGTGGCGCATCGTCTCGACCGTGCCGGAGCTGCGGCGGGCCGCCACGGCCTGCAGGATCGAGGCGGTGGCGTAGCTGAAGGCGCCGAACACGGTGATGCCCAGTGCGATCCAGCCCGCCGTCGTCATCATCGCCTCACTCCCCCACCCGCAGCACCGAGATGGTGTCGTCGTGGCCGTTGGACACGTACGCCCACCGGCCGTCCGGCGCGACGGCGATCGTGCGGGGGCTGCCGCCCACGGCGACCGTCGCGGTGACCTTGCCCGTACGCCCGTCGAGGACCGACACGGTGTCGTCGCCCTCGTTGACCACGTACGCGTGCGCCCCGTCGGCGGCGAACGCCACGCTCTGCGGCATGTCGCCGACCCGGATCGGGCCGATGCGCCGCATGGTGACCGCGTCGATCAGGTCGGCGGTGTCGGCCTCGTACCCGGCGACGAGCACGGTCCGGCCGTCCGGGGCGACCGCGACGCTGTGCGGGGCCTTGCTGACCGGTACGGAGGCGAGCAGCCGGTCGGTGTGGGTGTCGATGATGGACAGCGCGTTGGACTCGTGGTTGGCGGTGAAGGCGCGCTGCAGCGGTGCGGAGAAGGCGACCGCGTGCGGGTTCGGCGGGACGGTGACCTGGGCGTCCGGGGACTTCTTGCCGGGCTCGTACACCTCGACCTTGCGCTGGCTGTGGATCGGCACCCAGACCCGGCCGTCCGGTGCGACGGCCAGCGCGTACGGCTGCTGCCCGGTGGCCACGTACCGGACGACCTTGCGATCTGCGGCGCTCACCACGGCCATCCCGCTGCCCGTCTTGTCCTTCTCGTACATGGAGACGTAGACGAGGGCGCCGTCGCGCGAGACGGTCACGAACCGCGGGGTGTTGCGCAGCCGTACGGGGGTGACCTGCCGGGTCCGGGCGTCGACGATCGACAGGAAGCGGGAGTTCTGGTTGGCCACGTAGATCGTCCGGCCGTCGGGCGAGACGGCGACACCCTCGGGCTCGGCGCCCACCCGGATCGTGCCGGTCACGGCCGGCTTGGCGACGCTGACCACGCGCGCCGCCAGGGGTACGCGAGCCACGGCCGCCGGCGCGGGCGCGGCGCCGGTCGCCGCTGTGGTGGCCGGGTCGGCCGGCGGGGTGGCGGCCACGGAAGGCAGGGTTCCCGGGGCCGCCTCGGTACGCAGGACCGGCTGGTCCCGGGTCAGCGCCACGGCGACACCCACCCCGCCGAGCACGAACAGCGCGGTGAGGCCCGCGACGAGGGACGTGGCGCCCAGCCGGCGACGCGGCGGGGGCGGTGGGGACAGCACGGTCACCCGGCCCTCGGGCAGGTATCCGGAGTCCCCGGCGGACTCGAGCAGCGCCTCGACGTCGGACGTGGCGGCCTCGACCTGGCCGGTCACCCGCACGTCGGCCCAGCCGGCGTGGCCGCGTACGGTCACCGAGCCGTCCAGCCAGGCCGTGCGGGGCTGCCACTCGATCCGCAGCCGGCGGCCGATCAGCACGGCTCGCAGGCCGGGGCCGGAGACCGTGACCGCGGCGGAGGCGAAGGCGAGCGGCGGCCCGGTGACCAGCACGTCGGCCAGCAGCCGCGGCGTACCGGCGGCGACCTGTCCGAAATCGACGCTGTCCGGCTCCAGCCGCACCGACGTGCGTTCCAGGGCGGTGGCCGCCGCGGCGGCGACGCTGCGGCTGTCGTCGCCGGTCAGGCGGGTGAGGATGGCCCGGGCGGCCGCGGCCGTGGCCAGGTCGGCGCCGTACGCGAGCCGGGCCAGCTCGTCCACCCCGGCCAGGCGGGTCTCGCGGACGGGACTGTCGAGCTCCGTCAGTAGCTGCGGCGGCAAGCCATGTTCACTCATCGTGCCCCCTCGATCAGCATGCAGTGACGAAAGGGGTCAGGGGAACCCGTCAGCCGAAATTGGCATGCATCGTTATCGAGGGCTGAGCGCGCGGACCGCGGCGGCGTCCGGGGCGCCCAGGGCCTGCGCGGCGATCCGGGCGGCCGCATCGAGGTCCGTGGCCCGGACGGCCTCCTTCACCAGCGGGACCATCCGCGGCACCACACTCAGCTGCCGGACGCCCAGGCCGGCCAGCAGCGGCACCGCGGCCTCGTCCGACGCCAGCTCGCCGCAGACCGCGACGGTGGCCCGCCCGCCGGCGCCCCGGCACACCGCGTCGATCAGCCGCAGCACCCCGGGGTCCAGGCCGTCGGCGAGCGCGGCCAGCGCGGCGTTGCCGCGCTCAGCCGCGAGGGCGTACTGGGTGAGGTCGTTGGTGCCGATGCTGAAGAAGTCCACGTACGGCGTGAGCACGGCCGTCTTCAGCGCCGCCGCGGGCACCTCGGTCATGATGCCCACGCGCAGGCCGGCCGGGGTGCCGCGGCCCGCCCGGGCGACCGCCTCGTCGAGCATCCGGCGTACGGTCACCACCTCGGCGACCGTGCTCACCATGGGGACCATGACGCTGACCGGCACGTCGTACGCCACCCGGACGAACGCGAGCAGCTGGTCGGCGAGCAGCTGCGGGTGGTCGAGGGAGTGCCGGATGCCGCGTATGCCGAGGAACGGGTTGGCCTCGGCCGCCGACGGCAGGTAGCGCAGCGGTTTGTCGCCGCCGACGTCGAGGGTGCGCAGGGTGATCCGCCGGCCGCCCAGGGACTCGGCGATCTGCCGGTAGACGGCCTCCTGCTCGTCCGGTTCCGGCGCCGCGTCGCGGTCGAGGAAGAGGAATTCCGTGCGGACCAGGCCGGCGAGGTCGGCGCCACTGCCCGCGGCGGCGAGCGCGTCCGCCACCGATCCGACGTTCGCGCCGACCGCGATCTGCTCGCCGTCGCGGGTCGCCGCCGGCGAGGACGCCCGGGCGGCTGCCCGGTCGCGGCGGGACGCCAGCTCGGCGGCCCGGTCGCGGAAGCGCACGAGGACGGATTCGCCGGGCGACAGCACGACCTCGCCGGTGCCGCCGTCGAACGCGACGGTCGTCCCGCCGGGGACCTCGAGGACGGCCGGTCCCAGGCCGACCACCGCCGGGATTCCCCGGGTACGGGCCAGAATCGCGCCGTGCGAGGTGGGGCTGCCGTACGCGAGCAGCACGCCCGTGACCCGGCCGGGGTCGAGCACCGCCGCCTCCGCCGGGCTGAGATCGGGCGCCACGAGCACACCCGCCTCGCGCATGACGGCGCCGCCCACGCCGAGCAGCGCGCGCAGCACCTGAGCGCCCACGTCGCGGACGTCGGCCGCCCGGCCCTGCTGGTACGGGTCCTGCAGCGCACCGAAGTCCGCGGCGACCCGCTCGGTCGCGTCGGCCCACGCGCGCGGCGCCGGCGTGCCGCTGTCGATGCGTGTGCGGACGTCGTCGAGCAGGTCGGCGTCCTCGAGCATCAGCAGGTGCGCGTCGAAGATCGCAGCGTGCCCCTCCCCCGCCTCCCGGGCCGTGGCGGCGCGCACCCGCTGCAGCTCACGCCCGACCGTGGCGATCGCCTCCGCGATCCGGCTCCACTCCTGCTCCGGGCCCCGGAACGGCTCGTCGGGGAGCTCCGGCTCGACGCTGGTGGCGTGCCGTACGGGCCCGACCGCGATCCCCGGGGAGGCCGGCACCCCGCCGCCGACCGGCGTACGCGCGGGCGGCTCGGGGACGGCAGGGGTCGCTTCCTCGTCGAATCCGCGGGCGGCCAGCGCGAGGATCCCGTCGACCGCCGCCCGCGCCTGGAGGCCGGAGGCACGGAGCTCGGCACGGTGTCCTTCGAGGAGGCCGAGCGTGGCGACCCGGGAGAGGCTCGACGCGGGCACCCAGCCGGAGCCCGTCGTGCCGTTGCGGATCTCCACCCGGGCGTCGAAGCCCCGGGCCCGCGTGACGAGTCTCGCGGCGGGGCGGGCGTGCAGGCCGTGCGGGATCGTCACCACGAAATCGGCGTCGGACTCTGTGCCCGTACCTTCCGGCTGTCGGGCTTCCTGGCCACCCAGGTGGGCGAGTTTCCCGGCGAGCGCGCCCATCGCCTCCTCGGCGACCTCCTTGCGGCCGGGGCCGCCGGCCGCCGTGACGACCGCGGCGACCAGACCCTCGACCAGCGGGGCCGCGCAGAGCACGACCCGCTCCCGGGCGTCGTCCTCGAGCATCTCGAGCGCGAGCTCGGCGGAAAGCACGGCGCTGCCGAGGTCCATGAGCACGACAACGCCGTCGCCCTGGTCGGCGGCCTGCACCGCGGTGGTGATGGCGACCGCGTCCGTGCCGGTCGTGGTCTCGTCGAGCCCGGCGGCGATCTCGATCGGCACCGGTTGTCCCTGCGCCATCTCGGCGGCCAGCGCCACTGCCGCGCGGGCCAGCGCACGGCTGTGGCTGACCACTACCAGGCCGACCATCGGCGTCAGGCCCCGCCGCCGCCGAGCGCCGCCGCGGCGGCCGTCACCAGCAGCGTCACCGACGTGGCGCCGGGATCCTGGTGGCCGGCGCTGCGCTCGCCGAGGTAGCTGGCGCGGCCCTTGCGGGCGATCATCGGGATCGTCGCCTCGCGGCCCTGCTCGGCACCCCGCACGGCGGCCTGCAGCGCCTCGCCGAACGGCTTCCCGGCGGCGAGCGCGGCGTCCAGCGCGTCGGCCGCGGGGGTGAGGGCGTCGACCATCGTCTTGTCGCCGAGCTCGGCCTTCCCGCGGGCCACGACGCCGTCGAGACCCGCGCGCAGGACCTTGGCGAAGCTCTCACCGTCGAGGCCCTCGGCGTCCCCGGCGGCCGTGGCCATGCGCAGGAAAGCGGTGCCGTAGAGCGGGCCGCTCGCCCCGCCGACCGTGCTGACCAGCGTCATCCCGGTGCGTTTGAGCAGCGCCGCTGGGGTCTTGCCGGACTCGTTCTCGAGCGCGGCCGACACCGCCGTCATGCCGCGGTCCATGTTGATGCCGTGGTCGGCGTCGCCGATCGCCGAGTCCAGCTCGGTCAGCAGGTCCTTGTTCTCGGCGACGAGCCGGGCGAACTCGCGCAGCCAGGCGGTCACGGCCGCGGCGTCCACCCCGGGCGTCATCAACGCCCCCACCGCAGCGCCGGCGTCTGCACCGGGGCGTCCCAGAGGCGCAGGATCTCGTCGTCGGCCTTCACCAGCGTCACCGAGCACCCGGCCATGTCGAGGCTGGTGATGTACGGCCCGACCAGCGACCGGGCGATCGACACCCCGGCCTTGCCGAGGAGCGTCGCGATCTCGTGGTACATCACGTACAGCTCGATCAGCGGGGTGGCGCCCATGCCGTTCACGAACGCGATCACGCCGTCGCCGCCGGTGAAGTCGAGGTCGGCCAGGATCGGCTGCACCAGCATCTCGGCGATCTCGGCGGCGGGCGCGGTCGGCACCCGGCGGCGTCCCGGCTCGCCGTGGATGCCGATGCCGACCTCCATCTGGCCGTCCGGCAGGTCGAACGTCGGCTTGCCGGCCGCGGGCACGGTGCACGAGGTCAGCGCCACGCCCATGCTGCGGCCGTTCGCGTTGACCTTGCGCGCCACGTCGGCGACGGCGGCGAGCGGGCGGCCCTCCTCCGCGGCGGCGCCGGCGATCTTCTCGACCAGCACGGTGACGCCCACGCCGCGGCGCCCCGCGGTGTAGAGGCTGTCCTGCACGGCGACGTCGTCGTCGGTGACCACGGAGACCACGGCCACCCCGGTCTCCGCCTCGGCCAGCTCGGCGGCCATCTCGAAGTTCATGACGTCGCCGGTGTAGTTCTTGACGATGTGCAGCACCCCGGCGCCGCCGTCGACCGCCTTGGTGGCGGCGACCATCTGATCCGGTACGGGCGACGTGAAGATCTCGCCCGCGCAGGCGGCGTCCAGCATCCCGGGCCCCACGAAGCCCGCGTGCAGCGGCTCGTGCCCGGAGCCACCGCCGGAGACGAGCCCGACCTTGCCGCGGACCGGGGCGTCGGCGCGGTGCACGACGCGGTTCTCGTGATCGACATGAAGGTCGGGATGGGCGGCGGCGATCCCGCGGAGCGCGTCGGAAACCACAGTGGACGGGTCGTTGATGAGCTTGTTCATCGCCTGACTCCTCGCCGGTGTTCGCTGGAGTGAGCTGCCAACCCACAAGCTACGCCGACTTGGACCTTCCGTGACCGCCTCGCTCCCCGCGGGGTTCCGTGCCTTCTCTCAGTGCAGAACCACCGGGGTGGGCGCGGCCTCGCCGCTGCGCTCCTCATCGTTCAGGTGGGCGACCTGGCGGCGGCGCGGCAGGAAGTACGCCGGCACCAGGGTCAGCAGCATCAGCACGAAGCCCACCCAGAACGTGGACGAGAAGGAGTTCGCCACGAACTCCAGCCCCCGCTGCAGCACGCCCGGGTCCACCGGGAACTGCTGGGTCAGCGCCGGGTTCTGCTGCGCGGCGATCGCCAGGCCCGCCTCGGTGACCGGCGCGCCGGTCTGCGGGTCCACCACGCCGGGGATGGCCGGCGAGTCGTTCAGCTCGCTGGTCAGGATCACCGACATCGTCGCCGAGCCGATCGATCCGGCGATCTGCTGCAGGATGTTCAGCAGCGTCGACCCGCGGGCCACCTCGTGGTTGGTCAGCGTCTTCAGCGCCGACGTCATGATCGGCATCATCGTGCCGCCCATGCCCAGGCCCATGACGAACAGCGACCCGCACAGCAGCACGTACGACGTGTCCGTGCCGACCTGCGTGAAAGTGAAGAAGCCGGCGGCCATCAACACGATCGCGAACGGCACCGTGCGGCCCACGGGGATCCGGTCGGCCAGCATGCCCGCGATCGGCATGGTCACCATCGCGCCGATGCCCTGCGGCGCCATCAGCAGGCCGGCGTGCAGCGTCGACTCACCGCGTACCTGCAGGAAGTAGCTGGGGAACAGCAGGCCCGCACCCATGAACGCGACCGTGAACACCGCGATCGTGACCGACGCGACCGTCAGGTTGCGGTCGCGCAGCAGGCGCAGGTCCAGCAGCGGATGCTTCGGCTTGAACGAGTACAGCACGAAGGCCACGACCAGCAGGGCGCCGACAGCCATCGGCAGCCACACCTTGGTGGCGGCGAAGGTGCCGGCCTCGGGCAGCGAGGACACGCCGTACAGGAACAGCGCCAGGCCGGGCGAGAGCATCAGCATGCCGACGAAGTCGAACGACTCCGACGGCTCCGGGGTGTCCTTGGCCAGCGCCAGCCACGCGTACACCAGCGCGACCGCACCGATCGGCAGGTTGATCAGGAAGATCCAGTGCCAGCTCGCGATGTCGATGAGCCAGCCGCCCAGGATCGGGCCGCCGATCGGCCCGAGCAGCATCGGGATGCCCAGCACGGCCATCAGCCGGCCGATCCGCTGCGGGCCCGCGGCCCGCGTCATGATGGTCATGCCGAGCGGCATCAGCATGCCGCCACCCAGGCCCTGCAGCACCCGGTACGAGATGAGCTCGCCGATCGAGTCGGCGGTGGCGCACAGCCCGGAGCCCAGCGTGAACAGCACGAGCGCGGCCATGTAGAGGCGCTTCGTGCCGAACCGGTCGGCGGCCCAGCCGGTCAACGGGATCACGGTGGCCAGCGCCAGCGTGTAGCCCGTCATGGTCCAGGCGACCCGGGCGTACGAGGCGTCGAACTCGGTCTGGAACGTGGGCAGCGCGACGCTCACCACGGTCACATCGAGAATCGACATGATCGCGCCGAGGACCACCACCCCGGCGATCTTGAGTACGGCGGCGTCCAGCTTGTCGGGCGCGGCCACGGGTTGACTGGTCACAAGCGAATCTCTCCGATAGGGCGGCGGGCGCCGATGGCCGCGCATCCCCCGCGGGCGGCGTCAGGTCCGCCGGTCTCGACGGCCCTTTTGTCTCACTTAGTCCGTTGGTCTCTGCTTTTCAGCTCTGGCTGGACGTGCCGGGGCTCCGCTCGCGGACGGTAACAGGGCACGCTCCGTTGCGCGCCGTGTTTTCCCAGTTGCGGCCGCTGCGCCCGGCGATGACCATCATCGGCCACGTCGGCGCAAACGGCAAAGGCCCTTGCCGGATTGGCAAGATGCTCCCGCCGGGATCGCCGCCCACGATGCCCTTGAGGGTCGATGACTTCAACAGTTGAGTGAACCGTAGCCACGGTGACTTAAACAGGCAAGCGATCTGAGACGCGGGTCATTTAATCGCTTAAGTTATAGTGGCGGAGTGGAGGAGCCCCGCTGGCTGGACGCCGAGGAGTTGCAGACCTGGTGCACGCTGACCGGCCTGCTCGTACGGCTCCCGTCCGCCCTCGACGCCCAACTGCAGCGTGACGCCGGCATCAGCCTCTTCGAGTACCAGACGATGGCCGCGCTGTCGGAGGCGCCGGGGCGCAGCATGCGGATGAGCCGGCTCGCGATGTTCGCCGAAGGCTCCCTCCCGCGGATGTCCCAGGCCGTCGGCCGGCTCGAGAAGCGAGGGTGGATACGCCGCACCCCCGACCCCACCGACGGCCGCTTCACCCTCGCGATCCTCACCGACGCCGGCTGGGAGAAGGTCACGGCGACCGCTCCGGGTCACGTGGAGGCGGCCCGCACCCTGGTCTTCGACCCCCTCACCAAGGCACAGACCCGCCGGCTCGCCGAGATCAGCCGCCGCATCCTGCGGGCCATCGACCCCGGTAACCCGTGCCCGGCCGAGCGCCCCGCGGCGATCGCCCGGGACGGCCGGCGTCCGGGGGCGGACTCCACGCCGGCCGGCCCGGCGGCGATCGGCCCGGGCGACCCGCGACCGGAGGAACGCTCCGCGGCGGCCGGTCCGGCGATCGACTGACCCTCAGCTGAGGGGTGATGCAGGCACACCGGCCCGGATCGGAGTGCCTGTTGAGGCATTTTCGACGGCCGAGATGGACGATTGACACTCCATCGACTACTCTCACTGACAACGCCGTTGCGAGTTCTTCCCCCGTGGAATTCGCAACGGCGCTTTTTCTTGCCCTCCGGCGCTTCTCGCCCTCCGACTCTTCCGTCCTCCGGCTCTTCTCGTCCTCCGGCTCTTCCGTCCTCCGACGGACCACACCGGACTGCCGCTTCGGTTCGTCGTCCGCAGGCGGCCCGTGCTCGACGAGCCTGCGAGTGCCCGCGGGCACGCCACCCAGCAGAACGCCCCCGGCGCCGGTGACGGACCGGGGCGCCGAGGGCGTCTTGCCTGTGCGGATCAGGCGATGAAGCGGGTCCTGCGCCGGCGGGCCACCGCGTACCCGACGAGGCCTGCGACGAGCAGCCCGCCGCCCACGCCCGCGACGGTCGCGGTCTGCGTACCCGTGATGGGCAGGCCGCCCCCACCCTCGCCGCCCCCCGTGCCCGGCGTCGCCGGCAGGGCGGCCGGGGTGGCCGGCGGCGTGGTGGGCTCGTCGGCGACCGGCGGCACAGTGAACAGGATGTAGTCGGCCGCGCCGGTGAGGCCCGGCTTGAGGTCCGGGGAACCGGCCGCCAGGGTCAGCGTGCCCTCGGTCCCGCGGACCACGTCGGTGCCCGGGGTCGCCGACATCTCGGCGAGATCGTGGACGCCCCCGTGGCCCTGCGCCCACCCGGAGCCGGCCCAGCGGAAGCGGATGTCCTTGGTGATGTCACCGAGGCGCTGCTGGGTCGCGATCGCCACGCCGCTGCCGAGCTTGAGGGTGGCGCCGGGGGCGAGGGCGCGGTCGAACTCGCACCAGGCCGAGTCCGGCTTGCCCTCCAGGGCGTACCAGCAGTTGTCGTACTTCTTGGCGAAGATCATGTCGTCGTCGGCCAGACGCAGCTCGACGACCAGGCCGTCCACCGCGGCGTCGCCCGCGTTGCGGACGCCGATCACGCCGGGCACGACCTCACCGCGCTTGACGGACGTGGCCTTCGGGCGTTCGCCGGCGGCCGTACGCTCCTGCACGGCGTCGAGGTCGGCGCTGTCGGGGTTCGACGGCGGCAGGATGTCCGGGGCGCCCGACGGGCCATCGGTCGGCGCCACGTGGACGGGGAACATGGTGGCGGCGCCCATGAAGGTGCTCAACCACGGTGAGCCCGCCTCGAGCGTGAGCGTGCCGCCGGAGCCGCGTACGGCGGTGGTGCCCGCCGTGGCGTCCTCGTTGGACAGGGCCTCGATGCCGCCCGCCGCCTGCGCCCAGGCGCGGCTGACCCAGCGTACGGTGACCGCCTCGTTGAGCGCGGGGCCCGCGTCATCCGCGGCCTTCACGACCGGCCCGGCCAGCTGCAGCGTGGCCTGATCGGGGATCTTCGTGTCGAACTCGCACCACGCCGAGTCCGGCTTGCCCTCGAGCGCGTACCAGCAGTTGTCGTAGCGGCGGGCGAAAAGGAAATCGTCGCTGGGCAACGTCAGCTGCGCGACGAGGCCGTCGACCGTCGAACCGTTGCGGTTGTGCACGCCGATGGGCCCACGGGTGATGCCGCCGGGCCGGAAATGCAGCCCCGACATGCGCCCGGACTCGATGGAGCGCTCGCCGACCGATTCCAGCCGTACGGAATCCGGGGTGTCCGGAGCAGCGGCCGCGACGCCGGGCAGGACGGCCGACCCGAGCAGCGCCGCGGCCGAAGCGACGACGAATCGTAAGGTTCTGGTCATGCGGTGGTACCCCCGTGGATAGGAAAGAGGGGCACACCCTACTCATCCCGGCGAGGCCGTGGGTACCGGCGAAGGTCACGCGCGGTCGACTCAGGACCGTGACCGGAACGAAGGGACGGATCGTGCGGACGGCCCGTCGGGACGCCTGCGCCGAAGCCCTCCGGGCGGCCGGGCTCTCGGGCAGCGCGGGCGCCCGTCGGCAGGGTCGGCGCCCTCGGGCAGCGGGCGCCGTCGGACAGCAGGCGCCGTCGGACAGCAGGCGCCGTCGGACAGCAGGCGCCGTCGGACAGCAGGCGCCGTCGGGCGGAATGGGCGGGGCATGGGCGGCGCGGGCCGGCATGGGCGGCGCGGGCCGGCATGGGCGGCGCGGGCGGCCCCGGGGCAGCAAAAAGCCCGCTCCTAGGAGCGGGCTTTCGTGGGGTGATCGACGGGACTCGAACCCGCGACCCCCGGGACCACAACCCGGTGCTCTACCAGCTGAGCTACGACCACCATGCCACTCGCCGCCGAGGAAGCCCTCGCAGCGTGCGCCGGACAAGCATAGCCGGATCCCCCGCCCGGCCGTCGACCGGGTTACCGTCCGGCGCGGCGCAGCTCTTCGTCTTCGCCGGCCGGCCAGTCGGCTGCGGCCCCTGACCGGCAGCTTCCCCGGGCCGGGTTGCCGGCGCTAGAGGTCCGCGGCGATGGCTCGGGCCTGGTCGACGTCCGGGCCGGGCAGCGGGACGAAGATCGTGCGGCGGTAGTACTCGAGCTCCCGGATGCTCTCCCGGATGTCCGCGAGCGCCCGGTGCGCCAGGCCCTTCTGCGGCTGGCCGAAGTACACGCGTGGGTACCACCGGCGGGCCAGCTCCTTGATCGACGAGACGTCGATCATGCGGTAGTGCAGGAAGCCGTCGAGCGCCGGCATGTCGCGGGCCAGGAAACCCCGGTCGGTCGCGATCGAGTTCCCGCACAGGGGGGCGGTGCGCGGGCTGGTCACGAACTGCTTCACGTACGCGAGGACGGCCTCCTCGGCCTCGGCCATGGTGACCGTGGAGCGGCGTACCTCCTCGGTGAGGCCGGACTTCGCGTGCATCTCGCGGACGACCTCGGGCATCCCGTCCAGCGCGGCGTCGTCGGCGTGGATGACGAGGTCGACGCCGTCGCCCAGCACGTTGAGATCGGGGTCGGTGACGAGGGCCGCCACCTCGATCAGGGCATCCTTGCCGAGGTCGAGCCCGGTCATCTCACAGTCGATCCATACCAGAAGATCCGCCACGCGATCAGCCTACGCGGTGCAGGGCGGCACGCGCGGGCACGTGTCGCCGCACCCACCTGTTCGGGACCCACACGCCCCGTACCGCTCATTCACCCTAGATTGTCCGTATTGGTGCCAGGACTACCCAGTTCGACCCCCGAGGGGCTAAACTGTGCTTAACGGACGAAGCCCCCCTTCGGTTACTCCGTTCCCCCGGTAAAGGGCCCTCCGCGTCGGCAGCGCGGAGGGCCCTTTCGGCACTCCGGAGGCGCGCGCCCGCCAAACACGCGGCTTCCAGATACGCGCCCTCCAGACGCGCGCCCTCCAGACACGCGGCTTCAGACGCGCGGCCTCTGGGCGCGGCCGCCAAGCGCGCGATTCCTGGGCGCGCAACCTCCAAGCGCGTTGCCTCCATGCCCGTCGGCAGCAAGACGGAAGCCCCGGGCTTCGTCGCCCGGGGCTTCCGATGATGTGGTTGTCAGTCCTTGCCGGCTCCCCGGCCACGGCGAGGCGGCCGCGTCAGCTTGATCGGAGGCTCCTGCATCTCCGGATCGGGAGCGGGCAACCCGGAGGCCGTGACATTCCGCCGCCGCTTCGCCTTCCCGCCGCTGAGCAGCTCGGCGACCTCGTCCTTGTAGCTGCCGAGAAGGCCCTTCTTGGCAGTTGCCGTGGTCTTCGGCTGATCGGCCGCTTCCTGCCGGTCCGCGACCTTCTGCCGGCCGCTCTCTTCGGCGGCCTTCCGCGGGTCGGCCGGCTTCGGCTGCTCAGTAACCTTCTGCTGCTCGGCTTGCTGCTGGGGCCGCTCCGCGAGCTTCTGCTGCTCAGGCCGCTTGGGCCGCTCCGCCGTCTTCTGCTGGTCGACCGGCTTCGGCTGCTCCACCGTCTTCTGCTGGTCGACCGGCTTCGGTTGCTCCACCGCCTTCTGCTGGTTGAGGGGCTTGGCCTGCTCAGCCACCTTGGGCGGGGAACCAGCTTTGGTCTGGCTCGCGGGTTCCGCGACTGTCGTCGAGGTCTGCGCAGGCTGCACGCTCACGCCGCGCTGCTCGGTACGTTGCCCGGCGATCCGAGTCTCCGGCGCGTCCGCCGGCTTCTCCGCCCGGACCGCGTCGACCGGCCCCTGGGACGGCGCCGACGAGGTCTGCTTGCCGGCTTCCCCCTTCGCCGAGCCGGCGGGGACCGGCTCCCGGGCGGGTTCGGTCGGCCGCGACGGCGCCGGGACCGCCGGACGGGCGGGCGCCGGGTTCGGGGCCGGAGCGGGCGGCGGGGCCGTCGGCGACGACGGAACGGGAGCCGGGGACATCGGCTTGGCCGGCGTCGGCGCGGTGTCTCCCCTGGCCGGCTTGCCGGTGACCTCCGGCTGAGCCGGCTTGGCCGCGGTGGACGCGGCCGGAGCCGCAGCGGGCGCGGTGGATGGCTTCGCCGCAGGCGCGGCTGGTGCAGCGGCAGGCGCCGTGGACGGCTTCGCCGCGGGCACAGCGGGAGCAGCATGCACACCGGGAGCAGCAGGCACGGCCGCAGCAGGAGGCACCGCAGGAGCAGCAGGCGCGGCCGGAGCGGCAGCAGGCCCGGTGGACGGCTTCGCCGCAGGCGGCGTCGACGGTTTGGCAGCGTCGGCGGAAGTGCCCACGCGGCCGGAGTCGGCCCTGGTGAGGCCGGTCGCAGCCCAGGCGTTCGCCGACGGGCCACCGAACAGGGCGTTCCGCGGGGTCGCCTTGACGGGACGTGCCGGCTTCGAGGCCGACGGCGCCAGCGGAGTAGGCGTGGGTGACCGGTCCGTCCGCACGTGGGCGGAGGCGAGGATCCCCGACGGTGCCGAATCCGCGGACGACGCAGAGCCGGTCGACGTCGTGGAGGGTGCCGAGACGGTCGACGCCGCGGCAGGCGACGCAGCCGACGTCGCAGGCGAGGTCGGGGCAGGGGTCGACGGGGTCGTCTTCACCGCTGGGGCGGCTGCCTCCTTGTCACTGCCGGAGGCCGGGCGCGGAGGAGCACCCGCAGGCTGCTTCGACGGGACGGCACCGGCCGTCGGTTGGGTTGCGGCGGGCTTCGTCGCGACGGGCTCCGTCGCGGCCGGCTTGGCTACCGCCGGCTTGGCCGGCACCGCGGAGGCGGGCGCCGGCACCGCGGAAGCGGGCGCCGACCCAGCGGAGGCGGAAGTAGCTGCCGGCGCAGCAGAAGCAGGCGCCGGCGTCACGGAAGCAGGCGCCGGCGTCACGGAAGCAGGCGCCGGCGCCGCGGAAGCCGGCGTAACGAAAGCCGGTGCACCGGAATTGTCCGTCTTGTCCGCACCCTTGGGCACCGAGAGCCCGACCACGACCACGTCGTAGCCGTCCGGCACAGACCCGGCGGATCGACCTGACGGAGCCGGCCCGGCCGGCATGCCCGACTCAGCCACCGAAGCAGCGGCAGCAGGAGCATCCGAAGCGGCGGGGCCGGCAGCGGCAGCGCGGGCACCAGACGCGGACGATCCCTGATCGGCCTTGCGGGACGCGCTCAGCGCGGCAGCCGCACGCGCCTCTGTCTCGCGGGCCCGGGCCGCCGCCGTCTCCGCGACCCAGGCGCCCACCGCCGACGCCTGGAAGATCGGCGGGTCGGTGGGCTGCGGCGCGGTGGATCGGCGGCGGGCCGGCGTACGGGTGACGACCGGGTCCGGCGTAGCGGCGCCGGGCGCCGGCGTGCTCCGCGGCGTGATCAAGTTGAGGGGCTCGCCCGGCGCCGGAGAGCTCGGACCGGAAGAAGCCACACCCGGAGAAGCCGAGCCAGGAGAAGCCAGATCCGAAGACGCCGGACCGGAGAGGGCCGGACCGGAAGAGGCCGGAACCGAAGCGGCCGAACCGGAAGAAACCGGACCGGAGGAAGCGGCAACCGGCGAGGAAGCGGCAGCCGCGGTGGCCAGGGAGCCCGCGCCCGGCGAGGAAGCCGAGGCAGCGGATCCGGCAGCGACAGGCTCAGGCGCGGCAGCCGGGGCAGCGGCCGGCATCGGGATGGCCGCGCCGCGCTCCGACGGCTTGGTCGACTTGCCCGACGGCGGCCAGGTCAGTGCCGGTGGACGGCTTCGGGGCTGGCAGTCGGCGAGCGTACGGGGGCGGTGGGTGGCCGAGTGGCGGCCTCCGCCGACGCGGCTCAGCGGGAGCGGGGCGCCGATGGCCTGCATGAGGTCGGGGACCTGGCTGGGTTCCACGACGTAGACGACCTCGCGGCGGCGGGCCGGCCAGCCGAGGATGATCATGCCGAGCATGACGAGGAGGGTGCCGCCGACGAGGAGGGCCCAGGTGGCCTGGTTGAGCCAGCCGGGGCGGACGGCCGCGGTGGACTCGAGGCGTACGCCGGGCTGCGCCGCGGGGTTCATGATGATCAGGCTGTAGCGGGTGTCGCGCAGCATGGTCGGGTTCCAGTCGACCGCGCCGACGCCCGCGGCGAGCCAGAAGCGTTCCCGGCCGGGCAGCTGCTCGGGGGCGCGGGTGCCCGGTACGAGCTTGCTGGTCACCGGCAGCGCCCCCGTGCCCAGGTCGATCGCCGAGACGGAGATGCGCGGGATGTCGGCGAGGTACGCGTCGGCGCGGTCGCGGGGTGCGAGGCCCACGAAGGCCGGCGCGTCGCCCGAGGTGGCCGTGAGGCGCAGCCGCGTGTCGCCGAAGCGGGCGAACGGCGCGTCCTTGCGCAGCAGCTCGTCCACGTCGTCGACGACCACGGCGTACCCGGAGGTCGCCACCCGCTGCATGGTTCCGCTGAAGGCGCCGCCCGCGTCACGGTGCTGCATGGCGGCCCAGAAGGCGCCTCCCGCCAGCAGCGCCGGCAGTCCCGCGGTCAGCAACAGCATGCCGAGGATCGTGCGGAGCACCCGCATGTCGATCTCCCCCTTCTCGGTGCGTACTGCGCAGACCATACAGATCCAAATAACACCAAAATGGATAAACGGTTACTTAGACCCTATAAGCGTGAGAGACACCGCTGACGAGCAAAAAGAGAGGCCCACGCTCACCGGGAGCGTGGGCCTCGCGAGGCGGTACGGCGGCTACGAGATGGTCGCCTTCATCGTCAGCGTGGACTGGTCGATGTCGCTGGTGCGTACGGTGAATTTGAACGTCCACTCCCCCGCCGCCGGCAGCGCGATGTCGCCGACCGCGTGGAAGTCCGTGATGCGCAGCAACGGCACCTCGATCGGCTCGATCCCCTTGGCGGGCAACGCGGCCGTGGCCATCCACTCGACGACCGGCAGCGGCTTGTTGTCGGGCGTGTACGCGTACAGGTGCAGGGAGTTGTTGCCCACGGTCGCCGGGAAAACGTCGACCTGCAGGCTGACCGAGTCGTCGGAGACCGTCTGCGTGATGGTCGTGTTGTTCTGCCCGGCCTCCGCCGCCTCGGCCGTACGCGGCGGCGCGATCTGCACCACCGCGGCCGTCACGCCGAGCACCACCGCAGTGATCGCCAGCTCCACCGCCACGACGCGGCGCAGGGTGCCCGGTCCGGTCTCGGCCCTGCGGCTGCGCACCAGCTTCCGGGAGTACGCGGCCACGCCGATCACCGTCGCGGCCAGCGCCACCTTCGCGAGGATGAGCCGGCCGTACGTGCTGTCGTACAGGCCCTTGAACGACGCGATCTCGATGAGCGCCTGCACGGTCCCGGCCAGGATGAGCGCGGCGACCGCGGTGGCCGCCCAGCGCGACCAGATCGGCAGGATCGCGCCGAGCTCACGCTCGTCGGCTCTGCGCAGCAGGAACCCGACGAGCATGACGAGGCCACCGAGCCAGACCGCCATCGCCGCCAGGTGGATCGCGTCGACCACGACCGAGACCCCGGCGACGGGTGAGGCGGTCGGGTGCCCGGTCAGCGGCCAGGTGGCCAGCGCGGCCACGCCGAGGACGCCGAGCAGGGCAAGGTCGGACCGGGAGTCGCCGCCGGAGCCGGTCAGCAGGGGCCGCAGCAGGAACGCGGCCGCGATGATCACGCCGAGGCGCACGAGCATGACCGCGCCGAACGTGCTGCCCAGCACGTCGCGCAGGTCGCCGCCGGAGACGTCGAACAGTCCCGTGCCGGTCGTGTACGGGGCCTGCAGCCACAACGCGAGCACCGTGCTGCCCAGCACGAGGCCCACGCCGGTCCACACGAGCCGGGCCGGCCCCACGCGGGAGAGCCGGTGCGGCCACAGCAGCGCCAGGACCAGCACCGGGCCGACGAGCAGCACCAGGCCGGCGTACCCGAGGTATTTGCCGACCGGGATCAGTGCCCGCACCACCGGGTCGACCGACTCGGCGACCTGGTCCTCGCTCGGCGGGGTGGACTGCGCACCGACCGAGTAGGTCAGCGTGCCCGCGACCGGGTGGCTGTCGGCGGACACGACGCGGTAGCTCACCAGATAGGTGCCGCGGCCGCCGCCGGAGCGCAGCGGGATCGTGACCGTGCTGCCGGCGGCCTGCGGCTCGCCCTGGTCGGCGCGGCTGCCGTCGGGGGCCAGTACCTGGATCTTGCCGGAGATCAGCTGCACCGACTCGCTGAAGGTCAGCGTGACCTTGTTGGGAGCGTCCGGCACGATCGTGTTGCTGCCCGGGTCGCTGGCGACCAGGGCGGCGTGCGCGCTCGCCGGGCCGGCCGGCCCGAGAACGGCGCAGAGCATCCCGAACACCAGCCCCGCGAGGGCGGCCGAAGCCCGGCGTCGATCAACGGTCATGCGAGCAATGCTCCCCGATGGCTCAGCGGTCCCGGCAACGCGGTCGGCGCGCTGCCCGCCGGGCGGACCTAGAAGGGTCGTCCGGGCAGCGCCCATAGTTCCGCACCGGTCCGGCATTTCTCGCCCGCGTACGATTCGGCGGTGACACCCGACCCCCTCACCGCGCTGGCGCTGCGGGCCCGGGCCGGCGACGCCGGCGCGCAGGCCGCCCTGGTCCGCGGCACGCAGGCCGAGGTCTGGCGGTTCACCGCCGCGCTGGTCGACCCGGGCGCCGCCGACGACCTCACGCAGGAGACGTACCTGCGCGCCTTCAAGGCGCTGCCCGCCTTCGAGGCACGGGCCTCGGTGCGGACGTGGCTGCTCGGCATCGCGCGGCGCACCTGCGCCGACCATCTGCGTGCGGTGGTGCGCCGCCGCCGGCTGGACGCCCGGCTCGCCGCCCAGGCCTGGACCGACCCGCCGCAGCACCCCGACCCCGCGCACCGGCTGGGCGCCGCCGACCTGCTGCGCCGCCTCGGCGAGGAGCGGCGGACGGCGTTCGTGCTGACCCAGGTGCTCGGTTTGTCCTACGCGGAGGCCGCCGAGGTGGAGGATGTCCCCGTCGGCACGATCCGGTCCCGGGTGGCCCGGGCGAGGGAGGAGCTGGTGGCGGCGGTCGCCGCGGCACAGGCCGGCTGACGGCCACGATCGGGACCTTCGACCCGTCACACAGCAAACCCCCAGCCGGTAGGACGGAACTCGGCGGCACCGGGCGCCGACTAAGGGGGCGTGAGCATGGAGATCGGGCAGACCGCCCGGACGACGCAGGTGTGGCCGTGGATCTCCACCGTGGCCCGGCTGGGCCTCGCCGCGGTGTGGCTGGTCGCGGGGGGACTCAAGGTCGGCGACCTCGCCGCCTCCGGGCGGGCGGTCAACGCGTACCAGATCTTCCCGTACGAGATCGCCAAGGTGATCGGGGCCGCGCAGCCGTTCCTGGAGATCGCGCTGGGGTTGCTGCTGCTGGCGGGCCTGGCCGTACGGCTGAGCGCCGGCATCTCCGCAGCCCTGCTGATGATCTTCATCGCCGGGATCGTCTCGGCGTGGGTCCGCGGCCTGCAGATCGACTGCGGCTGCTTCAGCACCGGGGGTCAGCTCGGCGCCGGCGTCCGGCCCGCGTACGGCTGGGACATCGCCCGCGACCTGGGCTTCCTCGTGCTCGCCGGGATCCTGCTGTGGCGCCCGCGGACCCGCTATTCGATCGACGGCATCCTGATGGGGGACGACCAGTGAGCAAGAGCACCAAGGAACGCGCGCAGGCGAAACGGATCGTGCAGGAGCAGCTGGCCCGCGAACGCCGCCGTACCGTCACCCTCTGGACCACCGTCGGAGTCGTCACCCTGCTGGTTCTCGCCGGCCTCATCGGGTGGGCCGCCGTCGCGAGCCAGGACAAGGGCACCAGCGGCAAGCTGACCGTGCCGCCGACCGCGGTGGACGACGGTACGGCGTTCGCGCGCGGCAGCGGTCCCGTGATCATCGACATCTACGAGGACTTCATGTGCCCGGCCTGCCACCAGTTCGAGACGGGGGCCGGTCCGACGCTCACCCAGCTTGTCGACGCCGGCAAGGTGACCGTGCGCTACCACCCCATCGCGATTCTGGACCGCTACTCCAGCACCGAGTACTCGACCCGGTCGGCCGGGGCCTCAGCCGCGGCGGCGGAGGGTGGCAAGTTCCTCGAGTACCACGACGCGCTGTACGCCAACCAGCCCCCGGAGAACAGCGCCGGTCTCGACGACGCCAAGCTGATCGAGCTCGGAAAGTCCGTCGGGCTCACCGACCAGGCCTTCGCCGACGCGATCAAGAACAAGACGTACACGGCGTGGGCCACCAAGGTCACCGACACCGCCTCGGCGCGCGGCGTCACCGGCACACCCACCGTGATGGTCGCCGGCAAGAAGCTCGACAACCCCACCCCGGAGGCGCTCAGCGCGGCGGTCGGAGCGGCCGGCGCGTGAGAAAAGGGCTCCTGTTCGCCGCGGTGCTGGCCGGTGCGCTCGTCGTACCGGCCGGTCCCGCTTCCGCCCACGGTGGCGACGCGCCCGACGCCACCGCGTACCGCACCGAGGTGACCGGGCTCAGCGCGGCGGTCCCCGGGCTCAGCGTCCGCGCGGTCGAGGCCGGCGCGCGCCTGGAACTCACCAACGACACCGGGCGCACGGTCGAGGTGCTCGGCTACCGCGACGAGCCGTACCTCGAGGTGCGCCCCGACGGCACGTACCAGAACGTCAACTCGCCGGCCGCGTACACGAATCGGACCCTCGACGGTGACACCCCCGTACCGTCGAATGCCGATCCGGCCGCACCCCCGCAATGGCAGCGGATCTCCACCGGCACCAGCGTGCGCTGGCACGACCAGCGCACCCACTGGCTGAGCCCCGGCCTGCCGCCGCAGGCGCAGGCCGACCCTTCCCGAGCGCACAAGCTGCGCGACTGGTCCGTGCCGCTGCGGCAAGGCGTCACGACCGTCGAGGTACGCGGAACGCTGACGTGGGAGCCGCCACCCGCCGCCTGGGCGTGGTGGCTGGGCGCGGCCGGACTGGCCGTCGCGGTCACCGCCCTCGGCCGCGGCCGGGCGCGCTGGGTGGGGGCCGTCGCGCTGGTCGCCGGCACGATCACCCTCGGGTACGCGGTGACGCGCGCGAGCCTCGGCGCGGAGGGAACCGCCCCGGCGATCGGCGCGGCGGCGCTCGCCATCGCCGCGGGAGCGCTCACCCTGCGCGGGCGTACGCCGTTCATGCTGCTGCTCGGCGGCGCGGCCCTGGCGATCTTCGGCGGGCTCGCCGACGCCGGAGTGTTCACCCAGGCCGTGGTGAACTTCCCCGGGCCGGGCTGGGTGCCGCGCGCCGCCGTGCTGACCGCCGCGGGAGCCGGCGCCGGGATGGCCGCCACCGGGCTGCTGCGGCTGCGCTCGGCCACCCCAGCCCCGATATCGTCGAGCGCATGACTGAGCGGCTCTCGCCGGGCGACCCGGCCCCCGACTTCACCCTGCCCACCGACAAGGGCGACACGCTGAGCCTCAAGGATCTGCGCGGCCGCAAGGTGGTGCTGTACGCGTACCCCGCCGCCATGACCCCCGGCTGCACCAAGCAGGCCTGCGACTTCCGCGACTCCCTGGGCTCCCTGCAGGCCGCCGGCTACGAGGTCGTCGGCATCTCCCCCGACGTGCCCGCCAAGCTGGCCAAGTTCCGCGACCGCGACGCCATCACGTTCCCGCTGGTCAGCGACCAGGACAAGAGCGTGCTGACCGCGTACGGCGCGTACGGCGAGAAGCAGATGTACGGCAAGACCGTGACCGGCGTGATCCGGTCCACCTTCGTGATCGACGAGAACGGCGTCGTCGAACACGCCCTCTACAACGTCAAGGCGACGGGACACGTGGCAAAGCTGCGACGGGATCTCGCTATCGACTGACTTTCCGGGCGAACTTCGCGGATCCTGAGGTCGGGTGCCGATAGAAACGGTACGCGACGGGGCTTTGTCCACGACCCCTTCGGACCGCATCTCCACGCAGGTCGGAGACGCGGTTCGCAAGGTCGTGCACGAGTCTCACCGACATTTCCGTGGAGACCGCCGATGCCGACAGCCGCCAAGTCGTCCCGCCGCCTGCGCCTGGGCGGCAAGCTCCGCCGCGGTACGACCGCCGCCGGCGCCGCGACCAGCGATGCCTTGAGCCACGGGAGCACCGCGGTCGGCGATGCCGTGAGCCACGGGAGCGCGGCGGCGGACGGTACCGCGGCCGGCAGCCGTGCCGCGGGGGGCCGGACCGCCAAGGGGGGCCGCGGCGCGCGGTCGCGGCGCGGCCGCAAGGCGCCCGGGCACGCCGCGAAGCCGGCCAAGCGGACCGGCCGCAACGGGCTGCGGCTCTGGCACAACCTCAAGGTGTCGCACAAGCTGATCGCCAGCTTCGGCGTGCTCAGCCTCCTCGTCATCGCCGTCGGCGCGTTCGGCCTGCTCGAGCTGAACTCCGCCAACGACCGCCTCAACACGATGTACCAGAAGCGCACCCAGGCCATCCGGCTCATCGGTGAGGTCCGCGCAGACGTCCAGCAGGCGACCGCCCTGGCCGACAAGCTGATCCTGCGCTCACCCCTGGCGGACGTCAGCAACGTGCAGATGGCCCTGCAGCGCATCGACCGCGACATCGACGACAACTGGAAGGCCTACTCGGCGAACATCACCGCCGGCACGGCCACGGACCGCGCGGCCTTCGTCGCCGCCCTCGCCGAATACCGCAAGGTACGCGACCAGCAACTCGTCCCGGCCGCCCAGGCGAACAGCATGAGCGCCTACCTGGGCGCCCAGAACAACTTCATCGACCCGCTCACCGCCAAGATCACCGTGGCGCTGAACAACCTCGCCGGCATCGAGGACCGGGCCGCCCAGCGCCAGATGGCCGAGGCCCGCTCGAACGCCGACGTCGCCCGCATCATCACCATCGTGCTGATCGCCGGCGCGGTCGCCTTCGCCGCCGTCATCGCCGTCGTCGTCAGCCGCGCCATCGCCCGCCCCCTCGGCCAGACCGTCAAGGTCCTCGAAGGGCTCGCCGAAGGCCGCCTCGACCAGCGCCTCGACGTCAAAGGACGCGACGAGGTCGGCCGCATGGGCGAAGCCCTCAACACCGCCCTCGACCGGCTGACCGCCGCCATGCGCACCATCGGCGAGAACGTCACCACGCTCGCCTCCAGCTCCGAGGAGCTCACCGCGGTCGCCGGCCAGATGAACGACTCGGCGGCCCGCTCCGCCGGCCGCGCCCAGGCCGTCACCACGGCCTCCGAGGAGATCAGCCACAACATCACCACGGTCTCCGCCGGCGCGGAGGAGATCGGCGCCTCCATCAGCGAGATCGCGCGCAGCACCTCCAGCGCCGCCGACGTCGCCGCGCAGGCCGTCCGCATCTCCACCGAGGCCGGCGAGATCCTCCAGCAGCTCGGCACCTCGTCCGCGGAGATCGTCTCGGTCATCAAAATCATCACCGGCATCGCCGAACAGACCAACCTGCTCGCCCTCAACGCGACCATCGAGGCCGCCCGCGCCGGCGACGCGGGCAAGGGCTTCGCGGTCGTCGCCGGCGAGGTCAAGGAACTCGCCCAGGAAACGGCCCGGGCCACCGAGGACATCCGTACGCGCGTCGGCGCCATCCAGACCGACTCGGCGGCGGCCGTCGCGGCCATCGGCGAGATCGGCGCGGTCATCGACCAGATCAACGCCACCCAGACCGCCATCGCGGCGGCGGTCGAACAACAGACCGCCACGACCAACGAGATGACCCGCAACGTGGGCGAGGTCGCGGGCGGCTCCACCGAGATCGCCGCCAACGTGGCCGAGGTCGCGGAAGCGGCAGCGGAAACCACCAACGCGGCCTCCAACACGGCCGGCGCAGCCGACGAGCTCGCCCGCGTCGCCCACGACCTGCAGAAGAGTCTGGCAATGTTCCGCTACTGAGCACGCAACCCCGCCGGACCGTCGACCCACGGCGGCCGTCACGCGGCCTGGACCCGCGAGGCGGCCGCCGTGCCGTACGCCGATCCGCCGGCCTCGGCGATGAACCTCCCTGACCGACATCGGTACGTTGTCACCCACGTCCGGCGTTCGCCTCGATGTCGATGACGCCGGCCGGGACCGGCATGGGTCAGCTCCGTTGCACACCCTAGAGTGGTGGTCCAGAACCGGGGGCCGTAGCCCAAAGGCAGAGGCACATGTCTTAGGAACATGCAAGTGCGGGTTCGACTCCCGCCGGCCCCACTTCCGATACGTCCGCTCGACCTCGGCGCTTTCACCCAGTCACAGGTGGCCCGAGGGACCCCGGACGATTGGCGCGCAGCGCCCTTGCCGCCTGACCGAGCCGGCGAGGTCGAAGGGCGGATTTTCTCTCATGACAATGAACCCTTTTCAACCTGACATCGAGCCCGACGGCGCCGGGCCGTCGGCCGGCGGCGGACGCGATCGGCCTCGCCACGTTGAAAAAGGTTCAGTGATGATGCGGGATTCCGGGCAGTGCGCGCCCGAGGTCTCGCCGACAGGTCAAGGAAGCGAGTGGACTCGTCGTTCGGCCAGGTCGGGAAGGTGTCGTGCGGCCGTGGCGAAGTCGTTGTCGTCGTGCAGGATCACGAGCCCGCGGACAGCGGCGCTGGCGCAGATCAGCAGATCCACGCACGACAACGCCCGGTGTGCGCCGGAACGCATCAGGCGGTATTGGGCGGACTCGACCCATTGCCACGCCGACTTCGGTACCGGGACGTCGGGATAGAGGTCGACGAACATGGAGGTCATCTGTTCGTACTCGTCGAGGTTGCGTGCCGAGCGGCGAAACTCCGTGCGCTGCGGCTGACATGATCCGACGGCGTGATCGGAGATGACGTCGGCCCACCCGGCCCGTACGCCCGGATCGCGCAGCAGCCGCCACAGTGCCGATGAGTCGGCCAGGTAGCGGATCATGCAGCGGGTGGTGTCTTGCCGGCGTTGTGCATGTCCCGCCAAGCCTCGAAGTCCCAGTTCTGAGCCGCGGCGGCATAGTGATCGAGCGCTGCGATGCGGCGATGGCGAGCGGCGTACTCCCGGAGGGCGAGGTTTACCGTCTCTTTCTTGCTGCGCGCGCCGGAGAGCCGCATCGCCTCGGCCAACGCGTCATCATCGAGATCAATCTGGGTGACGGCCACGACAGACCCCCTGTTGAGAATGTACAAGACGCTTGTACATCGCCAACATAGCAGACGATGCACCGTCGCATCTGTCCGACAGTCGAACGCCGCCCTCCGCGTCATCCATGCCGGCCCCTGCCGGTGCCTCCCCCGCGGCCGGCGGCGCGAAAACGCCCGCCACTGCGACCCGTGTCGCCAGGACGCCGGTCGCGGCCGGCGGCGCGCCGGTGCAGCCGTGCTCGAGCAGGTCGAGCGCCTCGGTCAGGTCCACCGCCACGGCCCGACGGCTCGCGGCTCGCGGCTCGCGGCTCGCGTGAGTGTGACGCCGGTCGTGGCCGGGGGCGTGCTCGCGACGCGACGATGGGCGCATGGCGTTGACCTTCGTTCTCGATCCCCCACTGACCCTGCACCTTCGGGAGCAGATCGTCGACCTCTGGACCGAGGCCACCAATGCCGGCGGTGCGGTCGGTTTCGTCGCTCCCGTCACCCGGGACGACGTGCGGCCGGTTGCGGAGGCGGCGTTCGCCGATGTCGTGGACGGTCCGGACCGGTTGCTGATCGGCATGGACGGTGACCGTCTCGCGGCCATGCTGTTCGTCGTCGACAACCGCTTCGAGCTCAAGGCGCACTGGCGGGTGCTCAAGCGGGTGATGGTGCTTCCCGGAAGTCAGGGCCGCGGGTACGGGGCGGCGCTGATGCGGCAGGCCGCGGCGGTGGGCCGCGGCCTGGGCCTGGACGGGCTGCAGGTGACGTTGCGGGACGGGCACGGCCTGGAGGGCTTCTACGCCAAGGCGGGTTACCGGGTGATCGGCCGGGTCCCGGGCGCGCTGCGGGTGGCGCCCGGGGACGACCGGGATGAGGTGTTCATGTGGCTCGATCTGCGTTAGCAGGTCGCCTTCGGGGCCGCGGCGGCCAGCGCGAGGTCTTCCTCGGGGGTCGGTTCGACGGTTGCGACCTCGAGCGGCGGTGTGGCCGACGGCGACACCGGTGACGCCTTCTTCTTGGCATGCGACGGCGAGGGCGACGGGGATGCGGAGGGGGACGTGGGCGGGGACGCCGTGACGGTCGAGCCTCCCGCGAAGCGTACGGATGTCGCCTGCTTCTTCTGGGGTATGAGCTTGATGTTCTTGGCCGTGACGGTGTTGCCGTAGATGTCGGTCATCTTGATCTGGAACGGGCCGCCGCCGGTGCGCCGGTCGATGATCCAGAAGTTGTAGTCGGCGTGGGTGGCGGTCATCCAGCTGCCGCCCGGCCCTTTCGCCTTGACCGACTTGATGGGGTTCGCGTGGTTGTCGATGAGGACTGCCCACCAGTACTGGGACGAGCCTTCGGCGAACGTGATGCTGAACGGTCCCGGGGTCTTGGCGTTGGGGACGGCCCGGTAGGTGATGGGGACGACGCCCTGTGCCGGGTCGGCGATCTTCTTGAAGGCCGTACGGCTGAGGTCGAGCCACCCGGGGGTGCATTCGGGGCAGGAGTCGAAGACCTTGACGCGTACCTTGCCCTTGGGGCCGGTGACGTCGATGTAGCTGCCGCACGACAGGGCCGCCGAGTACTCGGTCCGGCCCAGGGCGACGTACAGGTCGTCGGCGGGGGGTTTGAAGTTGCAGTTGCCCGTCGCTCCGGCGAGGTCGTAGAAGGTGGCCTTGCCTTTGTGCTTGGCGCTGGTCGGCGGGGCGGCGCAGGCGCCGCCGCCGTTCTGCAGCAGCAGCGCTACGCCGAGGACGCCGGCCAGGAGGACGGCGCCGCCGGTGGCGAGCCAGCGGGGGCGCAGGAGGCGATGAGCTGTCACGCTGAGGCATCCTGCGCGGGTACGGCGGGCCGGGCAACTCCTCTAAGGGACGCTTAAGACTGGCTCCCCCACCCGGATGACCTGCGTCTCACCTGGGGCGACGTCCGGGACGAGCTGGATGGCGAAGCGCAGGCCGTCGCCGTACCGGCGGATCGCGCCGAGCAGGCGCAGGGGTTCGCGGCCGATCTCGCCGGTCTCCTGATCGATGGTCGTCACCACGCAGCGCCGGCAGTGCTCGGCGACCCGGAACGTCACGTCGCCGACGCGCAGACGCTTGCCGATCCAGGCGTCCTCGGCCCACGCGGTGGCGCCGGCGATGACGATGTTGGGGCGGAAGCGGGTCATCGGGACGGGTTCGTCGAGGTGGGCGTTGACGGCGTCGAGCGACGCCTCGTTGGCGAGCTGGACGGGGAAGCCGTCGGCGAACGACACCTGCCGGGTGGCGGGGTCGCCGAGCCAGGCGAGCCGGGCATCGCGGCCGAGGAGGTCGCTGAGCACGGGCTGCGCCGCGGCGGCGAGCCGGGCGGTGGCCGGCGGCTGGGAGCGGAAGACGTGCACGGTCGTCTCCGGGCTGTCCACGGGTTCGGCGACGTCGACGCCGTTGAGCACGATGCCGCCGGGCCGGGGCACGGCGTGCAGGCCGGTGAGGGCGGGTGCCTCGCGCTGGGTGATCCCCACCCCGTCGGCGTCGATCACCATCCAGCGGCGGTCGCCGGCCAGGCCCCACGGTTCGGCCACCGCCTCGTCGTGGTCGAGGCGGTGGCAACCCTTGACGGGGTACGTGTGCAGCGACGTGATCCGCATCCGCACAGGGTGGCACACGCCGCCCGCCGGTCATCCGACAGTGACGACGATCTTTCCGGTGGGGTGGCCCTGCTCGAGCTCGCGGATGGCGGCCGCCGCGTCGCCGAGGGGGTAGGTCGCGCCGAGGACCGGGGTCACGGCCCCGGATTCCAGCAGCGGGGTGAGCTCCTCCAGGCTGCGCCGGCCCTCCCGTGCGGTCACGCCGCGCACCCGGGCGGCGCCGAGCAGCGAGAGCACCGGCGCGGCCATCTGCCGCTGGAAACCGCCGAGCCAGCGCCCGCGCGCGTGACCGCCGCCGACCAGAGCGATCGTCCCGCGCTCGACGACCGTCCGCCGGAGCGTCGACAGCGGGCGGTTGCCCGCGGTGTCGATGACGACGTCGTAGCGCTCGCCGCCACCGGTGATCTCCTGGCGGGTGTAGTCGATGACGTGCCCGGCACCGAGCGAGCGCACCAGCTCGGCCTTGGACCCGCTGCACACGCCGGTGACCGCGGCGCCGGACGCCCGGGCCAGCTGGACCGCGAACGTACCGATCCCGCCGCCCGCTCCGATGATCATCACGCGGTGCCCGGCGCTCACCCCGGCGACGCGCAGGCTCTGCAGGGCGGTGACCCCGGAGACCGGCACGGCGGCCGCCTGCTCGAAGGTGAGGTTCGCCGGCTTGGGGGCCAGTCGTTGCTGCGGGGCGACCGCGTACTCGGCGAGCGAGCCGGTCTTGCACGTGCCGTACACCTCGTCGCCCGGACGCAGGCCGGTGACGCCCGCGCCGACCTCGGCCACGACCCCGGCGAGGTCGCGGCCGAGACCGGCGACCCGCGGCCGGCGCAGCCCGGTCGCCAGCCGTACGGCCAGCGGCCGGCCGGTCATGAAGATCCATACGCCGGGGTCCACCGCGGCCGCGCGCACCCGGACCAGCACGTCGTTCTCGCCGATCGGCGGCCGGTCCACCGCTCGCAGGCTCAGGCCGCCGGCCGGGCCGTAACTGTCGCGGACGATCGCTCTCATGTCTGCTCCTCGGAGGTCTCCGGGTACTGGAAGACGTCGTCGAGCGGCACCCCGAAGACCCGGGCGACCCGGAAGGCCACCTCCAGGCTCGGCGAGTACTTGCCCTGCTCGATGGCGTTGAGGGTCTGCCGGGTGACGCCGATGCGCTCGGCGAGGTCGGCCTGGGTCATCTCGTCGTGGGCGAAACGCAGCGCGCGGATGCGGTTGGTGACCCGGGTCGGCTTCACCACTGCGGCACGCCCCTGCGGTAGACCACGACCTTGGCGGTGCCGCCGAGGACGGCCGACAGCACGAAGCAGAGGTAGACGACGTTGGCGATCCAGAACCGGTCCCACTCCGCCATCGCCATGAGCATCGCGGCGAGCGCGCCGATCACGACGAACGACTGGCCGACGTGCTCGCCGAGCCGGCCGATCTCCCGGTCCCGCTCGTCGGTGGCCCGCGACGCGCCGGGCACCGAGTTCATCGCCACCTCGGCCACCACGGAGGCCACGATCGCCGCGCCGACGGTCCACACCAGAACGTCGCGGTAGGGCACCTCGGGCAACGTCCGGCCGTCCAGGCGGCCCAGGATGACGATCACGTACGCCGCATAGCCGAGCACGGCCACCACGAGCCTGATCCACGCCCGCTTTTCCTCGAACACCATCGACGCCCTCCGCATGTCTAAAAAGTTTGACACCACGAAGGTAGCAAATTCTTGACTCGATGTACAAGAAACTTGACATCCACCTCGCGCCATCCGAAGCGGTACTAGCGCTGTGAAAGTTTTTATGCATAGTCTGCTCGTGTGAATGAGGCAGCGGCCAGGCCGGTCGGGCGGGTGCTCGATCTCTTCCAGGGCGCCCGGCTGACGCCGACGCAGCGGCGCATCGCGCAGAGCCTGGTGCAGCACGGGCCGTCGGCGGCGTACCTGTCCGCGGCCGAGGTGGCCGAGCTGGCCGGGGTGAGCCAGCCGTCGGTGACCCGGTTCGCGATGGCGCTCGGGTACGCCGGCTATCCCGCCCTGCGCCGGGAGCTGCGGGCGCTGGCCGGGGTGCCGGCGGGGCAGCCCGACGGCGGCGAGAACGCGATGCAGCGGGCGCTGCGGGCCGAGACCCGGCATCTGGAGTGGATGGCCGACGAGCTCGGCGATCTGAAAGCGGTCGAGCAGGCCGCGGGGCTGCTCGCCGCCAGCCGGCCGCTGCCCGTGCTGGGGTTGCGGGCGGCCGCGCCGCTGGCCGCGTACTTCGGGTACTTCGCCGCGAAGGTGCATCCGGACGTCCGGGTGCTCGACGGCGGCGGAACGATGCTGCTGGACCGGATCGACCAGGCCCGGGCCGCCGGGGCGAGCGCCCTGCTGGCGGTCGTGCTGCCGCGGTATCCGCGGGAGACGCTCGACGCGATCCGGGAGGCGAAGGCCGCCGGGCTGGCGGTGGTGGCGCTCACCGACTCGGGGGTCAGCCCGGTCGCGGAGTCCGCCGACGTGGTGCTGAGCGCGCCGGTCGGCACCCAGCTCGTGTTCGACCTGCACACCGGCCCGATGGCGCTGGCCATGGTGGTGCTGCAGGCGATGTGTGACGCCGCGCCGGAGCAGGCGCAGCGCCGTCTGGAGGAGTTCGAGGCGACGGCCGCCCGCCGCCACATCTTCGAAGCGTGAAGGAGGACGGGATGCCGGAGACGGTACGCGCACCGCGCGGTACGGCGTACACGGCGCAGGGCTGGCCGCAGGAGGCCGCCAAGCGGATGCTGATGAACAACCTCGACCCCGATGTGGCCGAGCGCCCCGACGACCTGGTCGTGTACGGCGGCACCGGCAAGGCCGCCCGCGACTGGCCGTCGTTCCACGCGATCGTGCGGGAGCTCGACCGGCTGAAGGGCGACGAGACCCTGCTGGTGCAGTCGGGCCGCCCGGTCGGCGTGTTCCGGACGCACGAGTGGGCGCCGCGCGTGCTGATCGCCAACTCGAACCTCGTCGGCGACTGGGCGACCTGGCCGGAGTTCCGCCGCCTCGAGAAGCTCGGTCTGACCATGTACGGCCAGATGACCGCGGGCTCGTGGATCTACATCGGCACCCAGGGCATCCTGCAGGGCACGTACGAGACGTTCGCCGCGGTGGCCGCCAAGCGGTTCGGCGGCGACCTGTCCGGCACGCTGACGCTGACCGCGGGCTGCGGCGGCATGGGTGGCGCGCAGCCCCTCGCGGTGACGATGAACGGCGGCGTCTGCCTGATCGTGGACGTGGACCGGTCCCGGCTGGAGCGCCGGGTGCAGACCCGCTACCTCGACGTGATCGCCGACGACCTGGACGACGCGGTCGAGCGGGCCACCGCCGCGAAGGCCGAGCGGCGCGCGGTGTCGGTGGGGGTCGTGGGCAACGCGGCCGACGTGTTCCCGGAGCTGCTGCGTCGCGGCGTACCCATCGACATCGTGACCGACCAGACCAGCGCGCACGACCCGCTGAGCTATGTGCCGACCGGCGTGGAGGTGGCCGACGCGGCCGCCTACGCGGCCGCGAAGCCGGAGGAGTTCACCGACCGGGCGCGGCACAGCATGGCCCGGCACGTCGAGGCGATGGTCGGGTTCCTCGACGGCGGCGCGGAGGTCTTCGACTACGGCAACTCGATCCGCGGCGAGGCGCAGCTCGGCGGCTACGACCGCGCGTTCGCGTTCCCCGGCTTCGTGCCCGCCTACATCCGCCCGTTGTTCGCCGAGGGCAAGGGCCCGTTCCGCTGGGCGGCGCTCTCCGGCGACCCGGCCGACATCGCGGCCACCGACCGGGCGGTGCTGGAGCTGTTCCCGGACAACGACCCGTTGGCCCGGTGGATCCGGATGGCCGGCGAGCGGGTGGCGTTCCAGGGGCTGCCCGCGCGGATCTGCTGGCTCGGCTACGGCGAGCGGGACAAGGCCGGCGTGCGCTTCAACGACATGGTGGCGCGCGGCGAGGTGTCGGCCCCGATCGTCATCGGCCGCGACCACCTCGACTCGGGGTCGGTGGCGTCGCCGTACCGGGAGACCGAGGCCATGCTGGACGGCTCGGACGCGATCGCCGACTGGCCGCTGCTCAATGCCCTGGTCAACACGGCCAGCGGGGCGAGCTGGGTGTCGATCCACCACGGCGGCGGCGTGGGCATCGGCCGCTCGATCCACGCCGGGCAGGTCTGCGTCGCCGACGGCACGCCGCTCGCCGGTCAGAAGATCGAGCGGGTGCTCACCAACGACCCGGGCATGGGCGTCATTCGGCACGTCGACGCGGGCTACGAGTCCGCCGCGGCCGCGCACGTGCGCATCCCGATGAGGGAATCATGACCGCGGCCTTCGCGCGGCTCTGGCAGGAGATCGCGACCATCGGTCGCGAACCGGGCGGCGGTTATCTCCGGTACGCGCTGAGCGAGCCGGAACTGGTGCTGCGGGACTGGTTCCGCAACCAGGCGGCCCGGCGCGACCTGCTGGTGACCGAGGACGGCAACGGCAACCTGTTCGCCTGGTGGGGTACGCCGTGGGGCCACCGCGCGGTGGTCACCGGCTCGCACTTCGACTCGGTGCCGCACGGCGGCGGGTACGACGGCCCGCTCGGCATCGTCAGCGCGTTCCTGGCCGTCGACGCGCTCCGGGGCCGCGGTGTCGAGCCGGGCCGGCCGCTGGGCATCGCCGCGTTCGTCGAGGAGGAGGGCGGGCGGTTCGGCGTACCGTGCCTGGGCTCCCGGCTGCTGACCGGCGCCATCGACCCCGAGCGGGCCGCCGCACTGTGCGACCGGGACGGGGTGACCTTCGGCGAGGCGCTGGGCGTACGCCCGGCCGGCGCGCTGCCGGACCTCGTCGGGCGGATCTCCGCGGTGGTCGAGCTGCACATCGAGCAGGGCCGCGCGCTCGTCGAGATGGATGCCCCGGTCGGGGTGGCGAGCGCGATCTGGCCGCACGGGCGCTGGCGGATGGACTTCACCGGCTCCGGCGACCACGCCGGCACCACGCGCATGGCGGACCGGCGCGACCCGATGCTCACGTACGCGGCCACCGTGCTCGCGGCGAACGAGGAGGCGCGGCAGGCCGGGGCGCACGCCACCGTGGCCCGCGTCGAGGTGACCCCCAACGCCACGAACGCGATCCCGTCGCTGGTCCGCGGCTGGCTCGACGCGCGCGCCGCGGACACCGGCACACTGGACCGGCTCGTCGAGGCCGTGGTGAAGCGGGCGACCGAGCGCGCCGGACAGGACGGCACCGAGCTGGTCGTGGAGCCGGAGTCGGTCTCCCCGGAGGTCACCTTCGACTCCGGTCTCGCCGCGCGGCTGGCCACGATCCTCGGCGGCGCCCCGATCCTGCCGACCGGGGCGGGACACGACGCGGGGGTGCTGTCGGCGCACGTACCGACCGCGATGCTGTTCGTCCGCAACCCGACGGGCATCTCGCACTCCCCCGCCGAGCACGCCCCCGACGAGGACTGCGCCGCCGGCGTAGCGGCGCTCGCGACCGTGCTCGAGGCGTTGCTGTGAGGTACTTCGCCGAGCACGCGTGGGTGGGCGGCCGCGTCGAACGCGACGTCGCCGTGGAGGTGGACGACGGCCGGTTCACCGCGGTGGCCCCCGGTGCGGCGCCCGGCGGCACCCCGCTGCCGGGGCTGGTGCTGCCCGGCCTCGCCAACGCGCACTCGCATGCCTTCCACCGGGCGCTGCGCGGGCGTACGCATGGCGACCGCGGCAGTTTCTGGACATGGCGCGAGCGCATGTACGAGGTCGCCGCCCGCCTCGACCCGGACAGCTACTACGCGCTGGCCCGGGCCGTGTACGGCGAGATGGCCCTGGCCGGCATCACGTGCGTCGGCGAGTTCCACTACCTGCACCACAACCCGGACGGCACCCCGTACGCGGACCCGAACGCGATGGGTCACGCACTCATGGCGGCAGCCCGGGACGCGGGCATCCGCATCACCCTGCTCGACACGCTCTACCTGACGTCCGGTGTGGACGGTCGGCCGCTCGAGGGCGTGCAGCGCCGCTTCGGCGACGGCGACCTGGACGGGTGGGTGTCCCGGGTCGCGACGCTGTCCTCCGCTGAGCATGGGATCCACGGCGCCGCACTGCACTCGGTCCGGGCCGTGCCCACGCCCTTTTTCACCCATTTAGCCGGACATATACCCCTGCACCTGCACCTATCCGAGCAACGTGCGGAAAATGAGGCGTGCCAGGCCGTGCACGGTTGCACCCCGACGGAACTGCTGCACCGCCACGGCATCCTCGGTCCCGGCACCACCGCGGTCCACGGCACCCATCTGACCGACGGCGACATCAAGCTGCTCGGCGGAACCGGGACGGGCGTCTGCCTGTGCCCGACCACCGAGCGGGACCTCGCCGACGGGATCGGTCCCGCGCGGCGGCTCGCGGACGCGGGCGTGCCGCTGAGCCTGGGCAGCGACAGCCACGCCGTCATCGACCTGTTCGAGGAGGCCCGCGGCGTCGAGCTGGACGAGCGCCTCGCCACCGAACGCCGCGGCCACTTCACGGCCGGCGAACTGCTCACGGCCGCGACCGCGCACGCGTCGCTCGGCTGGGACGACGCCGGCGAGATCGCGGTGGGCAAGCGTGCGGACCTCGTCGCGGTCCGCCTCGATTCGGTACGCACGGCCGGCGTGGACCCGTCCGGCACGGTGTTCGCGGCCACGAACGCCGACGTCACGCACGTGATCTGCGACGGCCGCGTCATCGTCGACGGCGGGCGGCACACGGCTTTCGACGTACCGGCCGCGCTGCGCGAGGCGATCCGATGAGCCTGCTCGTCACCGGCATCGGTGAGCTCGTCACCAACGACCCCGCAACGGGCACAGTGCACGACGCGGCGATCGTCGTGGACGGCGAGCGGATCGCCTGGATCGGCCCGGCCACGCAGGCCCCCGCCGCCGACGAACGCCTCGACGTGCGGGGACGCGCTGTCGTACCGGGCTTTGTGGACAGTCACGCGCATCCCGTCTTCGCCGGCGACCGGGCCGCCGAGTTCGCCGCGCGGATGGCCGGGGAGCCGTACACCGGCGGCGGCATCCGGACCACGGTCGCCGCGACCCGCGCCGCCACCGACGACGACCTGCGGTCGGCCGTGCGGCGGCTGCTCACCGAGATGCGCCGGCAGGGCACGACGACGGTCGAGATGAAGAGCGGGTACGGGCTCACGGTCCCCGACGAGGTCCGGAGCCTGCGCCTCGCGGGCGAGGTCACGGCCGAGACGACGTACCTCGGCGCGCACGTCGTCCCCGCCGAGTACGCCGACCGCCCCGACGACTACGTGACCCTGGTCAGCGGCGACATGCTCGACGCGGCCGCCCCGTACGCGCGGTGGATCGACGTGTTCTGCGAGCGCGGCGCGTTCGACGGCGACCAGGCGCGCGCCATCCTGACCGCGGGCGCCAAGGCGGGCCTGGGGCTGCGGATCCACGCGAACCAGCTCACCGAAGGGCCCGGCGTACGCCTCGCCGTGGATCTGGGTGCGGCCAGCGCCGACCACTGCACCCACCTCAGCGACGCCGACGTGGACGCGCTCGCCGGCTCGGGCACCGTGGCGACGCTGCTGCCGGGCGCCGAGTTCTCCACGCGGTCGCCGTACCCGGACGCCCGCCGGCTGCTCGACGCCGGCGCCACCGTCGCCCTGGCGACCGACTGCAACCCCGGGTCCTCGTACACGTCGTCCATGCCGTTCTGCATCGCCCTCGCCGTCCGGGAGATGCGGATGACGCCGGCCGAGGCGCTGTGGGCGGCGACCGCGGGCGGCGCCCGCGCGCTGCGCCGCGACGACATCGGCGTGCTGCGCCCCGGCGCCCGCGCCGACCTGGTGGTGCTCGACGCCCCCTCCCACCTGCACCTGGCCTACCGGCCCGGAGTCCCGCTCATCAGCACAGTTCTGCACGACGGAGTGCCGCTATGAACGTCATCGTCCAGCCCACCGGCATCACCCCCGCCGACGTCGTCGCCGTCGCCCGGCACGGCGCGAAGGTCGAGATCTCCGAGGAAGCCGTCGCGGCCATGGGACGCAGCCGGGCCATCGTCGACGGCATCGAGGCCTCCGGCCGGCCCGTGTACGGCGTCAGCACCGGCTTCGGCGCGCTCGCGAACACCTCCATCGCCCCGCAGCGCCGCGCCGAGCTGCAGCACGCGTTGATCCGCTCGCACGCGGCCGGGGTCGGCGCGCCGATGCCCCGCGAGGTCGTGCGGGCCATGATGCTGCTGCGGGTCCGCTCGCTGGCGCTGGGGCTGTCCGGCGTACGGCCGAAGCTCGCGCAGGGCCTCGTCGACCTGCTCAACCACGACATCACGCCGTGGGTGCCCGAGCACGGCTCGCTGGGCGCCTCCGGCGACCTGGCCCCGCTCGCCCACTGCGCGCTGGTGCTGCTCGGCGAGGGCTGGGTGCTCGGCAAGGACGGCGCCCGCGTCGACGCCGCCCAGGCGCTGCACGCCGCGCACCTCGAACCGCTGGACCTGGTCGCCAAGGAGGGCCTCGCCCTGATCAACGGCACCGACGGCATGCTCGGCATGCTGCTGCTGGCGATCGAGGACGCCGGGCACCTGTTCGCGATGGCGGACGTGACGGCGGCGCTGGCCATAGAGGCGATGCTCGGCTCGGAACGGCCGTTCCTGCCCGAGCTGCACAGCATCCGCCCGCACCCGGGCCAGGCGTCCTCGGCCGCGAACATCCACAAGCTGCTGCAGGACTCGGCGATCATGGACTCGCACCGCGACGACCTCGCGCACGCGGTGCAGGACGCGTACTCGATGCGCTGCGCGCCGCAGGTCGCCGGGGCGGCCCGCGACACCCTCGAGTTCGCCCGCACGACCGCCGCGCGGGAACTGCGCTCGGTGGTCGACAACCCGGTCGTGCTCACCGACGGTCGTGTCGAGTCGACCGGCAACTTCCACGGCGCGCCGCTCGGCTTCGCCGCCGACTTCCTCGCGATCGCCGCCGCCGAGGTCGGCGCCATCGCGGAACGCCGCGTCGACCGGCTCCTCGACGTGGCCCGCAACCGCGAGCTCCCCCCGTTCCTCTCCCCCGACGCCGGCGTCAACTCGGGCCTGATGATCGCCCAGTACACGGCGGCGGGCATCGTCGCGGAGAACCGCCGGCTGGCCAACCCCGCGTCGGTCGACTCGCTACCGACCAGCGGCATGCAGGAGGACCACGTCTCCATGGGCTGGGCGGCGGCGAAGAAGCTGCGGACGGTCCTGGACAACCTGACGAGCCTGCTCGCGGTCGAACTGCTGTCGGCCGTACGCGGCATCCAGCTGCGCGCGCCGCTGAGCCCGTCCCCGGCGGGCCGGGCCGCGGTGGCCGCGGTGGAGGGCTTCGCCGGGGAGCCCGGGCCGGACCGGTTCCTGGCTCCGGTGCTGGAACAGGGGCGTGCGGTGATCGCGGACCGGGCGCTGCGGACGGAGATCGAGGCGGCTGTCGGCCCGCTGCTCTAGCGCTTCTGGGTCCGCACCACGAGGACGCGGGGGTTGCCGTCGACGTCGGTGAAGGCGCGCGCCAGATACACCCAGGACGGGTCGACCGCGACGGCGTCGGCGTGCCCGGCGACCGTCGAGAGCGAGCCGTCCGGCTTCACCCGGAGCACCTCGGTGTCACCGCGGCGCTGCTCCTTGGACCGCTCGAGCAGCTCGCGCTGGGTGTCGCTGACGTCGCCGGTCCACTCGAACGTCTCCGGCAGGTAGTCGCGCTCCGTGCGCGAGCTGGTCAGGTACAGGTCGCCGGCGGTGTCCACGACGAGGCTGGCGTTGCTCAACCCGGCCCGGATCGTGCCGGTGCCGGAGAGGTTCACCCGGGCCCGGCGCGCCGGACCGCGGTCGGCGAACGGCTCGTCCGGCTCCTCGACGTCCTCGTCGATGCCCCCGCCGGTGTTGCCGATGACCTCGCGAGCCGTACCGTCCGGCTTCACGGCCACGACACTGCGACGACCGGGCGCCGCGTACAGGGTGCCGTCCGGTGCGACCCCGAGCGGGTCGTTCAGCCCGTTTTCCACGGCGACCTGGCGGGCCGGCGTACCGTCCGGGAAGCCGGTGCTGGTCCGCGCCGAGCGCCACTGCCGTTCGGTGAGCCCGGCCAGGTCCCGCCCCAGCACGGTCTTCAACTTCCCGTTCTCGACCGTACGCACGAGCTGATGCGTCGCCGGCTCGATCCGCTCCTCGGCGAAGTACACGCGCCCGTCGGCGGAGAACGCGACACCGTGCAGATACCGCACGTACGCCCCGGCAACCGCCGCGCCGTCCGGAGCAGCCTTCCGATCCCCCCGGTACGTGTCCCGATCGATACCGATCTTGAGGGCGGTGGAGCCGTCCGGCTTGATCTGCCACACCCCGCCGTTGCCGTTCCAGAGGGCCACGTACACGTCCCCGCCGGGCCCGACGGTCGCCTGGCTGATGTGGTCCGCCTTGATCGAGGGAACGGCGACCCGGGTGAGCCGCGTGTCCTTGACGGTCCACACGGTCAGCGCGGTCTTCTCCTCGGTCAGCACCCGGAGGACGCCGTCACCGCCCATGACCATGTCGACGAGCCGCCCGTCGATGAACGCGTCGGCGGCGCCACCGCCGTCGTTCTCCCCGGCGCCGGCGACGACCTCGACCTCCTGGGCCGGCAGGCCGCCCGGGTCACAACCGCCCGCGGCGGCCAGCATGCCGGTAGCAGCGACGACAGCAACCATCCCCCGTGTTCTCACGGGGGAAATCGTAGAGGCAGGCGGCCAGTCCGACAGCCCGCTCACCTCCCCCGCCTCGGCCTCGCACGCGCCTCCGCCGGGGCGACTCGGACGAAAACGTCACCAGGTCGCTCTCGCCCCGGCAGGATCGAAACAGCACCGGAGCGAGGGGGGACGACATGGACGGCTGGGTGATGCTGCTCCTGGTGGCATTCGGTCTCTGGGTGCAGTACGCCATCATCAAAGCCGCCGTCTACCGCGCCCTGACCGACTTCCTGCGCGAGGCCGCCCGGTCCACGGGCATGCGTGAGGGCTACGACGTCCCCCGCCTCATCGACCAGCTCGCCGTCCACCTGACCGGGCTCACCCGCCCACCGCCGGACAAGTGAGGTGCTCCGATCCGCTAGCGGGGCAGTTCCTTGGCGATCACCTTCGCCAGCTCCCGGAACGCCTTCCCCCGGTGGCTGATCGCGTCCTTCTCCTCCGGGCTCAGCTCCGCGTTGGTCCGGTCCTGGTCGTCGCCGAGGAAGATCGGGTCGTACCCGAAGCCGCCCGTGCCGCGGCGGGCGCGCAGGATGCGCCCGGTCTGGCGGCCCTCGACGAGGTGTTCCCGGCCGTTGGGCAGGACCAGCGCCGCCGCACACACGAACGCGCCGCCGCGGTGCTCGTCCGCCACGTCACCGATCTGGTCCAGGACGAGGTCCAGGTTCGCCTGGTCGTTGCCGTGCCGGCCGGACCAGCGAGCGCTGAAGACGCCGGGCATGCCGTTGAGGGCGTCCACGGCGAGGCCGGAGTCGTCGGCGACCGTGGGCAGACCGGTGCGCGACGCCCCCTCCCGGGCCTTGATGAGCGCGTTCTCGCCGAAGGTCAGGCCGGTCTCCGGAACGTCCGGATAGCCGGGGAAGTCGTCGAGGCCGACGAGCTCGGTCCTGCCCACGCCCAGCGCGAGGTCGAGGATGCGCTGCAGCTCGAGGAGCTTCTTCTTGTTGGCCGTGGCCAGCAGCAGGCGGGCGGTCACGACGCGAGGGCCTTCTGCTGGGCGGCGGCGAGCTCCGCACAGCCCAGGACACCGAGGTCGAGCAGGGCGTCGAGCTGGTCGCGGCGGAACACGTTGGCCTCGCCGGTGCCCTGAACCTCGACGAAGTCGCCGTCGCCGGTGCACACCACGTTCATGTCGACCTCGGCCGCGACGTCCTCCTCGTACATGAGGTCGAGCCGGGCCTCCCCGGCGATGATGCCGACGCTGACCGCCTGGATCGAGCGGTGCAGCACCGACGCCGGCTTGCCCGACAGCGACTTGCGGTCGGCGAGCCAGGTGACCGCGTCGTGGAGGGCCACGTAGGCCCCCGTGATCGCCGCGGTGCGGGTGCCGCCGTCGGCCTGCAGGACGTCGCAGTCCAGCACGATCGAGTTCTCGCCGAGCGCCTTGAGGTCGATGCACGCGCGCAGGCTGCGCCCGATCAGGCGGGAGATCTCCTGGGTGCGGCCGCCGACCTTGCCCTTGACGCTCTCCCGGTCGCCGCGGGTGTTCGTGGCGCGCGGCAGCATCGCGTATTCGGCGGTGACCCAGCCCAGGCCGGAGCCCTTGCGCCAGCGCGGAACGCCCTCGGTGACGCTGGCCGTGCACAGGACGCGGGTGTTGCCGAACTCGACCAGCACCGAACCCTCCGGGTGGATGCTCCACCGGCGGGTGAGGGTCACAGGACGGAGTTGATCCGGCTCTCGGCCGTCGGGGCGTGCCATGGCCAAGAGCCTAGGCGGACGGTGACGACTTCGCGCCGCCGGGTGCCGGGCCTGTGGACAACGGCTGGGGCCGCGACGGCCGGGGCGCCGCTCTGTGGACAACGCCCACCTGGTCGCGTGGCCAGAGCGCCGCTCTGTGGACAACGCCCCCACCTGGCCGCGCGGCCGGGGCCGCCGGCGCGACAGCCCGGTCCGGCTTCTGTGGACAACCCCGTTTCGATCATGGACGGGCTGCCATGCTTCGACCCGCGAGGAAGGAGGTCAGAGATGATCCGACGAAGCGGCGGCCCAGACCGTGGAGGTCGCCACCGAGGCCGGCACCGCCGGGCGCAGGGCCCGCGCGCTCTGCCGAGCCATGACGGTCGGCGGTCGCAGCGCCGTCTGCGCTCCGTGCGCCCGCAGGAACCCCTCGACGGCCTGCGGCCAGCCGAACAGTTCGGCCCGGGCCCGTGCGGCGGCTCGGCGAGCATGCTCCGGACGCTCCATGAGGACGCGTACGCCCTCCGCGAAGGCCTCCGGAGTCCCGGGCACGGCCACCCCCGCCTCGCCGACGACCTCGGGGAGCGCGCTGGCGGCGTTGACGACCACCGGCGTACCGCAGGCGAGAGCCTCCAGGGCGGCCAGGCCGAACGTCTCCACCGGGCCGGGCGCGACGGCGACGTCCGCGGTGGCGAGCAGCGCGGCGACGGCGTCACGGTCGGTGATGTGACCGGCGAAGCGCACCGGCAGCCGCGCCGAGCGGTAGGCGAGGGCGGCCCGGCGGGCGCCGTCGCCGGCCATGACCAGCACGGCGGGAGCCTTCGCGGCCCGCAGCGCGGCGATCGTGTCGACGGCCAGCTCCGGCCGCTTGTCCGCGGACAGCCGGCTGCAGTAGACGACGAGCAGCTCGTCCGGGCGGGCGTACTGCTCGCGCAGCCCCGGATCCCGGCGGCTGGGGTGGAACTGGCGCAGGTTGACCCCGAGCGGGATCTCCACGAGGTTGGGCACGCCGAGGCGGCGGAACTCGGCCGCGGCGAAGGCGGTGGTGCAGACGATCTGGTCGAAGGTCTCCGCCGTGCGCCGGTTCAGCCGGTCGGCGAGCGAGTCCCGGTGCGGCATGCCCCAGACGCCGAGCAGGCCGGCCAGGCTCTCGTGGGACACCATCATCGACCCGACGCCGCGCTCGCGCGCCCAGCGGCCCGTCCAGCGCAACGTGGACCGGTCGGAGACCTCGATGCGGTCGGGGGCGAGATCGTCCAGCAGCCGGGTCAGCTCGCGGCGGCCGGCGAGCACGCGGTAACCGCCCGTACGCGGCAGGTGGTGACCCGGCAGCGTGATCACGCGGCCCTGCTCGGTCATCTCGTCGGAGCGCTCCCGGCCCGGCACGATGAGGATGGGCTCGTGACCTGCCCTCAGATAGCCCTCACCGAGGTGGCGCAGCGCGGTACGCAGGCCGCCGGAGCGAGGTGAGACGAAGTTCGCCAGTCGGACGATGCGCAGTCCACGCCCGCCCACTGATCGACCGGTCATGCCGAGTCTGCTGGGCATGCCCTCCTGGCCCTCACCGGCACGGCCATTGCCCGCCGACGGAAAGCGCAGTTCGGTGCAGTCGGTCATACCGAGTCTGCTGGGCATGCCCTCCTGGCCCTCACCGGCACGGCCGTTGCCCGCCGACGGAAAGCGCAGTTCGGTGCAATCGGTCATGCAGGGCCTTCCAAGGTCACAATCGATTCCGATGGTGCGCTCGTGCCGTCCCCTCGGCAAGCTCAGAGATCGTAGCGGGCACCCGGGCGAACCACCTCCACCGGACCCGCGTACGCGGCGCAGGCGGCCTCCACAGTAGAGGCTTCCGAGCCCCAGGCGGGAACCAGATGGGTCAGCAGCAGGCGGCCGACGTCGGCCTTGGTGGCCGCCTCGCCCGCCTCGCGACCGGTGAGGTGCAGGTCGGGCGGGTTGGCCACGCCGTCGAGGTAGCTGGCCTCGCACAGGAACAGGTCGGCGTCCTGCGCCAGGCGCAGCAGCGGTTCGCAGGGCGCGGTGTCCGACGAGTACGCCAGGACACGGCCGTCGTGCTCCACGCGGACGCCGTACGTCTCGATCGGATGGTTGACCCGGTCGGCGGTGACCGTGAACGGGCCGATGGGAAACGTGCCCGGCTGCAGGCCGTAGAACGTGTAGACGTCGTCGACCGGCTCGTTCTCCGCGCTGTACGCGGCGGAGATGCGCTCGGCGGCGCCCATGGGCGCGTAGACGGGCAGCGGCGGCATCGGGCCGCCGGGGGCGTAACGGCGGACCACCACGTACGTGCAGGCGTCGAGCATGTGGTCGCAGTGGAGGTGAGTGAGGAGGATCGCGTCGACGGCGTCGATGCCCGCGTACCGCTGGAGGGCGGACAGGGAGCCGGAGCCGAAGTCGATCAGCAGCCGGAAGCCGTCGGCCTCCACGAGGTAGGCGGAACAGGCCGACTCGGGGCCGGGGAAACTGCCGGCACAGCCGAGAACGGTCAGTCGCATGCGGGTCCCTCTGGTTCACGCTCGGTCGTCCACGTCCCCACCGCCCGCCCCTCGGCTGGGAATGCAGACCAGTCAATCACGCTGCGCAGCCTACGCCGGGACCAGCGCGTCACGTAAACGTCTGATCGATTTGTCGCTAAATCGACAACGTATGTCACACCGGCCGTGAGCTGGGTCATTTTCGGTCGCGTTACGCCTTGTGAGTCGCTCCCGTTGCACACGGTGAAGGGACGACACCGGGCAAATCGGAGGAGCGAAAGTGACGACGACCGAGGTTCAGAAACAGGTACGCACACGCGAGGTGACGGCCCCGGAAGTCGTGCCGTTCGGCTGGGAACCCACGGGCCCCGCGGGCACGGAACCCGCCGGGGAAGAGGTCCTGTTCCGCTTCCCTGCGGCCGACGACCCCGCCCCCGGCGCCCGCCGCCTGCTCGGCATGTCGATCTACGCGGCGGTCCTGGGCCTGGCCGGGGTCGGCATCGGCGTCCGCGGGCTGGTGTCCCAGATCGGCGGCGGCGTGCCCGGCTGGTACACGTGGGTGCTCGCGTTCCTCGGCATGGTGAGCGTGGCACTGTCGGTGGGGGCGTTCCTGTCCATCCACCGGCGGGTCCTGCCGTGGCTCCTGCTGCTGGCCGCGGCCGTGCCGCTGACCGCGGACATCATGCTCGCGGTCGCCTACTGACGGTCCGCCGTCGCCGACGCAGATGACCCGCCAACGCGGGTGGCGGGACGCAGGTGGCCCGCCGACGCAGATGACCCGCCAACGCGGGTGACGGGACGCAGGTGGCCCGCCGACGCAGATGACCCGCCAACGCGGGTGACGGGACGCAGGTGGCCCGCCGACGCAGATGACCCGCCAACGCGGGCAAGGCGCCGGGGGTCCGGGCGGCTCCGGCCGCCCGGAATCCCGGTCAGGCCCAGAGCTGTCCCTCGAGCGCGTCCTCGGCGTCCGCGAGGGTGCCGCCGTACGCGCCGGTCGAGAGGTATTTCCAGCCGCCGTCGCAGACCACGAAGGCCACGTCCGCGCGCCGGCCTGCCTTGACCGCCTCGTGGGCCACCGCGAGAGCCGCGTGCAGGATCGCTCCGGTCGAGAAGCCCGCGAAGATGCCTTCCACCTCGACGAGCTGACGGGTACGCAGGACCGCGTCGCGGGTGCCCACCGAGAAGCGGCGGTTCAGGACCGTCGCGTCGTACAGTTCGGGGACGTAGCCCTCGTCGATGTTGCGGAGGCCGTACACCAGTTCGCCATAGCGGGGTTCCGCCGCGACGATCTGGATGCCTTCCACCTTCTCGCGCAGGTAACGGCCCGTACCCATGAGCGTGCCCGTGGTCCCGAGGCCCGCCACGAAGTGGGTGATCGTGGGCAGGTCGTGCAGGAGCTCCGGGCCTGTCGTCTCGTAGTGGGCGCGGGCGTTGGCGGGGTTGCCGTACTGGAAGAGCATGACCCAGTCGGGGTGCTCCGACGCGATCTGCTTCGCCACCGCGACGGCCTGGTTGGAGCCGCCCGCCGCCGGCGAGAAGATGATCTCGGCGCCGTACATGCGCAGCAGCTGGACGCGTTCCGCGGAGACGTTCTCCGGCATCACGCAGACCAGCCGGTAGCCGCGCAGCTTCGCGACCATCGCCAGGGAGATGCCGGTGTTGCCGCTGGTCGGCTCCAGGATCGTGTCGCCGGGACGGAGGCGGCCGGACTCCTCCGCCTCGCGCACCATGAACAGCGCCGGGCGGTCCTTGATGCTGCCCGTCGGGTTGCGGTCCTCGAGCTTGGCCCAGAGCCGCACCGGCGGCGCCCCCTCGGGCACCGTCGGTGACAGCCGGGGCAGACCGACGAGCGGCGTGCCTCCGCAGGCGTCCAGAAGGCTCTCGTAGCGAGCCATCAGATTACTCGCCTTCGGTGGAGCCAGTGACAGCGCCCGAGTGGCCGAGCGCGACCGGCGCGGCGAAGCCGGACACGGCCGGCGCGACGCCGGAGCGGCCGGACAAGGCCGGCGCGACGCCCGAGCGGCCGAGCAGGGCCGCCGCCGCCGCGAAGCCGAGCGCGCCACCGGCCACGGCCGGAAGGATGGTGATCGAGTCGCCGTCGCTGAGCTTGGCGTCGAGCGCGCCGAGGAAGCGGACGTCCTCGTCGTTCACGTAGATGTTGACGAACCGGTGCAGGCCACCCTCGGGGGTGATCAGCCGGCCCTTGAGGCCCGAGTGCTTGGCGTCCAGGTCGTCGATCAGGCCGGACAGCGTGTCGCCGGAGCCCTCGACGATCTTCGCGCCGCCGGTGTAGCTGCGCAGGATGGTCGGGACGCGAACTTCGATAGCCATGACTGGAATGCTCCTAGAAAGAGTGTGTCGAGAAACGTTCGGGTGCGGGTCCGGGAGTGCCGCTCAGCGACACTCGTAATAGACCGACGCGGGGCTCTGCCCGAACATGTACGACTGGACGGCGTGCCCGTCCACACTCATACTCACGCGTCCACCGTCGCATCCACGATGTTGACCTCTTCCTCGGTCACCACACCGTCCACGATACGGAACGATCGGATTTCCTCGGAATCCGGCTCACGGGTCGAGACGAGCAGGTAATGCGCGCCCGGCTCACCGGCGAACGAGATGTCCGTGCGGGACGGATAAGCCTCGGTCGCGGTGTGCGAGTGGTAGATGACGACCGGTTCCTCGTCGTTGTCGTCCATCTCGCGCCAGACCCGCAGCTGCTCCATCGAGTCGAACTCGTAGAACGTCATCGACCGCGCCGCGTTGTCCATGGCGATGTGCCGCGTCGGCAGGTCGCTGCCGATCGGGCCGGCGACCACGCCGCAGGCCTCGTCGGGGTGGTCCCGGCGGGCGTGGGCGACGATCGCTTCGATGATCGCGCTGTCGATGGTCAGCACGTGCTTCACATTACCTTCACCCGGGCGCGAGGCGGGCGTGGCAGTCCTCACGCGCGATCCGGGAAGAAGCCGGCGCGGCCGCCGGCGGCCGGCGCGACCCCCGAAGGCGCAGCCAGCGGCCGGCGCGGCCCGCGAAAGCGCAGCCAGCGGCCGGCGCGGCCCGCGAAAGCGCAGCCAGCGGCCGGCGCGGCCCGCGAAAGCGCACCCGAGGCAGCACCCAGGGCCACGCCGGCCCCTGCAAAGCGCCGCCAAGCGCCGCCAAGCGCCGCCAGGTGACAGGCCGGCCACGACGACGCCGTACGGGCGACCGACGTCACGCCGGGCGGCGGGGCGTATCCGGCACGGTGGCGGGTAGTCCGGGTGCATGAAGCAGCGAACAATCGGAGACACCCAGGTGGGCGCCATCGGGCTCGGCGGCATGCCGATGTCCATCGAGGGGCGCCCCGACACCGACCGGTCGATCCGCACCATCCACGCCGCCCTGGATGCCGGCGTGACGCTGATCGACACCGCGGACGCGTACCACCTGCACGCCGACGAGGTGGGGCACAACGAGACCCTGATCGCCCAGGCCCTGTCGGGCTGGGGCGGCGACACCTCCGGGGTTCTGGTCGCCACCAAGGGCGGGCACCTGCGCCCGGGGGACGGCTCGTGGACCCTCGACGGTTCTCCCGCGCACCTGCGGGAGGCGGCCGAGGCGTCGCTCAAGCGGCTCGGGGTCGAGGCGATCGGCCTCTACCAGTTCCACCGCCCGGACCCGGACGTCCCGTACGCGGAGTCCGTCGGCGCGATCCGCGACCTACTCGACGAGGGCAAGATCCGGATGGCCGGCATCTCGAACGCGAACGTCGAGCAGATCCGGCAGGCGCAGGAGATCCTCGGCGGCCGGCTGGTGTCGGTGCAGAACCAGTTCTCGCCCGCGTTCCGTTCGTCGGAGGAGGAGCTGCGGCTCTGCGACGAGCTGGGAATCGCCTTCCTGCCCTGGTCGCCGCTGGGCGGCATCACCCGGGCGAGCGAGCTCGGTGAGCGCTTCGGCGCGTTCGGCCGGGTGGCTGAGGCGCACGGCGTGAGCCCGCAGCGCGTCACACTGGCGTGGATGCTGGCGAAGAGCCCGGTGGTCATCCCGATCCCCGGCGCGAGCCGGCCGGAGTCGATCACCGACTCGGCGCAGGCGCCGGAGCTGGTGCTCGACGACGCCGAGCTGCGTGAGCTGGACGCGGCCGGCAGCTGAGTCCCACGAGACGCCGCCGGCGGAAGCGACACACCGCCGGCGGCGGGGACGCGAACCGCTACTCGATCTCCGGCAGCGCGTTGAGCAGCGACTCTTGCAGATACCCCAGGTACGCGTACACCGAGAGCTGGAAGACCCGGCTCGAACCGGGATCGTGGATGACGGCTTCGTCGAGCTCATCGCCGAGGTCGGTGTCCGGCCGGATGTCGAGCCGGGTCGCCATGGCCAGCCGGGCGTCGTTGATCGCCCGCAGCCAGGCCTCGGCCTCCTCGCCGTCGAGGCGTACCTCGCCCGGGCCGTCGTCGGGCAGCGCCGCGAGGATCGCGCCGGCCTGGTCGATCTTGCCCGTCTTCAGGTCGCCCTCGGTGTACAGGCGGAACTCGGCCGAGTCGTCCGGCCGGTCGGGGTAGATGTCCGGGAAGAGCCGCGTCACGACGGGGTCGGTGTGGTCGAAGCCGTCCATGAGCAGCCCGACGACCTCGCCGGCCACCTTGCGCAGCACCCGTACCTCGTCCACGGCGAACGTGGCCACACATTGGTTGCCGTTGCGCCGGAACATCAGTCGATCACCCGCCCAGTATCGATCTGAAGCTGACAATTCACGCGCGGTCCACCGTCGCCCACAGACCGTAGCCATGAAGCTGGGAGGCGTCCATCTCCATCCGCTCCCGCGCGCCGGTCGACACCACAGCTTTGCCCTTGTTGTGCACGTCGAGCATGAGCTGCTCGGCCTTGTCGCGGCTGTAGCCGAAGAGCTTCTGGAACACCCATGTCACGTACGACATGAGGTTGACGGGATCGTCCCAGACGATCGTCACCCACGGCCGGTCATCAGCCGGTACCTCCTCGATCTGCGGCGTCTCGACAGGAGCGACCTGAGGCATCGCCATGCCCCCCATCGTGCCACGCCGATCCGGGCACGGGACGGGCCGCCGGGGGAAGACGCGATCACGAACCCGCGTCGAACGTCGTCGGAGCGCTGGGATCACGCCGGTCAGCCGCCTGCGAGAAGGCCCCGGAGGGCGCGCGTGCGAGAAGACCCCCCGGGGACGCCTGCGGGAAGGCCCGGAGGGCGCGGAGGGCCGGCAGGCGCCCGGGCCCGCCCCGCCAGGCAGGGCCCGGGCACGTCGCGCCGGCACCGCCGAACCGTAATGGGCGGCACGGGTGCCATAACAGGTGTCGGATTACTCACCGTTTGATCCTCGGATACTCATTCCCCAAGGGGGTACAGGCGGTGATTCAACGATGACGAATCTCGATATGCTGGGTCCGTGGAGCACTGGGATTTCATCGGGCGTTCCGCCGAGTTGTCCCGCCTCCAGACGGTCGCGACCAGCGAAACCGAGCGCGGTCTGATTCTCAGCGGCGTGGCCGGCATCGGCAAGAGCCGTTTGCTGCGGGAGGCGGTGAGCGCACTTCCGGCCGACAGATGGGCGGTATTTCGCGCGTCGGCCAACATCGCGAGTTCCGGATTGCCGTTCGGCGGGCTGGCGCAGATCTTGCCGGCGGATCCGCCCGCCGGGCTTTCCCCCGCCGGACTCATCCGCTGGGCCGTGGACAGTCTCCGCGCGGTCGCGGACGGGCGGCCCATCGTGCTCGCCGTCGACGACGCCCATCTGCTCGACCCGCCCTCCGCCGCGCTGGCCCACCTGCTCGTGCGCGAGGACGCCACGCTGCTCGGCACCTTGCGCACCTCCGAGCCGGTGCCGCCGCCGGTCAGCGCACTGTGGACCGAGGGCCTGGTGAGTCATGCCGAGCTCGCCCCGCTCACGCTCGAGGAGTCCCGCGCGCTGCTCACGACGCTGGTCGGCGGGCCGGTCGAGGCCGGTTCGGCGCAGCGCCTGAGCCGCCTGGGCGGCGGCAACCCGCTGTTGCTGCGGGAGCTCGTGATGGCCGCGGTGAGCGGGGGCGAGCTGGTCCAGGCGTACGGTTTCTGGCGCTGGACCGGCCGCCTGGCGCTGGCGCCCAGCCTCGCCGAGCTCGTGGACGCGCGCGTCGGGCGCCTGACCGGCGGGGTGCGGGACGTGCTGGAGCTGGTCTCCTTCGGCGAGCCGATCGGGCTGCCGCTGCTGCTGCGCGCCGCCGACCCGGCGGCCGTGGAGGAGGCCGAGGAGCGCGGCCTGATCCGGGTCGTCGAGGACGAGCGCCGCCGGGACGTGCGCCTGGGGCACCCGCTCTACGGCGAGGTGGTGCGGCGCCGGTGCCCGGTGACCCGGGCGCGCCGGCTGCTCGCGACGCTGGCCGACCTCGTCGAGGAGGCCGGCGCCCGGCGCCGCGACGACCTGCTGCGGGTGGCGGTCTGGCGGCTCGACTCCGGTACGGCCCAGGACAGCGGCCTACTGTTCGGGGCGGCCACCCAGGCGTTCGGGAAGTTCGACATGATGCTCGCGCGCCGGCTCGCCGCGGCCGCCCGGGACGCCGGCGCCGGGTATCCGGCCATCGAGCTGCTCGCCACCGTGCTGCTGTTCCTCGACGAGCCGCTGCAGGCCCTCGCGGTCCTCGACGAGGCGCCGGAGCGGGACGCCCGATACATCGCGGCGCGGGCGACGGTCGAGTTCTTCGGGCTCGGCGACGTCCGGGCGGCCGACACGCTGGCCGCCGTCGAGCTGACGGACCCGGCCGATGTGGCCCGCATACGGGCGCTGGAGTCGTTCATCCGGCTGCAGCTCAACCATCTGCCGCGGGCTCGCGCCCTGACGGCGGCCGTGGCCGACGAGCCGGCCGCGGCCCCGCCCGCCCGGGCGCTGGCGCAGTGCGTGACGGCGTTCCTGCGAGCGGTCGACGGTGATTTCGAGGGCAGCCGAAAGCTGCTCACCGTGGTCGAGGCCGAAACCCGCTCCTGGCGGCGCGACACTCCCACGCTGCAGTTCGCCTTCCAGACGACGCAGGGAACGCTGGTGAGCCTCGCGCACGACCTGCCGGCGATCGACCGCATTCTGGCCGCCGAGTTCGCCGACCTGGCCCTGGCCGGCGGATTCGGCTTCGGCTCGGGGTGGATCTCCATGCTGCAGGCGTCGGTGAGTCTGCTGCGCGGCCGTACGGGCGACGCTCTGCGCGCGTCGGAACAGGCCTGCGCCGCACTCTCCTCGGCGCGTCTCTACGACGGCGGCGCCCACTTCGGGCGCGCGAAGATCGCGGCGATGCGCGGTGACGTCGCCCTGGCCACGGCGTCGCTGGAGATCGCCGAGGGCGCTCGCGAGGGAACCCTCAAGCTGTACTACCCATGGCGCGAACAGGCGCGCGCCTGGACCCACGCGTGTGCGGGCGAGATGGCTGCCGCCATACGCGTGCTGTCGGAGACCGTGGTCCGGGCGCGGGCCGACGGCTTCCACGCCCACGAGTTGCTCCTGTTGTACGACATGGTCCGGCTGGGCCGTGCGGACCTGGCCGTCGAACGCATCACCGACCTCGCCGAAACGGTCGGCGGCCGGGTCACGCCGCTGTTCGCCCGGCACGCCCGCGCGGGAGCCGACGGGGAGGAGCACTTGGCGGTGGCCCGGGAGTTCACGCTGCTCGGCTACCAGGTGTTCGCCGCGGAAGCCGCCGCGACCGCCGTACGGATCTTCCGCACGGCCCGGGACGCCCGCGCGCTGCCGGCCAGCACCCTGCTCGCCGACATCCTGGCGCGCTGCGACGTGCTGCGTACGCCCGCTCTGCGCGCGGTCCAGCCGTCGCTGACCGTACGCGAAAGGCAGGTCGCCGAACTGGCGGCCGGCGGCGTCCGCAGCCGCGAGATCGCCGACCGGCTCTTCTTGTCCCCACGGACCGTGGAAAACCACCTACAGCGCGTCTACACGAAGCTGGGGGTGAACGGCCGGTCCGAGCTAGCTCCGGCGCTGCGGCTCCTGCCGCAATAGGGTGGTCGCGTGACTGACTGCACCGAGTTCCGCTCGCGTTCCGCCGGCCGTGGCCGAGGAGGCGACCTGTGAACCACTTCGCACCCGCGCTGCTGACCGACCACTACGAGCTGACCATGGTCAGTGCCGCCCTGAAGGACGGCACGGCCGAGCGCCGCAGCGTGTTCGAGGTCTTCGCCCGGAGGCTGCCCTCCGGCCGCCGCTACGGCGTCGCCGCCGGCCAGGGCCGGCTCATCGAGCTGATCCGCGACTTCTGCTTCCGGGACGAGGACGTGGCCTTCCTGCGGAAGGCCGGCATCGTCGACGAGACGACGGCCGCCTGGCTGGCGGACTACCGGTTCACCGGCGACATCGACGGGTACGCCGAGGGCGAGCTGTTCTTCCCCGGCTCGCCGATCCTGACCGTGTCCGGCAGCTTCGCGGAGTGCGTGGTGCTGGAGACGCTCATCCTGTCGGTGCTCAACCACGACAGCGCGATCGCCTCCGCGGCGGCCCGTATGGTCACCGCCGCCCGCGGCCGGCCGATCATCGAGATGGGCTCCCGCCGTACCCATGAGGAGAGCGCCGTGGCCGCGGCGCGCGCGGCCTACCTGGCGGGCTTCGCCTCGACGTCCAACCTCGCGGCCGGCGGCCGCTACGGCATCCCGACCACGGGTACGTCCGCGCACGCGTTCACCCTGCTCCACGACGACGAGAGCGCCGCGTTCGCCTCCCAGGTGGCGGCGCTGGGCAAGAACACGACGCTGCTGGTGGACACGTACGACATCGCGCAGGGCATCCGCAACGCCATCGCGGTCGCGGGCCCCGACCTGCGCGCCGTCCGCATCGACTCGGGCGACCTGTCGGTGCTGGCCCAGCACTCCCGCGAGTTGCTCGACTCGCTGGGCGCCACGGAGACCAAGATCGTCGTCTCCGGCGACATGGACGAGTACGCCATCGCCACCCTCGCCGCGGAACCGGTCGACATGTACGGCGCCGGCACCGCGGTGGTGACCGGCTCGGGCGCACCGACGGCCGGCCTGGTCTACAAGCTCGTCGAGGTCGAGGGCCGCCCGGTGGTCAAGCGCTCGGAGAACAAGGCGACGGTCGGCGGCCGCAAGACGGCGATCCGGCGCCACAAGCCGACGGGTACGGCCACCGAGGAGATCATCGTCTCCCAGGGCGTGCCGGACCACCAGGCCAACGACCGGCTGCTGCAGCGTTCGTTCGTGGCGGGCGGCGAGATCGCCGACCTGCCGACGCTGCAGGAGTCCCGCGACCACCTCCGGCAGTGCTTGATCTCCATCCCGTGGGAGGGTCTGAAGCTGTCGGCCGGTGACCCGGCGATCCCGGTCACCGTGGTCCACAGCTGAGTCCCTGAGAAAATCGGAGGTCCTCGTGACTCGAGCCTTGATCATCGTCGACGTGCAGAACGACTTCTGCGAGGGCGGCTCGCTGGCCGTCCAGGGCGGCGCGGGCGTGGCGGCGGCCATCTCCTCGGCGCTCACCGCCGCGGACCCCGGCCGCCGCTGGGACCACGTCGTGGCGACGAAGGACTACCACATCGACCCGGGCGCGCACTTCAGCGCACACCCCGACTTCGTGGACTCCTGGCCGGCCCACTGCGTGGTCGGCACCCCCGGCTCCGACTTCCACCCCGACCTGGCCACCGACCGGGTGGAGGCCGTGTTCCACAAGGGCGAGCACGCGGCGGCGTACTCGGGCTTCGAAGGCCACACCGACGCGGGCGAACACCTCGCGGACTGGTTGCGCGCCCGCGACGTCACCGAGGTCGACGTGGTGGGCATCGCGACCGACCACTGCGTCCGCGCGACGGCCCTGGACGCGCGCAAGGCGGGCTTCGAGACGACCGTGCTGCTCGGGATGACGGCCGGGGTCGCGGAGGCGACGACCGCGGCGGCGTTGCGGCAGTTCGAGGAGGCGGCGGTCACGACGACCGGGACGCCGGTCGTCCTCGCCGGCTGACCGGGCATCCGCGGGCCGGCCGGTGGTCGCCGACCGGCCCGCGGAACCGTCTCTAGCGAGCCGCGGTCGGCGCATCCTCGGCGGGGAAGGCCACAGCCGGTCCCGCGGCGCCGTTCTCCCACGCGCCGACCTCAACGGCCGTGGTCCCGGCGCCCTGCGCGGCCGGCTCGGCGGTCGCTTCCCGCGCGGTCTCGGTGGCCGCCTCGACCACCTCCGCGGCCTCTTCGGGCTCTTCGGCCTCCGCGGCCTCTTCGGCGCGGCGGCGGCGCAGCTCGATCGGGGCGACGAGCAGCGCGACCAGCACGCCCACCCCGCCGACCGTGGCGAAGCCCCAGGTCGGCGACAGCGCGTCCATCACGACGCCGGCCAGCGGGGCACCGAGCGCCACGCCGACGGTCAGCGACGAGTTGTGCCACCCCATCGCCTCCCCGCGCGCCGCGGCGGGCGTCAGACGGCTCACCGCGTCGGCCGTGGCCGTGATCGTCGGCGCGCACAGGGCGCCGGCCGGGAGCAGGAGCAGCCCGAGCAGCCACCAGTGCGAGCCGCCGAGGCCGACCGGGATCGTCAGCAGGGCCATCGGGGCGAGCAGGAGCAGCGGCGGCAGGCCCTGCCGGACCATCCCGTACGTGAATCCGCCCAGCAACGAGTACGCCGCCCACATGGCGAGCACCGCCCCCGTCCACTCCACTTCGCCGGAGTGCTGCAGCATGGCGACCACGGCGACGTCCGTGCCGCTGAGCACCAGCGTGGCGGCGCTGGTGATGGCCAGCACGGCGATGAGGCGGGGACGCAGCCAGGCGCTGCGGGGCACCCGGTGACCGGCGGAGATCGGCGCCTCGTCGTGGCCGCGGATCGGCGGGTCGAGCAGGTAGAGCCCGACGCCGGACAGCAGGATGCCGCCGCCGACCACCAGCATCGCCACCCGGGCCCCGGCGGTCGTGGAGATCAGCACGCCCAGCGCGGGCCCCGCCATGAACGACAGCTCGGTGGTGATGGAGTCGAGGGCGAAGGCGGGAAGCCGGTGCGACTCGGGCGCGAGCGCGGCGATCGACTGCCGCGCCACCGCGAACGCCGGCAAGGTCAGGAAGCCACCGATCAGGGCGGCGACGAGCAGCGCCCAGTACGGGACGCCCTGCGCGGCCGTCCAGAACGCCACCTCGGCCACGGTGGTGAGGACCAGGACCGGACGCAGCCCCTTGCGGTCGGTGATCCGGCCCATCACCGGGGCGCCGAGCGAGGCGGCGACGGTGAAGGCGGCCCCCACCAGCCCGGCGGCGCCGTACCCGAGACCGAGGTCCTGGGTGACGTGCAGGGTGAGCACGACGCTCCCGGCGGTGATCGGAATACGGGCCAGCGTCGCCACGATCAGCAGCGACTTGATCCCGCGCAGGGCGAGCGTCTCCCGGTAAGGCGTGAGTGTCATTGCGGTCCTAACCTCCGCCCGACAGTCTCCGCCAGGGGTACGACATTCCCAATGCATTTGACGGAGCTCACCCCGGGCAGCCCCGCGTCACGGGCCGGATATCGCTGTGCGCAACGGCCTGCCGGGACGGGCATGTGCGGCGCGGGGGTCAGCCGCTGCGGCCCTGCTGGGGGTCAGTGCGGCCGGGCGGGGCAGACGCGACCGCTGCAGCCCGCCGCGCGAGCCGACGCAGCCCGGCGGGGCAGACGCGACCGCTGCAGCCCGCCGCGCGAGCCGACGCAGCCCGGCGGGGCCGACGCGACCGCTGCAGCCCGCCGCGCGAGCCGGCGCAGCCCGGCGGGGCCGACGCGACCGCTGCGCGAGCGGGTGCAGCTGAGCGGCACCGAGGCGACCGCTTCGGCGGCACAAACAGCCCGGCAAGGCCACGTGCGATGCGCTGCGGCCGGCGCAGCGGCCGGGACGGCTCGGCGCCGCAGCCGGGGCGACCGGCGACCGGCGGCCGGCGCGGTGGTAAGGCGGCGACCAGGGCCGGTGGTCAGGGACGTTCGGGCGGTCGGGCTGGGTGCGGGCAGGCGTGAGGCACGGAAAAGCCCGCCCAGGCGGTCGGACCCCGGGGCGGGCTTCTCGGTGCTACGCGAGCGTCAGCTCTGCTTACTTGTGGTCGCTGAGGTCTTCCTTGTAGGTGGCGCCGCCGTCCGAGTCCGGGTGCAGCATGCGGGCGCCGCCCTCCGGCGGGCCGGAGATGGACTGCTCACCCGCGGCCAGCTCCGGGTACTTCGCGTCGAAGGCCGGGCGCTCCGAGCGGATGCGCGGCATGCGGTCGAAGTTGCGCAGCGGCGGCGGGCAGCTCGTCGCCCACTCCAGGGAGTTGCCGGCGCCCCAGGGGTCGTCGACCGTGACGAGCTCGCCGACCTTGTACGACTTCCACACGTTGTAGATGAAGGGCAGGGTCGACGCGCCGAGCACGAACGCGCCCAGCGTGGAGATCATGTTCAGTGTGGTGAAGCCGTCCGTGGGCAGGTAGTCGGCGTACCGGCGCGGCATGCCCTCGGCGCCCAGCCAGTGCTGCACCAGGAACGTGGTGTGGAAGCCGATGAAGGTCAGCCAGAAGTGGACCTTGCCCAGGCGGTCGTCGAGCATCCGGCCGAACATCTTCGGAAACCAGAAGTAGATGCCGGAGAACACCGCGAACACGATGGTGCCGAACAGCACGTAGTGGAAGTGCGCGATGACGAAGTACGAGTCGGAGACGTGGAAGTCGATCGGCGGGGCCGCCAGCAGCACGCCGGAGAGACCACCGAAGAGGAACGTCACCAGGAAGCCGATGGCGAAGAGCATCGGAGACTCGAAGCTGATCTGGCCCCGCCACATCGTGCCGATCCAGACGAAGAACTTCATGCCGGTCGGGACCGCGATGAGGAAGCTCAGGAAGCTGAAGAACGGCAGCAGCACCTGGCCGGTGACGAACATGTGGTGCGCCCACACGCTCATCGACAGCGCCGCGATCAGCAGCGTCGCGCCGACGAGGCCCTTGTAACCGAAGACCGGCTTGCGGCTGAAGACCGGGATGACCTCGGTGATGATGCCGAAGAACGGCAGCGCGATGATGTAGACCTCGGGGTGGCCGAAGAACCAGAAGAGGTGCTGCCAGAGCATCGGCCCGCCGGTGTTCACGTCGAACACGTGGGCGCCGAGGATGCGGTCGGCGGCGAGCGCGAACAGCGCGGCGGCCAGGAACGGGAAGACCATGATCACCAGCAGGCTGGTGACGAGGATGTTCCACGTCATGATCGGCATCCGGAACATCGTCATGCCGGGCGCGCGCAGCGTGATGATCGTCGTGATGATGTTGACGCCGCCCAGGATGGTGCCGAGGCCGGAGAGCGCCAGGCCGACCACCCACATGTTGCCGCCGACGCCCGGAGAGTGCAGGGAGTCGCTGAGCGGCGTGTACGCGAACCAGCCGAAGTCCGCCGCGCCACCGGGCGTCAGGAAGCCGGCGATGGTGATCGTGCCGCCGAACAGGTACAGCCAGTACGCGAACGAGTTGAGCCGCGGGAACGACACATCGGGGGCGCCGATCTGGATCGGGACCACGAAGTTGGCGAATGCGAACACGATCGGCGTCGCGAAGAACAGCAGCATGATCGTGCCGTGCATCGTGAACAGCTGGTTGTACTGCTCCGGCGACAGGAACTGCATGCCCGGGCGGGCGAGCTCGCTGCGCATGAGCAGCGCCATGAACCCGCCGAGGATGTAGAACACGAAGGCCGTGATCATGTACATGATCCCGATCTGCTTCGCGTCGGTCGTCCGCAGGATCCGCGCGATGGCCGAACCCTTGACCTGCTGCCTGACCGGCCAGGGCCTGGTCACGATCGGCTTAGGCGCGACGGTCGTCACGGATAGCCTCCGGTGTCTCGTTTCGTCCCACTGCGTACGCCCGCGTGAAGGGCGTACCTCGCAGGCAGAATAGTCCCCCGCCGACCCCCGGCGGGCGCGGGGTGACCAAAGACCACCCGGGTCTCAGAACGGCTCGACCAGCCCGCGGTACTGATCGGTGAAGATCTGCTGACCCCGCTCCCGCAGCATAGGGTCGCGGTCTCCGGGCGGCACGTCGCGGGTCCGGTCGAGCTCGCGGGTGCGCTCGCGCACCTGGTCACAGCGTCCGCGCCGGCGTTGCTCGTACGCCCGCAGCGCCGCCGGGACGTCGCCGCCGGCGGCCTTGAGGACCTCACCGAGCACGACGGCGTCCTCCAGCGCCATGGCCGCGCCCTGAGCCAGGCTGGGCGCGGTGGCGTGGGCCGCGTCACCGACCAGCAGCACGGGCCCCGTCGACCAGCCGTCGATCACGACCTCGTCCGTCCGCGCCACCTGGACCTTCTCGATCGCGTCGAGGACGGCGGGAACGCAGCCGCCGAAGCCGCCGAACAGCTCGCGCAGGCGGGCGTGGGGGTCCGCGGGGTTCGCCGCGGAGGGATCGACCGTCTCGTCGGCGTAGCAGTACAGCCGGCGGCCACCCATCGGCATGGCCACGAACTGCGAACGGCGCCCGAGGAGCGCCGTCCAGTCGCTGAGCGGCGGCCCGCCGCCGACCACGCTGCGGTAGACGATCTGGCCCGTCGGGGTCGCCGCCCCGCCGAGCCCGGCCTTGGCCCGCACCGTGGAGCGCCGCCCGTCCGCGCCGATCACGAGGTCGTACTCGGCGACGGCGCCGTCGCTGAACTCGACCTTGGCAGCGCCGTCGACGATCGCCAGGTCACGCACGGCGATGTCGTAGCGCACCTCGCCACCGACGCCGGTCAGCAGCACCTGCTGCAGGTCGGCGCGGGCGAGGGCGCGGGACTCCCCGACGCCTGCCCAGAGCGCGGCGACGTCCATCTCGAACAGCTCACGGCCGGCGCTGTCCTGGAAGACCTGCCGGAAGATGAGATCGCCGAGCGGGCGCAGCGGAGCGTCGAGGCCCAGCTGGCGCATCGCCCGGGAGGCGTTGCCGGGCAGGTAGATGCCGGCGCCCGGCAGCATGGTGGCGGGCAGCTCCTCCACCACGTCGGGGCGGAAGCCCGCGATCCGGAGGCCTCGGGCGGCGGCGAGACCGCTGACGCCGGCGCCCACGACAAGGATGCGCAAGGTCATCGCAGCACCGCCTCCGAGGGGTGTTCGATACGCGTCGGAGCCAAGACACTACCGGCCGCCACCGAACCACGAAACCCGCGTCGTTGGTCACGTCCGTTTTGTTCGAGACGGACACTCCGAAGTGTCCGATCCACCGGCCCGGCCGCGCCCGGCCGAGCCCCATCCCCGGCCCGGCGGCACGCGAGACGATCCTCATCGCCCACCCGCCCGGCCGCGCGCGGGACGATCCGCACCCCCGGCCCGGCCGCGCGCGGGACGATCCGCACCCCCGGCCCGGCGGCGCGCGGGACGATCCGCACCCCCGGCCCGGCGGCGCGCGGGACGGTCCTCATCGGACGAGCCTGCTCAGCGGCACCCCGGCCAGCGCCCTCACGTCGCGGGCCAGGTGGGCCTGGTCGGCGTACCCGGCTGCGACGGAGACGTCGGCGAAGGGGCGGCCGCGCCGGGCCATCGCCACGGCGCGCTGCATCCGCATGATCTTGGCGAGCGTCTTCGGGCCGTACCCGAAGGCGGCTGTGCAGCGCCGGTGCAGGTGCCGCGCGCTGAGGCCGCAGGACTCCGCGATCGCGCCGATCGGGGCGCCGGCCCGGGCGCCGGCGGCGAGCGCGACCATCGCCCGGTCCGGCCGGTGCCGCCGGCGCAGGGTGAAGGCCTCGAGGGCGGCGAGCGGATCGCCGGCCTCGGCCAGCCGGCGCGTCTCGGCGGGGCTGAAGAGCGCGTCGAAGGGCACCCGCCGGTCGGTCAGCTCGTCGGCGGGGACACCGAGCACGGACGGACCCACGCCGTCGGCGAAACGCACGGCGAAGAGCCGGCTGTGCGGCGGCACGGCGGCGAGCTGCGCCGTCGTGTCCGGTCCGGCCACGAAGACCCGGCCGTCCTGCCAGATCACGTCGAGGCAGCCGTCCGGCAGGATGCGTTTCGGCGGGGTGCCGGGCGGCACGGTGCTGCGCCACGCGATCACGTGCGGCAGGGTCGAGGGCCATTCGGCGTACATGGGCCGACCGTGCCACGGGGGTACGACAGTTCAGCGAATGACACTGGTGTAGTTCGGGCGGACAATCGATGAATGACCGACCAACTGGCCGAGTACCGGCGCAAGCGAGACGCGCGGCGCACGCCGGAGCCCGTACCGCGCGGCCGGCCCCGGCCGACGGGCCGGAACAGGTTCGTCATCCAGCAGCACCACGCCCGCAGCCTGCACTGGGACGTCCGGCTGGAACGCGACGGCGTCCTCGTGTCGTTCGCCGTGCCACGCGGCCTCCCCCGCGACCGGGCCCGTAACTACCTGGCGAAACACACCGAGGACCACCCGCTGGAATACCTCGACTTCGCCGGCGACATCCCGGAGGGCGAGTACGGCGGCGGCCGCATGACGATCCACGACCGCGGCACGTACGAGGCGGACAAATGGCGCGACGACGAGATCGGTGTCACGTTCCACGGCGACCGCACCTCGGGCCGGTACGTGTTCTTCCAGACCGGTGGCCGCGACTGGATGGTGCGCCGCATGGACCCGCCGGAGCCCGGCTGGGAGAGCATGCCCGAGGCCGTCGAACCCATGCTCGCGACCAGGGCCGCCGGGCTGCCCCCGGACGACGGCGACTGGGGGTACGAGCTGAGCTGGGCCGGCCGCCGCACCATCGCGTACGTCTCCGGCGGTCGCGTACGCCTGACCGACGCGGCGGGTGACGACGTCACCTCGTGGTATCCGGAGGTGCGGCCGCTCGGGGAGGCGCTCGCGCCCCTGGAAGCCGTCCTGGACGGCGAGATCGCGGCCTTCGACGGCTCGTCCGTGTCGCCGGACCTGCTCGAACGCCGCAAGGCCCCGCGCGATCCCGCGGCCGCCCGCCGGGCGGCCGAGCGGACCCCGGTGCAGTTCCTGGCGTACGACCTGCTGTGGCTGGAAGGCCACTCGACGGTGGAACTCATGCGTTACTCCGAGCGACGGGAGCTGTTGGAAGGGCTCGGCGTGGCCGGTGAGAACTGGCAGACGCCGCCGTACTTCCCTGGTGGTGGCACCTTCGCGCTCGAGGCGGCCCGGGCGCAGGGCCTCGGCGGCATCGTCGCGAAGCGCCTCGACTCGCCGTATTTGCCGGGGCGGCGCAGCCGGCTCTGGCTCTCGATCGACGCGTGATGACGCGAAGCGCCGTATTTCCGCCGATAGTGCTTCAGCTCGGCGCGGCCCGTCCGATCAGGGAGGTTTGCTGGTCCCGGCGGCGGAAAGGTCAGTATGCAGATGCTCCCGACCTGCGCTGTGACTCGTGACATGTCTGCTGAACTGTGGAACTCCGCCGCTGCCGTCCTCGACACGAACTGGTCCGCCGACCACATGGTGCCGTCGCGCCGTCTCTACCCGCACCAGTGGAGCTGGGACGCCGCATTCATCGCCATCGGGCTCGCGTACGTGAATCCGACGCGCGCGTGGCGCGACCTGCGCAGCCTCTTCGACGCGCAGTGGCCCGACGGCCGGGTGCCGCACATCGTCTTCGACCCGGGCACCGCCGAGGGCGACTACTTCCCCGGGCCGGCGTTCTGGGACGTGCCCGCGTACGCCGGACGGCCGGCCCGCGGCAGCACCGGGCTGACCCAGCCGCCGCTGCACGCCCTCGCCGCCTGGGAGGTCTACCGACGTGCCGTCTCGCACGGCGCCGTGTGCGCCCGCGAGGCCGGCGACCAGCTCAAGTGGCTCTACCCGCGGCTCGTGGCTCAGCAGGACTACCTGAGCGGACGCCGCGACGCCGGTGGCGACGGGCTCGCCAGCATCGTGCACCCGTGGGAGTCCGGCCTCGACAACAGCCCGTCATGGGATGCGGCGCTGGCCGCCGTACCGGCCGATCTGGGGTTGCTGCGGCGCTTCCGTCGCCGCGACCTCGAGGTCGCCGACGCCGCGCACCGCCCCACCGACCTGGACTACGCCCGGTATGTCGGGCTGGTCGCGAACTACCGGGACGGCGGGTACGCCGACACGGACCTCACCCACCGGCACGGCTTCGTCGTGGAGTGCCCCGGCTTCAACTCGATCCTGGCCGCCGCGGAACTGGCCCTCGCCCACATCGCCGGGGTGGTCGGCGCCGACGCCGGCAGGCACCGGCGTCGGGCACGGGAGATCACCGAGGCTGTCTGCCGACACCTGTACGACGAGAGCACGGCCACGTTCCGCTCGCGCGATGTGCGTACCCGTGCATTGAGCCCGGCCCGATGCATCAACGGCCTGCTTCCGCTGATGCTGCCGGACCTGACGGCGGACCGGGCCGCCGCCGTCATGGCGGAGGCCGCGTCGCCGCGCTTCGGCCTGCCCGAGGCCACCGGCCTGCCGGTGCCGAGCTACGACCGGACCGCGCCCGGCTTCGACCCGCTGCGCTACTGGCGAGGGCCGATCTGGATCAACGTCAACTGGCTGCTGCGCCGGGGCATGCTGGTGCACGGGTATCGGGACGAGGCCGAGGACCTCCGCCTCGCGATGCTGCGGCTGGTCCACGGCTCCGGTCACTTCGAGTACTTCCACCCCGTCACCGGCCGGGGCATCGGGGCGCCGAGCTTCAGCTGGACCGCCGCGCTCACGCTCGACCTGCTCGCCGACCGCTCGGTGCCCGCCTACGCCCACGCGGCCTAGAGGCTTTTCGACTCCGCCTCGATCGTGGTGTCGGGGCCGTGGCCGGTGTGCACCACGGTGTCGCCGGGCAGGGAGAGCAGCCGTTCCCGGATCGACCGTTCGATCGTCGGCCGGTCGCTGTAGGAGCGGCCGGTCGCGCCCGGGCCGCCCTGGAACAGGGTGTCACCGGTGAAGACGCAGCCCAGGTCCGGCGCGTACAGGCAGACGGCCCCCGGACTGTGACCCGGCGTGTGCAGCACGCGCAGCGTCGTGCCGGCGACCGTGATCTCCTGGCCGTCGGCGAGCGGCGCGGGCATCGGCACGCCCGGGTGCGTCAGCTTCCACAGCACGTCCTCGGCCGGGTGCAGCAGCAACGGCGCGCCCGTGCGCTCCGCGAGCTCCGGGGCGACGCGTACGTGATCGTCATGGGCGTGGGTGAGGACGATCGCGACGACCTTGCGGCCGTCCACCACCTCGAGGATCGCGGGTACGGAGTGCGGAGCGTCGACGACCACGCATTCGCTGTCGTCGCCGACCACCCACACGTTGTTGTCGACGTCGAACGTCTCCCCGTCCAGCGAGAACGTGCCGCTGGTAACCGCGTGATCGACGCGCACGCCCATCAGAACATCACCACCGAGCGCAGCACGCCGCCGGTGTGCATCTTGCCGAACGCCTCCTCGACCTGGTCCAGCCGGATCTCCTCGGTGACGAACGCGTCGAGGTCGAGCCGGCCCTGCAGGTAGAGGTCGGTGAGCATGGGGAAGTCGCGGGACGGCAGGCAGTCGCCGTACCAGCTGCTCTTGAGCGCCCCGCCGCGGCCGAAGACGTCGAGCAGCGGCAGCTCGATCGTCATCTCGGGGGTCGGCACCCCGACCAGCACCACCGTGCCGGCCAGGTCACGGGCGTAGAAGGCCTGCTTGTACGTCTCCGGGCGGCCGACCGCCTCGACGACGACGTCCGCGCCGTTGCCCCCGGTGAGCTCCTGCACCGCGGCGACCACGTCCGTGCCCCGCGCGTTGATCGTGTGGGTGGCGCCGAACTTGCGGGCCCACTCGAGCTTCTGGTCGTCGGTGTCGATCGCGATGATCGTGGAGGCGCCGGCCAGCGCCGCGCCGACCACGGCCCCGTCGCCGACCCCGCCGCAGCCGATGACGGCGACCGAGTCGCCGCGGGTCACGCCGCCGGTGTTGATGGCCGCGCCGATGCCGGCCATGACCCCGCAGCCGAGCAGGCCCACCGCGGCGGGCCGGGCGGCCGGGTCCACCTTCGTGCACTGACCGGCGTGCACCAGCGTCTTCTCGACGAACGCGCCGATGCCCAGGGCGGGCGACAACTCGGTGCCGTCCTCGAGCGTCATCTTCTGAGCCGCGTTGTGGGTGTTGAAGCAGTACCACGGCTTGCCCTTGCGGCAGGCGCGGCACTGACCGCAGACGGCCCGCCAGTTCAGCACCACGAAGTCGCCCGGGGCGACGTCGGTGACGCCCTCGCCGACCGTCTCCACGATGCCCGCCGCCTCATGGCCCAGCAGGAACGGGAAGTCGTCGTTGATCCCGCCCTCCCGATAATGCAGGTCGGTGTGGCACACACCGCACGCCTGGATGCGGACGACGGCCTCGCCGGGGCCGGGATCCGGCACGACGACGGTGGTGACCTCGACGGGTGCACCCTTGGCCCGGGCGATGGCTCCGTTGACTCGCTGGCTCATGATGACCACCTTGCCACCCGCGCCCGGCGGCGCGAAGTGTCGGTCCCAGGATCTACGGTGAGCGGGTGACGTTCGCCCGCCGGATCCTGTTGATCGCTCTGGCCCTGCTGCTCGTGCCCGCGCCGGCCCGGGCGGATCCGCCGTCCCGCCTGGCCACCCAGGTGACCGACTCGGCCGGCGCGCTCGGCGGCGACCGCGCGCGGGTGGACGCGGCGCTGAGCTCGCTACAGCAGAAGACCGGCATCCAGCTCTTCGTCGTGTACGTCGACTCCTTCGACGGCACCCCGGCCCAGGAGTGGACGGAGCAGACGGCCCGCCTGAGCGACCTCGGCGACCGCGACGCGCTGCTGGCGGTGGCCGTTCGCGACCGGGCGTACTGGACGTCGTTCCCGCAGGACTCCCGCTTCTCCGACACCGAACTGCGCAACGTGGAACGGGACGACATCGAGCCCGCGCTGAGCCGCAACGACTGGGCCGGCGCGGTGGTGGCGGCCACCTCCGGCTACGAGCAGGCGGCCGGCGGCGGCTCAGCCTCGTACGTGTGGATCTTCGTGGTCCTCGCGGCGGTCATCGCCGGCGGCCTCCTCTGGGTCTTCCTGCGCCGGCGCCGCGCCCGCCCGGCCGCTCCCGCCCAGCCGGAAGGGCCGCCGACGGCCGAGCTGACCGCCCAGGCCAACGCGCTCCTGATCGAGCTCGACGACGACCTGCGCGCCAGCGAGAGCGAGCTGGCCCTGGCCACCGCCCAGTACGGCGAGGCCGAGACAGCCCGCTTCCGCGCGGCGCTGGAGGCGTCCCGCCAGGACGTGGCCGAGGCTTTCCGGCTCCGGATGACCCTCGAGGAGGAGCCGGCACCCGCCGAGGAGGCGCGCCGCCGCACCCTCACCGAGATCATCGCCCGCTGCCGGGCGGCCGACGACCGGCTCGACGCGGAGTCCGAGGCCTTCGACGAGCTCCGCGACCTGGAGGGCCGCGCGGCCGAGGCGGCGGCGGAGGCCGACCAGCGGCGACGCGCGGCCGAGGCGACGCTGCTGGAGGCCGCGGCGGTCCGGCGGAAGCTCCTCGCCGAGTACGACGGCCAGACGGTGACCGGCGTCTCGGGAAACGTCGACCAGGCCCGGGAACGCCTGCAGTTCGCGGCAGACGCGATCGCACGGGCGCGTGCGGCGCTCACCTCCGCGGAAACGCCGGGGGCGGCGACGAGTTCACACGACGGACGGGGCAACGCGGCCGGGCCCGGAGCCGGGGCCCCGGACGCGGCGACGACCTCGGACGACGGACCGGACGAGGCGGCCGGGCCCGGGCCCGGGGCCGGGGTGCCGGGCGGGGCTCGGGCTGAGGCGGCGCTCGCCGTCCGGGCCGCCGAGCAGGCGGTGGGGCAGGCCGAGCAGCTGGTGGCGGCCGTGCACCGCGCGGCATCCGACTTGACCGCGGCCCGCAGCGCCGCCGACGCGCTCATCGCCGAGCTGGAGGTGGAAATCGCGGCCGGCCGCGCGGCGATCACCTCGAGCGGTGCCGGCACCGGCGGCTCGGCCGGTGCTCCCGGCCAGGGCGCCGGCGGCGCTCCCGGCCAGGGCGCCGGCGGCGCTCCCGGCCAG